>NZ_LZMB01000599.1 GCF_001673555.1 Mycobacterium sp. 1165178.9 | reverse complement strand
GACGGCTGGGTGCCGTCGTCCTGCAAGGCGTTGAATCGCGCGAGCCGCAACACCACGCAGACCGCATAGAGCAGGATGACCACCCACCCGGCCGGCGAGGTGGTCAGCAGCGTCACGTACAGCACGATCGCGGGCGTCACGCCGAAGTTCACCGCGTCGGCCAGCGAGTCGATCTCTTCGCCCATCCGCGACTGGGCGTCCAGGATGCGGGCCACTCGCCCGTCGAGTCCGTCCAGGATGGCGGCCGCGGCAATCAGCGCCATCGCGGCCTTGGGCTGGTGTTCGAGGGCGAACCGGATCGACGTGAGCCCAGCGCAGACGGAGAGCACCGTCATGGCGCTCGGCAGGATCTGCAGGTTGACCGCCGGACGCGCGCGCGGCTTGCTGATCATCGCAGCTCGGCCAAGACGGTTTCGCCGGCGATCGCGCGCTGGCCGACTTTCACCAGCGGTTCGGAACCCGCCGGCAGGTAGGTGTCCAGCCTGGAGCCGAACCGGATCAGGCCGTAGGTGTCACCGATCGACAGCTTGTCCCCGACGTGCGCCTCGCAGATGATGCGCCGGGCGAGCAACCCGGCGACCTGCACCGCGATGACGTCCGCGCCGCTGGCGGTGCGCAGGTGCAGGCTGGTGCGCTCGTTCTCGGTGCTCGCTGTGGCCAGGTCGGCCGAGCCGAATCGGCCCGGGCGGTGCTGCACGGCGAGCACCTCGCCGCTGACCGGGGCGCGCTGCACATGGGCGTCCAACAGCGACAGGAAGATGCTGACTCGCGGCAGCGGCGCGTCGCCCATGCTCAGTTCGGCCGGCGGGGCGGCCAAGTCGATCACGCAGATCTCGCCGTCGGCGGGTGCGACGATCGCGCCGGCCCGGGTGGGCGGCACCCGCGGCGGATGACGGAAGAACCCCGCGCAGGCACCGGCGGCCAGCAGACCCGCTCGTCGCACCCACCGGTGCTTGCGTCCGACGAGCGCCAGCGCCAGTCCGGCGCCGACGAATGGTCGTCCGGCCGGATGCACGGGTGGGATTGCGGAGCGCACCAGCTCCACCGCATGTTGCGGGCTGAAGCCCGGGTCCGAAGCAGAGGGGCCGATAGTGCGGGGGCGTCGTGCCACGCGGCCATCTTACGGAGCCGCGGCTGATTCGTAGACGCCCGCAGAGGGAACGCCCACCGTCGACATGCAATCGGACGATCGGCGCGCACCACAGTTGCCCCGGGCGAAAGTCACGGTCACCGCCGTATTCATCGCGCACGGTCTGGTCTTCTCCTCCTGGGCGGCGCATATTCCCAGCGTCAAGTCCGAGCTCGGCCTTACCGACGCGGCCCTCGGAACGGCGCTGTTCGGCGCGCCGCTGGGGTCGGTGGCGGCCACGCTGCTGAGCCACTGGGCGCTGCCCCGCTGGGGCAGCCACCGGCTGATCCCGGTCATGGTGGCGGGTTATGTCGCGGCCGGCGCGACGGTG
>NZ_LZMB01000598.1 GCF_001673555.1 Mycobacterium sp. 1165178.9 | reverse complement strand
GCCGAGCCGATCGCTATCACCGTTACCGGCCCCGGCCAGGGCGCGGTGGCCTACGGGCACCTGCAGATCCGGGTCTCCGAGCTCGCCGAGGCGGTGGTCGTCATCGACCACCGGGGCAGCGGAATCCTGGCCGACAACGTCGAATTCGTCGTCGACGACGCCGCCCGGCTCACCGTGGTGTGGCTCGCCGACTGGGCCGATGACGCGGTGCACGTCAGCATGCACCACGCCAAGCTGGGTAAAGACGCGGTGCTGCGCCACGTCGCTGTCACGCTCGGCGGCGACGTGGTGCGGCTGACCGCCAACGTGCGGTACCTGGGCCCTGGCGGCGACGCCGAGCTGCTCGGCCTGTACTTCGCCGACGACGGGCAGCACCTGGAGTCGCGGCTGCTGGTGGATCACGCCCAGCCCGATTGCAAGTCGAATGTGTTGTACAAGGGTGCGCTGCAAGGCGATCCGGATTCCGCACTGCCCGACGCGCGCACCGTCTGGATCGGCGACGTGCTGATCCGCGCCGACGCCACCGGCACCGACACCTTCGAGGTGAACCGCAACCTGGTGCTCACCGACGGGGCACGCGCCGACTCGGTGCCCAACCTGGAGATCGAGACGGGTGAGATCGTCGGAGCCGGACACGCCAGTGCCACCGGCCGTTTCGACGACGAACAACTGTTCTACCTACGCTCCCGCGGCATCCCCGAGGAGCAGGCGCGCCGCTTGGTGATCCGCGGCTTCTTCGCCGAAATCATCTCCAAGATCGCGGTGCCCGAGATTCGGGAACGCCTGACCGCAGCCATCGAACACGAACTGGCCATCACGGAAAAGACGGAAACAACAGCCTCATGACCACTCTGGAAATCAAAGACCTGCACGTCAGCGTCGTCAACCCGAACGCCGCCGAGTCCGAGCGCGAGATCGGAATCCTCAACGGTGTCGACCTGACGGTGAAATCCGGTGAGACGCATGCGTTGATGGGCCCCAACGGTTCGGGCAAGTCGACGCTGTCCTATGCCATCGCCGGTCATCCCAAGTACACGGTGACCTCGGGCTCCATCACGCTCGATGGTCAGGACGTGCTGGCGATGAGCATCGACGAGCGCGCCCGGGCCGGAATCTTTTTGGCCATGCAGTATCCCGTCGAGGTGCCCGGCGTCTCGGTGTCGAACTTTCTGCGCTCGGCGGCGACCGCCGTGCGCGGTGAGGCCCCGAAGTTGCGGCACTGGGTCAAAGAGGTCAAGGGAGCGATGGGCTCGCTCGAGATCGACCCCGCCTTCGCCGAGCGCAGCGTCAACGAGGGTTTCTCCGGCGGTGAGAAGAAGCGCCACGAGATCCTGCAGCTCGAACTGCTCAAGCCCAAGATCGCCATCCTCGACGAGACCGACTCCGGACTCGACGTCGACGCGCTGCGGGTGGTCAGCGAGGGCGTCAACCGTTATGCCGAGACCGGCTGGGACGACGGCACCGGCCAGCCGGTGCGTGGCGGCGTGCTGCTCATCACGCACTACACCCGCATCCTGCGCTACATCCACCCCGAATACGTGCACGTGTTCGTCGGCGGGCGGATCGCCGAATCCGGGGGCCCGGAGCTGGCCGACGAGCTCGAGCAGAACGGCTACGTCCGCTTTTCCCCCGCAAGCGCGAGGGACCCCCATCAAGCGGCGGCCACCGGGGCCTGACATGGCGACACCTTCGGCGGCGGTCTCACCCCTGGATGTCGCGGCCATCCGCGCCGATTTCCCAATCCTCAAACGCGTGATGCGTAGCGGAAAGCCGCTGGCGTACCTGGATTCCGGCGCGACATCGCAGCGGCCACTGCAGGTACTCGACGCCGAGCGGGAGTTCGTGCTGACCTCCAACGGCGCGGTGCACCGCGGCGCGCACCAGCTGATGGAGGAGGCGACCGACGCCTACGAGCAGGGGCGTGCGGACGTGGCTGCGTTCGTCGGCGCCGAGTGCGACGAGCTCGTATTCACCAAGAACGCCACCGAGGCGCTCAACCTGATGTCGTATGTGCTGGGGGACAAGCGTTTCGAGGGTGCGGTCGGACCCGGCGACGTCATCGTCACCAGCGAGCTCGAGCACCACGCCAACCTGGTTCCCTGGCAGGAACTCGCCCGGCGGACCGGGGCGAACCTGCGCTGGTACGGCGTCACGGACGACGGGCGCATCGACCTCGATTCGTTGGAGCTCGACGAACGCGTCAAAGTCGTCGCCTTCACCCATCATTCGAACGTGACCGGCGCGGTCACGCCCGTGGCCGAGCTGGTCAGTCGGGCCCGGGCCGTGGGCGCGCTGACCGTGCTGGATGCCTGCCAGTCGGTGCCGCATCAGCCCGTCGACTTCCACGCGCTCGACGTGGACTTCGCCGCGTTCTCGGGACATAAGATGTTGGGCCCCAACGGCATCGGTGTCCTGTACGGACGCCGCGAGGTGCTGTCGGCCCTGCCGCCGTTCTTGACCGGCGGCTCGATGATCGAGGCCGTGACCATGGAAGCGTCCACCTACGCGCAGGTGCCGCAGCGGTTCGAGGCCGGCACCCCGATGACGTCGCAGGTGGTCGGATTGGGTGCGGCCACCCGCTATCTGGGCGCCATCGGCATGGCGGCCGTACAGGCCCACGAGCACCACCTGGTGGCCCTGGCCATCGACGGGCTGTCCCACATCGATGCCGTGCGCATCCTCGGCCCGACCTCCATGGAGCACCGCGCCTCGCCGGTGTCTTTCGTCGTCGACGGCGTGCACGCCCACGACGTGGGGCAGGTGCTCGACGACGAGGGCGTCGCGGTGCGCGTGGGTCACCACTGCGCCATGCCGCTGCACCGCCGGTTCGGCGTGGCGGCCACCGCCCGGGCTTCGTTCGGGGTGTACAACACCGCCGAGGAGGTCGAGCGATTGGTGGCCGGCGTGCGCCGCGCTCTGGATTTCTTTGGGAGAGAATGACATTGCGTCTCGAGCAGATGTATCAGGACGTGATCCTGGACCACTACAAGCACCCGCAGCACCGCGGGCTGCGCGAGCCTTTCGGCGCCGAGGTGTTCCACGTCAACCCTGTCTGCGGTGACGAGGTCACGCTGCGGGTCGCGCTGTCCGAGGACGGCGAAACCGTTGCCGACGTGTCCTACGACGGGCAGGGCTGCTCCATCAGCCAGGCGGCGACCTCGGTGCTCACCCAACAGGTGATCGGTCAAAGCGTCGGGGAGGCGCTCAAGACCATCGCCGCGTTCACCGAAATGGTGTCCTCGCGCGGCACCGTCGATGGCGATGAGGACGTGCTGGGCGACGGGATCGCGTTCGCCGGGGTGGCCAAATACCCCGCCCGGGTGAAATGCGCCCTGCTGGGATGGATGGCTTTCAAAGATGCTTTGGCCAAAGCCTATTCGGGCCAGGGCGCAGACTTCGAGGAGGTAACAGATGAGCGACACCACCGCGCAGGATGACGAATTCCTTGCCGACCTCGAGGAGGCGATGCGTGACGTCGTCGACCCCGAACTCGGCATCAACGTCGTCGATCTGGGACTCGTTTACGGGCTGAACGTCGAGGCGGGCGACGACGGAACCGTCGCCCTCATCGATATGACGCTGACGTCGGCGGCCTGCCCGCTGACCGATGTCATCGAAGACCAGTCACGCAGTGCGTTGGTGGGGGCCGGCTTGGTGGACGACCTGCGGATCAACTGGGTGTGGAACCCGCCGTGGGGTCCGGACAAGATCACCGAGGACGGCCGCGAGCAGCTGCGCGCTCTCGGTTTCACCGTCTGAGTCAGGCTTTCGCGCTAGTCGTGCGCCGCCGCTGCGGTTTCCCGCGTCCCTGGCCTAAAGGTGGATGTGAGGGAGGTGAGGCAGGTGCAGGTGCGGGTGTGGGTGCCCCATCGGCGGGCAGGCCTCCACGCTGATCATCGTCGCGTGCAGGACGCCACCCTCCTGAGTTCCCTGGGCGCCAATGCATTTGCCGTTCGTGATCGCCTGGGTGTTCGACGGCGTCTGCCGCTTGTATGAGGTCGTGTCGGCGACGGTCACGTCGGTCGAGGCGCCCGGACCGCCGGGGCCCAAGCCACTGATCGCGATCGTGTTGCCCGACACCGAGGACACGGTGCCGTAGAAGCCGGCCGGCGGCGGGCACTTGCCGTCGGTGGATTGGGTGACCGTCACGGCTTGCGCGGTGACCGGGCCGGGCGCTGGTTGGCCGGGCGCCGGCGCTCCGGGGGCTGGTGCGCTCTGCGGAGTGGCTTTGACATTCACGCAGCTGCCCGGCGTCACATCCGCCAGCTTTGCCGGGGTGACGTCCATGACAATGGTCTGGGGTGTGTAGTCCACGGTCGCGGAGCCGCTGCGCGTTCGAAGCGCGATCGTCTGACCCGAATTCGACTGCACCATGCCCTCGACATAGTCCTTGCCGACCGGCAGGGGCGGTGGCGGTGGCGCCGGCGGCGGCGCTGCGCTGGGAGCCGCGCTCGGCGGGACAGCGGTGCCAGCTGGTGGCGCACTGGTCTTCGACGGGTCGTGCGAGCCGCACATCGCCACGCCCACCGCGACGAAAGCAACGACTACGCCGAGTGCGATCTGCGTCCGCCGGGTCTTCAGGAAGGCAGGCACAGATCTCATCTCCGATCCCAGATTCGCCGTCGTTAACAACTACCCCCGCCGGGAGCGGTTTTCACGCCGCGCCCGGCAGGAGTGACGGCAATCTCAGTCAGCCCGAGCCGGGTTCAGCCACCGTGGCCGGGCTGCTTGGGCTTACCGCACTTGCCGTCGGCGGCCTGTCGTAGCTTGATGCTCGTCGCCTGCAGCGCGCCGCCGTTGTCCTGAGTCCCGCGCGCGGACAGGCATTTGCCCGGCGTGATCGCGTCGGTGTTGGCGGACGACTGCTTGCTGTATTTGGTCTTGTCATCGACCGTCACGGTCGTTTGCGTGGTGTTGCCGCTGGGGTCGGTGTTGGTCAGATTGATGGTGTTACCGGACACCGACGCCACCGAACCGCGCACCCAGGCCGGTTTCGCGGGCGCATTTGACGGCGGGAGAGACGGCTGCGTGGTGGTCGAACCGCCGGGCCCGGACTGCGGCGGTTTCGGGCAGGCGCCGTTGACGGACTCGCTGATCTTCACTGACGCGGCGGTGACCGCCTGGCCGGGTGCCGACCCCTCCGCGGGCTTGACGCTGACGCAGCTGCCCGGGGTGACGTCCGGCAGCCCGGCCGGAACGGCCTCGGTGATCTTGGTGGTCGAGGTGAAGTTGACCGACGCGGTTGAATTGTCTTCCTTGGTGACCTGAATGGAGTTGCCCGCCACCGAGGCGATCAGACCGCTGACGCGCGCTTCGGCATTGGGAGTGGGCGACGTGGTCGTCGACGTGACGGTGGACGTCGACGTTGAGGTCGAGGTGGACGGGGCATTGGAATTGTTCGAAGAGCCGCAGGCGGACAGGGAGAATGCGGTGGCTCCCGCGACGGCGAATACCGCTAAGCGGGCGAGCCGGGGCACTTGACAGCTGGCAGACATCAACGTTTCTCCATTCGTCGGTTAAAGCCAACGTTATGGTTTACCCGTTTAACCTGTGCCTAAGCTGTGGGCTCTCAGAACGCTTCTTCGGCCACGTTCATGATCTCGTCGTCGATGGCCTCGATGACGCTGCGCAACGCGGTCAGCTGCGGCAGCATGTTCTTGGCGAAGAACCCCGCGGTCGCGATCTTGCCCCGGTAGAACGCTTCGTCATGCGCAGTGCCGGTGGCCAGCGCGCGGGTGGCGGCGCCGGCCTGCACCAACAGTCGCCACCCAATCAGCAGATCACCGACCGCGAGCAGGTAGCGCACAGATCCCAGGCCCACCTTGTAAATCTCGCCCGGCTGCTGCGCCGCGGACATCAGGTAACCGGTCAACGCGCCCGTCATCGCGGTCACGTCGTCGAACGCGGTCTGCACCAACTCGGCGATCGGCTTGAGCGCCTCGTCACAGCTGTCGATGGTCGCCGTGATCTGAGTCGTCAAGAACTGCAGGGCCTCACCCCGGTCGCGCACGATCTTGCGGAAGAAGAAGTCGAGTGCCTGGATGGCGGTGGTGCCCTCGTAGAGCGAATCGATCTTGGAATCGCGGATGTACTGCTCCAGGGGATAGTCGGCCAAGAAGCCCGAACCGCCCAGCGTCTGCAGCGACTCCGTAAGCACCTCGTAGGCGCGCTCCGAGCTCACCCCCTTGACGATCGGCAACAGTAGGTCGTCGATCCGGTGCGCCATCTCGGGATCAGCTCCCGAAACACGTTGCGCCACAACGTCATCCTGATGCGCTGCGGCGTACATGTAGAGCGCCCGCAGGCCCTCGGCGTACGCCTTCTGGGTCATCAGGCTGCGGCGCACGTCGGGATGGTGGATGATCGTGACCCGCGGTGCGGTCTTGTCGG
>NZ_LZMB01000597.1 GCF_001673555.1 Mycobacterium sp. 1165178.9 | reverse complement strand
CGGGCGGGTAGGCATTGGTGAGCGAGGCCATCGTGTGCCCATAGTCGACCAACAGCGTGATGCCGTTGATGCCGAAGGCGGCGGCGCTGTTCAGGAACGCCATCACGTCGCCCATCTGCTCCGGGGTGTGCACCTTGGAGCCGGTCTCGTCGCGGTAGTCCTGGGCGAAGGTCAGCCACAGGTCGGCGTTGGACTGGGCCAGCGGGGTGTCGGTGGGACCCGGGCAGATCGCGTTGATCCGAATGCCCTTCTTCAGCAGGGGGTAGCCCTGGGTCGCGACGTAGGCGTTGACGACCTTCTTGGAGAAGCCGTAGTGGATGATGCCTTCGGCTTCGTGCGCTTTGACCCACTCCTGAGCGGACGCGAAGTCCGGCGTCGCCAGGAACTCGGTCAGCAGCTCCAGGTCGTTCTCCCAGCCCATGCCGGCGACCGAGGAGATGAAGCAGATCGCCGAGCCCGACGGAAGCTGGTTGCGCTCTAGCAGGCGCTCGATGAGGTGCCGGTGGCCGAGGAAGTTGATCGCCATCAGGTCGGTGGTCCCGTCGGCGATACCGGCGGCGGAGAACACGGCGTGGATCGGGCCGTCCAGCTGTTCGATCGCGGCGTCGATCGACGCGGTGTCGCGCAGGTCGACCTGAATGGACTTGGCGACGTCGTACTTCACCGGCGCGTAGTCCATCACGATGACTTCGGCGCCCAGTTCGGCCGCTGACTTGGCCGCCGCGGCGCCCATGCCAGTCGCGCCACCCACGACGAGAGCGCGCTTGCCGTCGTAGCGCAGCCGATCGACAATGGTCATGGAAATCCCCTTCTCGGATAATGCCAACGCGGTTCTAACTGCTCAACTGTATGGGTAACAGTTATTTGGTTCAATACCGGGGCGGGTTAAGTGAGGTCTATTTGCCGCGGTCCGCGACGCCCCGCAGGACGGTGTCGCGGGCGTGCACCAGACCCGCGCGCGTGCCGATGTCTTGCAGGATGTTCTCCGGTATCCACTGCAGGCCCACGACACAGCGGGACAACATGGCGGTCGACGGCGCGTCGACACCTATTTCGCCCGACCGGATGCCTTCGGAGAGAAGCGTTTTCATTTGCCGCAGCCGCGTGGCATAGAGCCAGCCGGGGTTGGGTGTGTCCGGCGGCGATTGCCGCATCCAGGCCAGCTGGATCCTGAACTCGTCGGAAAAACGGTCGAGCGCATTCACGTTGACCCAGCTCAACGCGTCCAGCTTTTCGATCGGCGTGGAATCCGAGCGCAAGACGCTGACCCAGCCCGCCTCGACCTTCCTGCCGAACGATTCCATGATCGATGCGAGGAGTTCGTCCTTGGACCCGATCACGCGATACACCGTGCCGGTGCCGAGGCCGGCCGCCGACGCGATGTCCCTGATGGTGGTTACCTCGTATCCTCGGCGGCCGAATTCGGCCCGTGCCACGGCACGCACCGCCGCCGCCTTATCGCTCGGGTCCGCGTCGCTGTCGTCGGACCATGTCGCGATGACGTCGCTGGCGGCGGCGAACGCTTTGGATCGGTCCAGTGCCGAGTCGGCCGGGGGCCGAGTTGCCAAACCTTCCAGGATGATTTGGCACAGAAGCCGGGCCACCTGGTCGGGGGCGGACTTGTGGCGCATGACATCGAGTCCGACCTGCAGCATGGTTTGGCAGATCCGGTCGGCCAACGTGGGAAGGTCGATGTTGGGTTTGATGTAACCGCTCCATCGCGCGGCGCGCAGCGTCTGCAGCATCGCCTCTTGAATCGCCACGGGCCGCTGCTGCGTCAGCTTGATCAGCTCCGGGTCCGTACTCGGCCCCTCGTAGAACGACATCTGCAAGGCGGCGCGGTGTTCGACCGCGCAGTCCGCGATCGCCGACCCGAGTCCGATGATCTGTTCGGCGACCGGGCGGGAGTCGGGTTCGTCCAGTCTCGCCTGGGCGGCCCGCCCGATACTCTCCAGGTCGTCCTGGTAGCGGCGGATCAACTCGACGAGGATGGCCTCTTTGGATTCGAAATGGTGATACAGGCTGCCCGGAAGAATGCCTGCGGCATCGGCGATCTCCTGCAGCGACGTCCGCAATCCCGACGACGCGATCAACGACGCCGCGGTGGCCAGGATCTCGGCGCGGCGCGTCGGAGAATCAGTTGTGCTGCTGGCCCGCAGTGACCCGGCCTTCGCCATGGTTAGCGGTGTGCAAATCTGGACGACTGCGCGCCGGCGAACATCCGCATTCGTCCTCTCTTAGCGAACCAAATCTTTGTTAGAGGCTATCAGACTGAGCGCGGTGAAGGCGCTGCACAAAGCCGTAAAAGCCTCATTCTAGAGCGCTGGACCGTCCCAGCGGTCGCACGCGACCACCTCCTCGAGCGGCCTCCGGCGCGCCGGTGAGAACGTGCGGCCCGCACGCAGACGGCCCACCGGTAGGAGACAACCCTGAACGTAGGTCGCCGGAATCCCGAGCAGGTCCCGGATTTCCTCTTCGTAGTGCAGATGCAGGGTGGTGATGCACGTCCCGTAGCCCCGCGTGTGCAGGGCCAACTGGAAATTCCACACCGGGGGGAAGATCGAGCCATACAAGGTGGCCAGGTGAAACGATTCGTCGCCCTCGATGCGCGGCAAATACGGTTCATAGCAAGGGATCACCAGCAGCGGCACGCTCGCCATGTGCTCGACCAGCCACTCCGTCGACGACATGACCCGGCTCTCCGGAGTTCCCCCGGGCATGAGGCCGGCGATCAGGTGTCCGCCGACCCCTAACAGGTAGGCCTGGCGATACAGCTCGGCGATCTTGGTGCGCAGCGCCGGATCCGAGATCACCAGCCAGCGCCATGCCTGGGCATTCGACCCGTTCGCCGCCTGCAGGGCAATGCGCAGGCAGTCGCGGATATCGTCGAGGTCGACCGGCGCGTTGAGGTCGAGCGATTTGCGCGCCGACGGGGTCGCGGTGAGCAGGTAGTCGATCTCCATTACTGACGGCCTGTCTTGGCAAGGCGCGCACCGAGTTCGGTGAGGTAGCCATCGGGACCGCCGAGAAACGCGCTCCAGCTCAGCAGGCGCTTGAGGTACAGGTGAGCATCGTGCTCCCAGGTGTAGCCGATCCCACCGAACACCTGGATGGCGGTGTCGGCCACGGTGGCCAGCCGCCCGGCGAACGCCTTGGCCCGCAGCGCTGCGAGGTGACGCTCTTCGCCCGATTGGCTATCGGCTCCGGGGTATGCGTCGCTGGCCCACAACGCGTGGATGACACCGCTGCGGGCCAGCTCGACCGTCTCGAACATGTCCACACACAAATGCTGGACGGCCTGGAAGGAGCCGATCAGCTGACCGAATTGTGTTCTGTTTTTCGCGTATTCGACGGCGAGGTCCATAATGGCGCGCGCGGCGCCGAGTGCGTCGGCCGCGGTGGCGATCAGTACGTCGTCGATCACCGCGGACAGGTCGTCGGCGGAGGCCGCTGCCAGTCGTTGCGCGGGCGCGGTGTCGAACGTGACGCGGAAACGCTTGCGGGTGGGGTCGATAGCGTGCTCGCCCGTCACCGAAAGCCCGGATGAGCCGGCGCGCACCGCGAAAAGCGCGGTGTGATCGGCGTCTTCAGCGGCCACCAGCAGGACGTCGGCGGCCGCGGCGTCGGGCACCGCGGCGATTTCGCCCCGCAACACGATCGCGTCATCCTGCCGGCTCGCGGAAACAGACGCGTCCGGTGAACCCGGGAAACAGACGGCGGCCACCGTGGTGCCGTCCGCGATGCCCCGTAGCAACTTCGGTGCGATGTCGTTGTCGCCCAGCCGGGTCAGCGCCCGCACGGCGGCCACGGCGGTCGACAACCACGGGCCCGGATGCAGCGCGGCGCCCAGCTCTTCGGCGACGATGCCGGCCTCGACCATCGTCATGCCGGCGCCGCCGTACTCTTCGGGCACGAGCAGGCCGGTGGTTCCGAGATCGGCGAGGCCGCGCCATACCGTCTCGTCCGTTCCGGTCGGATCGTCCAGCAGCGCGCGGACATGTTGTGAAATCGATGCCTTCTCGGCCAGGAAGCGCCGTGTTGTATCCCGCAGCGCCACTTGCTCGTCGGTGAGTTCGAGGTTCATTTGCGCGGCAGCCCCAGCACTCGTTGCGCGGTGATGTTCTTGTTGATCTGAGTGGTACCGCCCGCGATGGTCAGCGACCGCGACGTCAGACGGTAGTTCGCCCACGGCGCGCCTGCGCCCTGGCTGCCGAGAGTGTCAAAGGCCAGTGCCGCCAGGTCCTGGCCGATCTCGCCCCACACGGTCTTGGCGAGGCTGGCGGATCCGAACGCATCGCCCCCATGCAGTGTCGCCGAGATCGACCGCTGGCACAGGACCTCGAGATACTTGATGCGGACCGCGATTTCGCCGAGGTGCCGCAGCGTCACCGGATCGTCCAGCGCGCCGTTGTCGGCGGCGGCAAGGTCGTTGACCAGCTCTTCGAGCCGGGCCTGCATCTCCGCGTACAGCCTCGCCGCCCCGGCGCGCTCGTGGCTGAGCGTCGTGGTGGCCACCTGCCAGCCCGCGTTGAGCGGACCCAGCAACGCGTCGGCCGGCACGCGCACGTCGTGAAAGAACACCTCGGCGAAGTCGGCGTCACCGTTGAGAGTGACCAGCGGGCGGACTTCGATGCCGGGTAGTTTCATGTCGACGATCAGGCAGGAGATCCCCTTGTGCTTGGGCGCGTCGGGATCGGTGCGTACGTAGAGCTGACACCAGTCGGCCCGATGCCCCAGCGAGGTCCAGATCTTCTGGCCGTTGACGACGAAGTCGTCACCGTCTCGCACGGCACGGGTGCGCAGCGCCGCGAGATCGGACCCCGCCTCGGGCTCCGACATTCCCTGGCACCAGATGTCGTCGGCGCGCATCATGCGGGGGAGCAGGGTGAGCTTCTGGGACTCGGTGCCGTACTGCATGATGGCCGGCGCTATGTTATTCAGCCCAATCACGTTGAGCGGCACGGGAGCCCGAGCGCGGGTGGTCTCTTCGGTGTAGACCAGCTGTTCGAGCACCGTGGCGCCGCGCCCGCCGTACTCGGCTGGCCAGGACACGGCGGCCCAGCCCGCATCGGCCATCGTCGCGTTCCATGCGCGCAGCATCTCGAACGCGGCGTCGTCGCGGCCGGTGGGCCGGCGGGCCGCCACCAGTTCGTCGGTCAGGTTCTGCCGCAGCCAGTCACGCAGCTCGCTGCGAAACTGTTCCACTTCCGCCGGGTATGAAAAGTCCACGTTCCTCTGTCTCAGTGTCGTAAACCGTGTGACCAAGCCGGACTTTACGGTTGAGCGGATATCTGGTCAATGATGTTGGCGGCCATGCGCGACGCCGCGAGTGGTGGATCGCATGAGGCGTGCGTCCCGGCCTGATTCCCCATCCAGATCAGCTCCCTAGGGGTTCGGGGAATGCGACCTCGGCGTTGGCCGGCATCGGGCTGACACCCCGTCGGTCACACACTTCCAGCACCTCATCGAAGATCGATGCGGGCACGATGAACTTCTCCGTCGATGAGATCTGCTCGAGATGCGCCTCGATGTCCTCGGCCGTTGGCCGGCTCTCGGCGTCGGCGAGCCAGCCTTCGGTGAGGCCGACGAACACCCGCGCATAGCGGCCGGCGGCCGCGGAATAGTTGCGGTGAGTGAACGTGCAGGCGGCGCTGGCCAAAAACGTCACCAGCGGCACGACGAGCTCCGGTCGGATCGCTTGCATGAAGCCGGATTCCGCGAGGAACTTCTCGTCACCGACCGTCTCGGTCACCATTCGCGAGAAGCCGGTGGGCATAACGGAATTGGCGAGTATCCCGTGCGGTTCGCCTTCGATGGCGATGACGTTCGTCAATCCGACCAGACCGGCCTTGGCCGCCGCATAGTGGGCCTCCATCGGCTGGCCGAAGATCCCGGCGGACGACGAGATGAACACGAATCGTCCGCCCCCGTTGTTCTTCATCACGCGATATGCGGGCGAAGACAGGTGAAAGCCGCCGTCGAGGTGCACGCGCAGCATCCGCGTCCAGTCGTCGTGCGAGAGGTCCTCGAAGGGCACGCTGCCGAAAATGCCGGCATTGCTGACGACGGCGTCAAGGCGCCCGAACGCGTCCACCGCGGCATCGATGATCGCCTGGCCGCCCGCCGCGTTGTCCACGGAGTCGTACGAGGCGATCGCGGTGCCGCCGGCCTGCTTGATCTCGTCGACCACGTCGTCGGCGACTTTTGAGTCGGAACCGTCGCCGCGCATCGAGCCGCCGAGGTCGTTGACCACCACGGCGGCGCCGCGGCGGGCCAGGTCCAGGGCGTACAGCCGACCCAGCCCCCGACCGGCCCCGGTCACCACCACGACCTGGCCGGTGAAGTCAATCATCGTGTGCTCCTGATTCATTGACTGCTGTGCTGCCGGACTTTACGGTGGAACAGATATTTGGTCAACAATCTGGAGGTTGAGCGTGGGGGACGGCGCCCGTGTCGACCGCTTGCAGGTCCTGGGCATGCTCGCTTCCGCGCTGGCGGGCCGAGCCGTCGCGGTCGACGGGCTGTCACGGGGCGAACCGGTGTGGACCGATGGCCAGACTATTTTCGTCGATGCCGCCGCGGGTCCGCTCGCGCAACTCGAGGCCGTGGCCGTGCAGGCGTCGATGATCGCCGCCGGCAGCCTGGAGCCCGATCTCGTGGGAGCACTGGTCCGGCACCGCAAGCTGGCCAAGCGCTACCTTTCGATCGAAGGCCACCGCGCGCTTGTCGCGAATGCCCCCTTGCTCCCAAGTGTTTTGGCGTCGCTGGCGAACCGTGATATCGCGGATCGCAGCGATTCACCCCGTGCGTCCCTCGCGATCGCGGCGTCAAGGGTGGCGCTCGAGGACCCGGCACCGGAGTTCGGCGTCATCCGTGCGGCAAAGGTCGTTGCCGCGCGCGCCCAAGTCGCGAAACAAGACGAAGGGGCGAAGCCCGGGCATGTGCCAAGGAGCAACGGCGCAACGGAGCTCGAGGAACTCGACGACGGCGAGGTGGACGACTCCGACGATCCCGACTTGTTTACCAGCCCGGTTGGCGGGGGCGGGTTCATCGGTAAGTGGCTGAAAAAGATGCTGTCGTCCGCACGTAAGACCGGGAGTGGCGGCGGCCCGCCCGGCGCGGACAGCCCGACCCACCGGACCAACTCCGGCAAGCGCGGCGCCTACGCCGTCGCATCACTCGCCTCGACCTCCGGTGACGACGACGCAGACGCCGACCATGAAGGGCAAACCGCCGCGGACGGTGTGCGGTATCCGGAATGGGACGTCGCGCGCAAGAGCTATCGGCCGGCCTGGTGCACGGTGCGTGAGGTCGAGCCACAGATCAAGGCTTCGGCCACCCAGGCCATCGACGACGCCATCGGGGTGCGGCGGCCGCTGTCGCGGCTCGGCATGGGCCTGCACCGTCGCCACCGGCAGCCGCAGGGCGACGACATCGACATTGATGCCGCGGTTGAAGCCCGGGTCGAGGTGCGGGCCGGATCGGTGCCCGACGAGGCCGTGTATCTCGACAGCCTGCGGCGCCGGCGCGACCTCTCGGTCCTGCTCCTGCTGGACGTGTCGGGCTCGTCGGCCGAACCCGGAACGGTCGGGCGCACGGTGCACGAACAACAGCGTGCGGCGGTCGCCAACCTGACCGTGGCGTTGCACGATCTCGGTGACCGCGTCGCGCTGTACGCCTATTACTCGCAGGGCCGGCGCGCGGTGACCATGGTGCCCGTCAAACGGTTCGACGACCAGCTGAACGCCCAGGTCATCAGGCGCCTTAACAGTTTGGAACCAGGCGCGTATTCGCGGCTGGGCGCGGCGATCCGCCACGGTTCGGCGACCCTGGAGGCGCGCGGCGGCACGTCACGCCGGCTGCTGGTGGTGCTCTCCGACGGGCTGGCCTATGACCACGGATACGAGCGGGCCTACGGTGCCGCCGACGCGCGCCGCGCGCTGACCGAGGCCCGCCGCCGGGGGACCGGCTGTGTGTGCCTGACCATCGGCGCCGGAACCGACGTGCAATCGCTGCGCCGGGTCTTCGGCAGCACCGCGCACGCGACCATCGCGCGACCCGATCAGCTCGCCGGTGTCATCGGACCCCTGTTCCGCTCCGCACTCCGATCGGCGGAGGTTCGCCGCAGGGTGTCGGTGATGCCAAGTCCCAGAACACAGTTGGCGCTCGAAGGCGCCGGCACCGCCCCACCGGGCACTTGAAACAAACATCTGTTCCGGCTAGGCTCCAATGGCCGGAAGTAGCAGAAGGGAAGCTATGGCCACCGAGTCCGGGCTTGCTTACTTCAACGGCGGTCCGTCCGACGCGGTCGGAAAGGAAGCAGTGCGGCCCTATTACCAAGCGGTCGGCAGCGAAGAGGCCGTTTTCAAGGCGGCCTACCGCCAGGGCCTGTCGCTGGTCCTGAAGGGTCCGACGGGGTGCGGCAAGACCCGATTCGTCGAGGCGATGGCGTATGACCTGGGCCGGCCGCTGATCACCGTCGCGTGTCATGACGACCTCACCACCGCGGACCTGGTCGGCCGGTATCTGCTGCGCGGAGACGAGACCGTGTGGGTCGACGGCCCGCTGACCCATGCGGTGCGTGAGGGAGCGATCTGCTACCTCGACGAAGTGGTGGAAGCCCGGCAGGACACCACCGTGGTGCTGCATCCGCTTGCCGACTATCGGCGACAACTGCCGATAGAGCGACTCGGCATCACGCTGGACGCGGCGGCGGGATTCGGCCTGGTCGTCTCCTACAACCCCGGCTATCAGAGCGTGCTGAAGGATCTGAAGGATTCGACGCGGCAGCGGATGGTCGCCATCGAATTCGATTTCCCCACCGCCGATATCGAAGAGGGCATCGTCGCGCACGAGGCCGGCGTGAACGGATCCACCGCGGCGGAGCTGGTCCGTTTCGGGCAGGCGATCCGCCGGCTGGAAACCGGGGGGCTGCGTGAGGTCGCGTCGACGCGGGTGCTGATCGCCGCGGGCAGGCTGGTCGCCGAGGGCCTGGGCATGCGAGAGGCGGCCCGCGCCGCGATCGCGGGACCGCTGACCGACGACGTGGCGGTGGGCAAGGCGCTGGGCGAAATGATCGAGATCTACCTGGCGCCGGACGGGTCCAGCGGGTCCGATGATTGACGCTGCATACCACCCCCGCTATGGTCTGAACAAATATTAGGTTTTTTGGATCGGCGCGCGCAAATTGTCACCTGGGAGGTCGGATGTCCTACGAGAGCAGCGCAGAGCCGATCAAGGTCGGCTATCTGATGGACTTCACGCTCCCGCCGGGATTCCCCGAGGAGTTATTCGCCTCCTTCACCCAGACTTTCGACCTCATCTTCGAAGAGGCGGTCGCCCAGGGCCTGATGGACCGTCCCGTGCAGATGATCTATCGCGAGGTGGAGGGTCTGCCCAAGGGTTCGGTCAAGGCGGTGATCGATGCGTATGGCGAACTGGTCGACGAGGGCTGCCTCGTCGTCTTCGGTCCGAACATCACCGATAACTGTGTGCCGTTGCGAGAAGCGATCGAGGAACGGTTCAAGGTGCCCGCGATCAGCGTGACCGGCACCGACGATTGGCTGGGCGAGTGGACGTTCTCGTTTCCCCAAGGATCGATGACCGATGAGCCGATCTTTTTGGCCGACCTCATCGCCAAACGCGGCCTCGCCGAGATCGGGGTGCTGGTCGAGCAGAGCCTCATAGGCGAGAGCTACCTGAAGAACCTGCGAAGTGCCTGTCGGCGCAAAGGCATTCGCATCGTGGCGGAGGTTTCGATCGCCCAGACGGCTCAGGACATCAACGCCGCGGTCCAGACGCTCCATGAGGCCAAGTCCGAGGCGATCGTGCACCTGGGATTCGGATTCGGCATCGTGTTCATCAACCCGGCGCTCGAGGCGCTCGGTTGGGACCCGCCCCGCTTCACCACCACCGCGTGGCAGAACGCATGGGTCAACCCCATCATGTGGAACGCGTTCATGGGCTGGACCGGTGTCGACCAATACGACGAGGCGAACCGGATCGGCCAGGACTTCCTCGACAGCTACGCGAAGAAATACAACGGCAGTCGCCCCGAGTTCTGCGTGACCGTAGTGAACCGCGACGTCGCCGCGACGCTCGTGCGAGCGTTCACCGACGCCCATCCGCTGAGCCCGCGCGGCGTCAAGGAGGCGCTGGAACGGGTGAAGATGATGCCCGCCGCCTCGGGCGCACCCGGGACCCGGGTGTCGTTCGGCAAATGGACGCGCCGGGCCTGGATGGGTGCTGGGTATCTGGTGGCACGCACCCTCGATGCCGACGGCGTCAACTCGCATCTGGTCGATCGCTTCGGAGAGGAGGGCTGACTCGATGTCTACCGAACAAACGACACCGCCTGCCGCGCAGGAGGAACCGGCCGTCCCGCAGCGAAAAGACAAGCGCGGCTGGGGCGGTTGGATCGCCGGCGCGGCACTGGCCGCGTTCGCGCTCTTCTTCATCACCAATTGCCGTGTGGCCCTTGACCCTCGCGTCGCGAACCCGAACGTGGTTGGGCGGCCCCGCCCGGTGAAATTCACGTTCGGGCTGGACTACATCGGGTTCCTGGACTGGGCCACGGTCGGGGCACTGATCCTGCTGTTGATCGTGTTCATCAGGGGCTGGCGCCGCAATCCGGGTAGCCCGGTGATGTTGATGTTCCTGTGTACCACGCTGATCGTGTGGCAGGACCCGATCATGAACTGGTCACCGTTCGCCGTCTACAACCCCGATCTCGTTCACTGGCCGGAATCCTGGCCGCTGGTGTCGTTATCGCCGACGGTCGAACCATTTGTGGTCTTCGGCTACGTGATGTTCTATTTCGGGCCCTATTTCCCAGCGGTCTGGATCCTGCGCCGACTGCAGGCAAAGTACGGGCCCACGAGTTACGTGTCGCGGCATCCGTTGGTCAGCCTGGGCCTGATCACCCTGGTGATCGGGTTCATTTTCGATGCCTTCCTGGAAAACATTCTGGTCCACTGGGGCATGTACATCTACTCGCAGGTGATCCCGTGGGGATCGGTGTTCACCGGCACCACCTTCCAGTTCCCGCTGATCTGGGAGTCGTTCTCGGTGTGCTTCGTGATGGTGCCGGCCGCGATCCTGTGCTACCGCGACGACACGGGTAAGTCGGTGGCGGAAAAGCTTGCCGCAAAAGCGAAGTTGTTCCCGGCGCGTCCGGTGCTGGGCACCTTCTTGGTGATGTTCGTCATCATCAACGTGTCCTACTTCGCCTACGGGGCCTGGTTCTGGGCCATCAAGGCCAGCCACGCCGCCACTTCGGTAGCCTGCCCCTGGCCCTATCCGGAGGCCAAAGTATATGACCCGCAAGGGTATTACGAGAAGGCCGGCGCGCAAGGACCATACTCGGTCGGAATCTGGTCGACCTGGGCCAGCGGGGAGCCCAACGGTCGGCCACACGTCCAACCGCCGCCGCCCGGTCAGGGCGCCTGCGCAACCCAGGGCAAGAATGGCTGAGCCACGCACGGTCGTCATCACCGGCGCGTCCCGCGGACTGGGCTTCGCCTCGGCCCTGCGGATGTACCGGGAGGGGTGGCGCGTGGTCGCGGCCATGCGCACTCCCGACCGAGGAATGCCGCTGCTGCGCCAGGCTATTCAGGAACAGGGGCTGGCCGCCCCTGACGACGAACGGTTGATCGGCGTCCAGCTCGACCTGACGGACAGCGCGTCCATCGCCGCGGCGGCCAAGGCGATCGAAGAGACGGTGGGCGCACCGTACGCACTGGTGCACAACGCGGGAATCTACGTCGCCGGCATGGTGGAGGAGATTGATACGGCGTTGTGGCAGCAGATGTTTGCCACTAGCGTTCTCGGCCCGGTCGCATTGACTCAGGCCCTGCTGCCGTCGATGCGAGCGGCTGGGGAGGGACGAATCGTCCTGGTATCCAGCGCGACCGGGGTGCGCGGCCAGCCGGTCACCGCGCCGTACTCCGCGGCGAAGGGGGCGCTGGAGCGGTGGGGCGAATCGATGGCGTGCGAGATCGCCCCTTTCGGGCTGGGCGTCACCGTCTTGGTCGCCGGCTTTTACGACACCGAGATCATCACCGATGCGGGCATGACCGACAATCGGAACTTCGAAGGCCCGTACGCCCGGCTGCACACCACCATGAACACCCGCCACAAGTTCGCGATGCGATTGGCGAGGCCGCCGGAAAAGTTCGCCGACGGGGTGGTCAAGGCGCTGGCTGACAGCAAGCCGTTCCGGCGTCGCGGGGTGGACCAGGATTCATCAATGCTTCTGGCGCTCAACAGGATTCTGCCGTCATCCGCAATGCACCACATGTCGCGCATCATGCTCGGCATACCCAAACAGGGGTCCATGCGGCATGGGGCGTGGCCGTTGACAGCCGGCCAGCGGGCGATGGTGGTGGTCGCGAAAGTCCTTCCGCAACCGGTGTTGCAACGGTTGGCAGCATTAGCGGCGAAGCGCCGCAAAGGGAATGAGGAATAGGCATGGAACAGCTTTTCGACGACCTAGATGATTTCGGCGCCTTCGACGACGCGATATCCGGTGACGTGCGGGACCCGTACACCGAATTGGCGCGGCTGCGCCGCGAAGAGCCGGTGCAGCGACTCGAGACGTCGGGAGCGCTTCCGCACGAGGAAGGGCTGCCGATGTTCATCGTGTATCGCCACGAGGACATCCAGCAGATGCTGCGCGACAACGAGACATTCTCCTCGGCCGCGGTCATCGCCGCATTCGGGCCCGTGCTGGGTGAAGGCGTGATGCTTGGCATGGACGAGCCGATCCATGGCCGGTTGCGTTCATTGGTATCGAAGGCGTTCTCGCAGAAGTCGCTGGCGCGCTGGCAGGACGAGTTGGTCGGCCGCGTGGCGAACAGCCTGATCGACAAGTTCGCGCCCAATGGCAAGGCCGATCTGGTCAAGGAATTCACCTTCGATTATCCGAGCCAGATCATCGCGGGGCTGCTGGGCCTGCCGGAAAGGGATTACCCACAGTTCCAGCGATGGTCGATCTCGCTGCTGAGCTGGCTCATGAACCCCGAACGCGGACTTGCGGCCTCGGCCGCCCTGTGCGAGTACTTCGCGCCGATACTCGAGGCGCGCCGGGCCAATCCGAAGGACGATCTGATCAGCGCGCTCGGTGCGGCCGAGATCGACGGGGAAAAGCTTGCGGACGAGGAGATCTTCTCGTTCCTTCGGCTGCTGTTGCCGGCGGGCGTCGAGACGACCTACCGCGCACTCGGCAGCCTGCTTCTGGCGCTGTTGTCGGATCCGGCGCAGCTGGATGCCATCCGCGCGGATCGATCGTTGCTGCCCCAGGCGATCGAGGAGGGCGTGCGCTGGGAGTCACCGCTGTTGACCATCACCAGGGTGGCGACTCGCGACACCGAACTCGGAGGCGTGGCGATCCCGGCCGGCGCGACGGTGATGCCGATGCTCGGTTCGGCCAACCGGCAGGACGACCGCTATCCCGATCCGAACAGGTTCGACATCCATCGGGAGGCCCGAGCGCACCTGGGCTGGGGGCATGGCGTCCACGTCTGTCTGGGCATGCACCTGGCGCGGCTCGAGATGCGCACCGCCATCAACCTTCTGCTGGACCGGCTGCCGAATCTGCGGCTGGACCCCGACGCGGACGACCCTCATATCCGCGGTCAGGTCTTCCGTTCACCGACGTCGGTTCCGGTGCTGTTCGACCCCCGATAAGCGGCCCCGCCCGAGGCCTCGCTTGCCAATCGGCTAGTTTCCAGTAAGGCTCCCCGTAGGGTAACCAGCGCTCCGCGGGCCGCCCCTCTACCGAGTCAGAAGAGAGTGACAGATATGACTGAGGCTGTAAAGGTCCGCTTCGAGCCGAAGATGATGATCGACGGCAAGCTCGTCGAAGGCCAGGCCGGTACCTTCACCAACATCAACCCCGCGACCGAGGAGTCCCTCGGCGAGGTCTCGGACGCCTCGAAGGAGGACATGCACCGGGCCATCGACGCGGCCCGGCGCGCCTTCGACGAGACCGACTGGTCGACCAACAAGGAGCTGCGCAAGCGCTGCCTGCTGCAGCTGCACGAGGCCATCGAGTCCGAGATCGACGAGCTGCGCGAGGAGCTCATCCTCGAGGTCGGCTCGCCCCGCGCGATCACGTTCGGCCCGCAGCTCGACGCGCCACTGGAAGACGGGCTGAAGTACCCCGCCCGCCTGATCGACGAGTACGCCTGGGAGACTGATCTGGGCGATAAGGTCATCAGCCTCACCGGCACGCTCACTACTCGCAAGGTCTGGCGCGAGCCGGTCGGCGTGGTCGGCGCGATCGTGCCGTGGAACTTCCCGTTCGAGGTCACCCTCAACAAGCTCGGCCAGGCGCTGGGCACCGGCAACACCGTGGTGCTCAAGCCGGCGCCCAACACGCCGTTCAACGCGAACCGGCTCGGGCGCCTGATCGCCGAAAAGACCGACATCCCCGCGGGCGTCGTCAACGTCGTCACCGCGTCGGACCACTTCGTCGGCGAGGAGCTCACGCTGTCGCCGAAGGTCGACCTGATTTCGTTCACCGGATCCACGGTGGTCGGCAAGCGCATCATGGAAAAGGGCGCCGCCACCATGAAGCGGCTGTTCCTGGAACTCGGCGGCAAGTCGGCCACCATCGTGCTGGAGGACGCCGACTTCGGGACTGCGTGCATGGTCGGCATCGCGCCGTGCATGCACGCCGGCCAGGGTTGCGCCAACCCGACCCGGCTGCTGCTTCCGCGGTCCCGCTACGACGAGGGCGTGGAGATCCTCAAGAACATCTACGAGAACGTCACGTGCGGCGACCCGCAGGACCCCGGAACGCTGTGTGGGCCGGTGATCTCGCAACGACAGTTCGACCGCGTGACGGGCTACATCAAGAAGGGCGTCGAAGAGGGTGCCACGGCGCTGGTCGGCGGACCGGGTGCGGAAACCGGTTTCGACAAGGGATATTTCATCCGGCCAACGCTTTTCACGAACGTCGACAACAAGATGACCATCGCCCAGGAGGAGATCTTCGGCCCGGTGCTCTCGGTCATTCCGTTCGAAGACGAGGAAGACGCGATCCGGATCGCCAACGACAGCGTGTACGGGCTGGCCGGCAACGTGTTCGCGGGCTCTCTCGAGCGGGCGCTGTCGGTGACCCGCCGGATCAAGGCCGGCTTCATGGGCGTTAACGGCGGAGCTCCCTACGGCGCCGACACGCCGTTCGGTGGCTACAAGGAAAGCGGTGTGGGACGCCAGAACGGCATCGCCGGATTCGACCAGTACACCGAGATCAAGTCGGTCGCATACCCGGCCGGCTAGGAATCACCCTTCGACGAGATTGCCGTCAGGGTCGCGGTTTCGAACGATCGCGACCGTGGCGGCAATCTCGTTTGAGCCGCTCGGCAGCGGTTGTTTGAGTGTGCAGACGATGCTGTGCTGGCAGTAGTGGTCATCGCCCCTGTCGTATTCCTTGAAGCGATGGGCAACTTGGGTGCCTTTGCACCGAGGATCCCCCGATTTCCGCGCCCTGCTCGCCGTACGTCTTCGTCAGGCGGTTCGCCTTCGCCGAGCCTGTGCGGTCCTGTGCACACCTCGATCGCGCGATCCTGGGATGCTCTGCTTGACCTAATATTTGTTCAGCTCTAGATTGGCAGGAGAGGTTGCGTCGCCCGGGTTGACGTTGGTGGGGCGGTTACCTGGATGCCTAGGAGTCCTGTTGAGCGAATTCGAATCGGTTGATTTCTTCACTGACCTGTCCCTGATTCCGGACCCCTACCCGTACTTCGACCAGCTGCGCGCGCGATGCCCAGTGCTGCCGCAACCTGACCAGGGCGTCATGGCGGTAACGGGACACTCCGAAGCCCTCGCCGTTTACAAAGATCCTGCGTTCTCGTCTTGTGTCTCGGTCGCCGGCCCATTCTCGGGGTTGCCATTCGAGCCCGAGGGTGATGACATCGGCGGCCTGATCGAACAGCATCGCTCGCAGATCCCGATGAGCGAACACATCGTGACGCAAGACCCGCCGGAGCACGCCCGGACGCG
The DNA here is from genome assembly GCF_001673555.1 of Mycobacterium sp. 1165178.9. GTDB lineage: Bacteria > Actinomycetota > Actinomycetes > Mycobacteriales > Mycobacteriaceae > Mycobacterium. The sequence goes on along the minus strand of NZ_LZMB01000597.1, from coordinate 938 downwards.
AGGTCTGCTCAGTCGCCTGCTAACGCCCAAGCGGCTCAAGGAAAACGAAGACTTCATGTGGCGACTCGCCGATGAGCAGCTCGAGGAGTTCTTATCACGCGGCAGTTGTGAATTCCTCGACGAATACGCGCGACCGTTCTCCGGGTTGGTGATCGCCGACCTCCTGGGCGTTCCCGTTGAGGACCATGAAGAGTTTCGGGATGTGTTCTCCGGCAAGTTCTCCGGTGGGGTCGAGGACGACTCGGTGACGCGCGCGCACAATCCGCTGGAATACCTCGACGAGAAGTTCACCACCCACATCACCGAACGCCGCCGACAGCCACGCGAAGACGTGCTGACCGAGCTGGCCCAGGCGAAGTATCCAGACGGCTCGACGCCGGACGTCATCGACGTGGTCCGGCTGGCGACGTTTCTGTTCGCGGCCGGTCAGGAAACCACCACCAAGCTGCTCAGCTTCGGGGTCCGCATCCTCGCCGAGAATCCGGAGTTGCAGGAGCTGCTCCGCGAAGACCGTAGCCGGATACCGAATTTCGTCGAAGAGACGCTGCGCATGGAAAGCCCGGTCAAGTGCCACTTCCGGATGGCGCGCACCACGACCTCGATCGGTGACGTCGACATCCCGGCGGGCAGCACGGTGATGCTGCTGCCCGGTGCGAGCAACCGGGATGCACGAAAGTTCGAGCGGCCCGACGAGTTCCAAATCGACCGGCCGAACGTGCGCGAGCATGTGGCCTTCGGCCGCGGCAATCATTCGTGCCCGGGCGCACCGCTGGCCCGTGCGGAGGGGCGAATCTCGTTGAACCGCATACTCGACCGGATGGCGGACATCGCTATCACGGAAGCCAAGCACGGCCCATCGGACGCCCGGCGCTACACCTACGACCCGACCTGGCAGATGCGGGGACTGTCTGAGTTGCACCTCGAATTCACCCCGATTT
>NZ_LZMB01000596.1 GCF_001673555.1 Mycobacterium sp. 1165178.9 | reverse complement strand
AGTCGGAACCGAACAGAATCTTGTCGACGCCGATGGCCTCGGCGAGTTCCGGCAGATCGTCCTCGTAGTAGGGGGCGATCCAGACGTTGTTGCGCAACTGCTCCACCGGGTCTTCGGGGAAATGCTGGGGCTGGGTGTTCGCCGCCTTCTTCAGTCGCTTGATCAGCCGGTGCACAAAATACGAGCCGTTCTCGATGCTGACCGCCTTGAGTTTCGGATGACGGGTGAACACCCCGTGCACGATCATCGAGGCCATCGTGTCGTGGATGGCTCGGTCGTCGAGGAGCACCTGATCCAGCGGATCTTTGGCGCCGAAGCCCTCGAACGTCGCCTTGCCGCCCCAGGCCGCCGCGATGTGCAGATAACCGCTGTCCGACAGGTGGAATCCCACCGGCACCCCCGCCTCGGCCAGCCGGGCCCACACCGGGTCGTGGCTGGGATCGCCCAGCGACCGCGGCTTGACCAGGCCGGGCACCGGCGCCGGCCGGACCAGCACCAGCTTGGCGCCGCGCGCCAATACGAACTCGACCTCTTCGACGGCCCTGGCGGGATCAGCCAACGAAATGATCGGCGCGGCAATGATCCGGCGATCGGGCCGATCGAAGCCCCAATCCTCGTCGAGCCACAGATTGAACGCATGGACCGACGCCATGGTCGCCTCGATG
>NZ_LZMB01000595.1 GCF_001673555.1 Mycobacterium sp. 1165178.9 | reverse complement strand
TTGTTTATCCACCCACACCCCGCCACGCCGCGGCCGGTATCAGAACCCCGGCGGCGGTAGGGGTAGAAGAGACCGCCCGCCGCCGGGCGGACCGCTCGCACCGCCGCCCCCGGGCGGACCGTTCCACCCGGCGCCACCGCCGCCGGGGTTCTGATACCGGCCGCGGCCACCCCGAGGCTTCCCGCGATCAACGAACCAGCGATCAGCTGCTTGATCTTCACTGGGCCCATCCATCCTCTCTGTCGACAGTTTCTTCATCCGGGTCGGCGCGAAATCGTGCTGCTCGCACCGCATTACCGGTCACCGCGCCCCCAAGGTGAGCCGGGGCGATGCCGCGACGGTACGAAGTCAGCCTGAAGCCGACCTGAAGATGGCGGGAGCCGCTTACGAGAGCCCGGCAGCGGGGGTAGTCGGCGCGGTCACGGCCGTCAGGTGCCACTTGTCCAGCCAGGGCCGCACCAACTCGGCGACGGAGAATTTAGCTCGCGACCTCCATCGCGTACACCTCTCCACTAGACCGGTGTTTGGCGCACTGCGCGGCGGTCTGAACGAAGTTGGTGATCAGCTGATGGCGGCCGGTTCGCGGGAGTACTCGTCGTCGACGGGAGGGTGCGCCCGGCGGTGGTGCCTACGGAAGTGGCGGATCTCGATGATCAGCCCCGTCAGGCCTAGAGCGCTGGTGATCGCCGACACCAGATACAGCAGCGCGCTGATGTGACCGGCGAGCGCATCGCCGAGGACCACCACGGCAGTGGTCCCGGGCAGCAATCCGACCAGGGTCGCCACGGCGTAGGGCAGCACCCGCACGCTCGACGCGCCTGCGGCGTAGTTGAGCGCCGAGAACGGCACCGCGGGAATCAGCCGCAGCGACACGATGGCCAGCCAGCCTCGTTGTCGCAGGCGCTGTTCCACGGTGTCAATCGATCGGTGGCGCACCAAGCGGCTCAGCCGCCACCCGAGTGCGCGCACCAGCACCATCGCGATCATCGCGCTCGCAGTGCTGGCGAGCACCGCGATGGCGACGCCCAGCAGCGGGCCGAACAGCAGTCCGGCTGCCAGGGTGAACGCCGTGCGCGGAATGGGCACCACCGTCACGACGATGTGAGCTACCAAGAACGCCAGTGGAAACCACGGTCCGCTCGCCTGCGCCCAGTCACGCATCTGCACGGGCGAGGGGAGCGGCAGCCACGAGGCGAGCACCACCAGCCCTGTGATGCCCACCACTGTCCAGGCAACCCTCGACCGGGACACGCCTCGCGCCGCGGCGCCGATGGCGCAACCGAGATCGCGAAGCGTTTCGGTGAAGTTGCTGGTGGCGGAGCCCGGCACGGCTTCCAAGGGTACGGGGCGCAGATGAATAAGCGGTTTCCCTGGGGTGGTGTTTCATCGGAAATTCGGAACGCTCCCCGCACCCGGCGGTTTTCTGCGACGAGCGGTCATCAATTAGCCTCAGTAGCTAAGTGGTATCCCCAGAGCTGTAGCCCAAATGCTGGGAAAAGGGAGCAATCGGTGTCCATTGATGTACCCGAGCTCGCCGACCTAGAACAGGTTCGCGGGCGTTGGCGCAGTGCGGTCGCCGGTGTGCTGGCCAAAAGCACCCGGAAGGACCCCGAGCAGTTGGGGGACGCGCCCGAGCGGCTGCTGGAGACCCCGACCTATGACGGAGTCGCGATACGCGCGCTCTACACCGCGCTCGACGAGCTGCCAGAACCGCCGCTGCCGGGTGAGTGGCCCTTCGTGCGCGGCGGCGACGCGTTGCGGGACGTCAAGTCCGGCTGGAAGGTCGCCGAGGCGTTCCCGGCTACCCCGGCGCCCGGCGTCGCGGCCAGGGACGTGAACTCCGCGGTGCTGGACGCGCTCGGCTACGGTGCCGGCGCGGTAGTGCTGCGGATCGGGGAATCGGGCGTGGCGCCCGATCAGCTGGGGGAGATCCTCGAGGGTGTCTACCTGAGCATGGCGCCGCTGATCCTCGAAGCCGGCGCCGATTACCCGGCGGCCAGCGACGCGGCGCTTGCCCTGGCGGACGGGGTGGAACCCGATCAGCGCGCCACCCTGTCGATCGATCTGGGCGGCGACCCGCTGAGCGCGGCGCACAGTGATCGGCCCGCGCCGAAGATCGAGGACGTGATCGCCGTGGCCAAGCGGGCCGCCGGTCACATCGGGGTGCGCGCGATCACCGTCGACGGGCCCGCGTTTCACAACCTCGGTGCCAACGCGACGTGGGAGCTCGCCGCCGCTGTCGCGGCCGCGGTGAGTTACCTGCGGGTGCTCACCGAAGCGGGGCTGTCGATCGGCGAGGCGTTGCGGCAGATCAGCTTCCGGTTCGCCGCCGATGACGACCAGTTCATGACGATCGCCAAGTTCCGCGCAGCGCGCAATCTTTGGGCGCGGGTCGCCGAAGTTGTCGGCGCGCCGGATGCCGGTGCGGCCGTGGTGCACGCCGAGACGTCGCTGCCGATGATGACCCAGCGCGACCCGTGGGTGAACATGCTGCGCTGCACCCTGGCCGCCTTCGGCGCCGGTGTCGGCGGCGCCGACTCGTTGCTGGTGTTTCCGTTCGACGTGGCGATCGACGGCGGATTCCCCGGCATAGCAACCAGTTTCGCCCGCCGCATCGCGCGCAACACGCAGCTGTTGCTGCTCGAAGAGTCACACGTGGGTCGCGTGTTGGACCCGGCCGGTGGATCGTGGTTCGTGGAGGACCTCACCCGGCGCCTGGCCGAGCAGGCCTGGGAGCACTTCCAGCACATCGAGTCGCACGGCGGATTCACGAAAGCCCGCGACTTCATCGCCGGCCAGATCGCCGAGGTGGCCGCCCGCCGCAGCGACGACATCGCGCACCGCAGGACCGCGATCACCGGTGTCAACGAATTCCCCAACCTCGCCGAAGCTCCTCTGCCGCAGAGCGACTCGACGTATTCGCCTCTCGCGGCCGGAAACCTGGTGCGTTACGCCGCGGAATTCGAGGCGCTGCGGGACCGATCGGACGCGTACCTGGACCGCACCGGATCGCGGCCCCAAGTTCTGTTGCTGCCGTTGGGCCCCTTGGCCGAGAACAACATCCGCGCAACCTTCGCCTCCAACCTGTTGGCGTCCGGTGGCATCGAGGCGATCAACCCCGGATCGGTCGACCCCGGCGGTGTCGCGTCAGCGGTGGCGGACGCGGGGTCCCCGACGGCGGCGGTCATCTGCGGCACCGACAGGCGCTACCAGGACGAGGCCTCCGGCGTTGTACAGGCGGCCCGCGACGCAGGGATCTCGCGGGTCTATCTGGCCGGGCCGGAAAAAGCCGTGGCCGACGCCGAGCACCAACCGGACCAATTTCTGACCGCGAAAATCAATGCGGTCGAAGCTCTGTCGGATCTGCTCACGAGGCTGGGGGCGTAGTTGAGATGACGACCACTGCACCTGCGGTTGGCAGCTTCGCCGATGTGCCGCTGCACAGCGAGCGGACCGTCACGCCGGCGACCGAGGCCGGCGTCGAGGAACACGTGGCCGCGGCCGCGGCCACGCATCTGTACACACCCGACCAACTCAAATGGCAGACACCGGAAGACATCGACGTCAAACCGGTCTACATCGCCGCGGACCGTGCCGCCGTAGAGGCCGACGGGTATCCGCTGCACAGCTTCCCGGGTGAACCCCCCTTCGTGCGCGGCCCTTACCCGACGATGTATGTGAACCAGCCGTGGACGATTCGGCAGTACGCCGGTTTCTCCACCGCCGCGGAGTCCAACGCCTTCTACCGACGCAACCTGGCCGCCGGCCAGAAGGGCCTGTCGGTGGCCTTCGACCTGGCCACCCACCGCGGTTACGACTCGGATCATCCCCGGGTGCAGGGTGATGTCGGAATGGCCGGTGTGGCAATCGATTCCATCCTCGACATGCGCCAGCTGTTCGACGGCATCGACCTGTCGACGGTGTCGGTGTCGATGACCATGAACGGCGCGGTGCTGCCGATCCTGGCGCTGTACGTGGTGGCCGCGGAGGAGCAGGGCGTTCCGCCGGAGAAGCTGGCCGGCACCATTCAGAACGACATCCTCAAAGAGTTCATGGTGCGCAACACCTACATCTATCCGCCCAAGCCGTCGATGCGCATCATCTCCGACATCTTCGCCTACACCAGCGCGAAAATGCCGAAGTTCAACTCCATCTCGATCTCGGGCTACCACATCCAGGAAGCCGGTGCCACAGCCGATTTGGAGTTGGCCTACACGCTGGCCGACGGGGTCGACTACATCAAGGCCGGCCTGGACGCCGACCTGGACATCGACAAGTTCGCTCCCCGGCTGTCCTTCTTTTGGGGCATCGGGATGAACTTCTTCATGGAAGTCGCCAAGCTGCGGGCGGGCCGGTTGTTGTGGAGCGAGCTCGTCTCCGCGTTCGGGCCCAAGAATGCCAAATCTCTGTCGCTGCGCACACATTCGCAGACCTCCGGCTGGTCGCTGACCGCGCAGGACGCCTTCAACAACGTCGCCCGCACCTGCATCGAGGCGATGGCCGCGACGCAAGGGCACACGCAGTCGCTGCACACCAACGCGCTCGACGAGGCGCTCGCGTTGCCCACCGACTTCTCGGCGCGCATCGCCCGCAACACGCAGCTGGTGCTGCAGCAGGAGTCGGGTACCACGCGACCGATCGACCCGTGGGCGGGGTCCTATTACGTCGAGTGGCTGACCCATCAGCTCGCGCAGCGGGCCCGCGCCCACATCGCCGAGGTGGCCGAGCACGGCGGCATGGCGCAGGCCATCAGCGACGGCATCCCGAAGCTGCGCATCGAGGAGGCGGCCGCGCGCACCCAGGCCCGCATCGACTCCGGCATCCAGCCGGTGATCGGGATCAACAAGTACCAGGTCGAAGAGGACCAAGAGGTCGAGGTCCTCAAGGTCGAGAACAGCCGGGTGCGCGCCGAACAGCTGGCCAAGCTCAGGGAACTGCGGGAAAGCCGTGACCAGTCGGCGGTGGAGGTCGCGCTGGCGGAACTGTCTCGCGCGGCGGCCGCCCACGGCCGCGCCGGTGCGGATGGGCTGGGCAACAACTTGCTGGCCCTGGCCATCGACGCGGCCCGGCAAAAGGCCACCGTCGGCGAGATCTCCGACGCGCTCGAGAAGGTATATGGCCGACACCAGGCGGAGATCCGTACTATCGCCGGGGTCTACCGCGACGAAGCCGGAAAGGCCGGAAACATGGCAACCGCGACCGAACTCGTCGAGAAGTTCGCGGAAGCCGACGGCCGCCGCCCGCGGATTCTGGTCGCGAAGATGGGCCAGGACGGCCACGATCGCGGCCAGAAGGTGATCGCGACGGCCTTCGCGGACATCGGATTCGACGTCGACGTCGGTTCGCTGTTCTCCACGCCCGAGGAGGTGGCCCGCCAGGCCGCCGACAACGACGTGCACGTGGTGGGGGTTTCCTCGCTGGCTGCCGGCCATCTGACGCTGGTGCCCGCACTGCGTGAGGCGATGGCCGAGGTCGGGCGGCCCGACATCATGATCGTGGTCGGCGGGGTCATTCCGCCGGGCGACTTCGACGAGCTGTACGAGGCTGGAGCCGCCGCCATCTTCCCGCCCGGGACGGTGATCGCCGACGCCGCAATCGGCTTGCTGCACAAGCTCGCCGAGCGGCTGGGTTACACGCTCGACTAAATGGCTTCCGAACGGAACGACTCCGTGGAGCGGTTGGCCGACGCGGTTCGCAACGGCGACCGTGCGGCGTTGCCACGGGCCATCACGCTGCTGGAGTCCACTCGCGCCGACCACCGCGAGAAGGCCCAGCAGCTGCTGCTGGAGCTGACGCCGGACGCCGGTGACGCGTATCGGGTCGGCATCACCGGGATCCCCGGGGTGGGCAAGTCGACCAGCATCGAGGCCCTCGGCATGCATCTGATCGAACTGGGCCATCGAGTGGCGGTCTTGGCCGTCGACCCGTCGTCGACCCGCACCGGCGGCTCGATCCTGGGCGACAAGACCCGGATGGCGCGCCTGGCCATGCATCCGGATGCATACATTCGGCCGTCGCCCACGTCGGGCACCCTGGGCGGGGTGGCCAAGGCCACCCGCGAAGCGGCGGTCCTGCTGGCGGCGGCCGGCTTCGACGTGATCCTGATCGAGACCGTTGGGGTCGGTCAATCCGAGGTGACAGTGGCGAACATGGTCGACACCTTCGTGTTGCTGACCTTGGCGCGCGGTGGCGATCAGCTCCAGGGCATCAAAAAGGGCGTGCTCGAGCTGGCCGATATCGTCGTGGTGAACAAGGCTGACGGGGAACACCTCGCCGAAGCCCGGTCGGCGGCGCGCGAGCTGTCCGGGGCCATTCGGTTGATACATCCGCGTGAAACCCTCTGGCGGCCACCGGTTCTCACGATGAGTGCGGCCGAGGGAACCGGCCTCGAGGAATTGTGGGACACCATCGAACGTCATCGGCGGGTCCTCACCGAGGCGGGGGAATTCGAGGCGCGCCGCCGAGATCAGCTGGTCGACTGGACCTGGCAGATGGTGCGCGACACGGTGCTGGACCGGCTGTTGTCCAG
>NZ_LZMB01000594.1 GCF_001673555.1 Mycobacterium sp. 1165178.9 | reverse complement strand
CGGCGATGATCCAGTAGAACCACTTATACCCGTCCTTGTGCGGTGCCTTATCGGTGTCCTCTTGCCTGACGACGAGTGCGGCGCAGAACACGGTGATGATGAAGGACAACAGCATCAGGACGCCGGAGATACCGTGGATATGCGCGTAGAAGCGGTTCGGGAAAAAGACAAGGGCGATGAGGCCGAGCGCCATGATCACCCAGAAAATCAACAGCGCGACGGCTCCCAATGGGCTTCTCTTATGCCGAGTGTGGTTGCGGGAGTGCAGCACGGCCATCGCCGACCAGCCCACAATCAGCGCGACAACGACCGTCCAGACGTTGGGCTGAATTGCGGGCACGAATCCATCCGGCAGATCATATTGCCCACACCGTTCCTTTTTCGTGAGCGGACCCTGCGGCACCATCGCGATCATCAACGCGGAGACCCCAGCCAGATTCAACAACACATCCTCGGTGTCGTTGCTGCCCCTGTACATGATGAATAGCGCGCCCAGCGCCAGAAGCGCGGCGATCAGGATGCTGTGCGCGGAGGTGTAATAGTAAGCGCTGAGGGCGAATTGCCAGCAGGTCGCCGACAATTGTTCGATGACAATGGCCACGAATACCATCAGCGTTACGATCACCATGCCGACGCGCACGTCACGGTATATGGCAAGTGTGATGGGCGTTGGTTGTTGGTTGTTCATGCTGCCTACTTCAAGCCGGCCGGTATCTATTCGGGACGATAGCCGTTGATATGGCTGACCGTAGAAAATTCAGGGAAAACGGCGCGCAGTGGTCCGGCATGCTCGGTCGATTCCCCAGCTGAATCGGGGTGGGCCATCGCAACCGCGATCGAGGCTGACAAAAGCCTCTCGCGATCAACTCGGCGTCATGTTGTCGATAAAGTGCTCCGCGCCGCCGGCGGCGCTCAGTTTGCGGACGCGAATGATGATATGCGACTGCGTATTTGAAGGAGTAGGGGGCTTATCACCACCAGCGGCGGGTCCGAGCCCAGGGCCAGGTATCGGGGGCGGAGTTGCGACGGGTCCGACAGTGAATCCCGCCAGCAGCGTAGCCAATTGCACTGGGTTGGGCAGTTTTTAGCGCGATTTCATGTCAGCGGAGCCGCCGGCCGCCGGCAAAGAGCCGGGGATCGCCAGTAGGCATCCAGCGCATGAAAGGTCGCCGACGAGATCATCTGCTGGTGGTTCAGCTGCAGCGTCCTGACCACCGGATGTTCGACTCCGAACCCTCCGGCGAGGCCGGACACCTCGTCCAACGCGCCTCCGGCAAAGCTGAGCGGCCTACTCAGTACCTTCATATAGGTTCATATATGTCTCCAATCATATTTGTTTTCAGCACTTTTCATATCAGCTCCAAATGTTGCAGCATTTCAGATCAGCTAAGTGAACAGTTCCCCTCGCGACAATGAATTAGCGACTCTCGGCCTGTTGTCTCTGGGCACGACTGGCCTAACGTGTCCAGGCGTCCGACTCGGCACGTCTATGGGTGTCGAGAGCTATTGATTTGAAAGGGTTTTGAGAAGAGATGTCGTTCTTGATGGTGCGGCCGGAAATGCTGGATATCGCTTCCCGCGAGTTGCACGTGATCAATGCGTCCTTGCGGGAGGGAAGTTCGGCGGTGGCCATCCCCACAACCGGCGTGGTCCCCGCCGCAGCCGACGCGGTGTCGATATTGACCGCGCAACATTTTTCCCGGCACGGTGCGCTCTTCCAGGAGATCAGCGCGCACGCTGCGCTGGTCCGTGAGCAGTTGACGACAATGCTTGGCATCAGCGCCGGCTCGTACGCCGTCACGGAAATCGCCAACTCTGCCGCGGTCGGTTAGGCGAGGCCACCATGCTCGATTTCGCGCAGTTGCCGCCGGAGATCAATTCCGCGCTGATCTATTCAGGGCCCGGCTCGGGTCCGCTGCTAGCCGCCGCCGCGGCCTGGGACGGCCTGGCCACCGAGTTGCGATCCGCGGCATCCGCCTACGGGGCGGTGATCTCGGGCCTTACCGATGGACCATGGCAGGGGCCGGCCGCCTCCGCCATGCTGACAGCGGTTATCCCGCAGGTGGCTTGGTTATCCGGCACGGGCGGGAAGGCCGAACACGTCGCCGCTCAAGCGGTGGCGGCGGCGACTGCCTATGAGCTGGCGTTCGCCGAAACGGTGCCACCGCCGGTGATTGCGGCGAACCGGGCGTTGCTGGGGGAGTTGCTGGCGACGAACTTCCTCGGCCAGAACATCGCTGCCATTGCGGCTACCGAGGCCCAATACGGCGAGATGTGGGCTCAGGACGCCGGCGCGATGTACGGATACGCCGGTGGGTCGGCCGCCGCGTCAATGTTGCCGCCATTCGAGCCGGCCGAGCCTGCTGCCAACCCGGCCGGCGCGGCTCGTCAGGCCGCCGCGGTGGCCCAAGCGGCCGGCACCACCGGAAGCGAGAGCGCGCAGGGGCTCGACGCGGTGCCCCAGACGCTGTCCGCGCTGGCCGGGTCGACAAACAATCCCGCGTCGTCCGGCAACCCCACGCTTTCCCTGGGAGGAATCAGCCTGAACCCTGAAGGCGATGGCCTGGTGGTGGGTGGCCCATTGGGTGATCTGTTGGAGGGGCTGACCGGGTCGCAAACACTGGATGCCAGCACGCCTTTCGACGCCTTCATCCGATTGATTTCTCCGACGCGGCTCTTCACCACCTCGTTCAAAGACATCCAGAGCCTTGCGCAGGGGTTCATGCCCGCCGCGAAGTCTGCGGGCGAGGGCGTCGCCAAGGCAGCGGAAGCGGCTGTCCCCGCGGCCGTTTCGGGCGCGGGCTTGGGCTCGCTCGGCGCGATTGGCGGAGCCGTCGGCAAGGCGGCATCCGTCGGTGGATTGTCGGTACCAGCGGCTTGGGCAAGCACGGCACCGGCGGCACCTTCGGTGGCCGTGGCGCTCAACGGCGCCACCGCTGCGGGGGCGGTTGACCGTGCCACGAATGCCGTTGGTGGGGTGCCGATGACGCCCACCGGCGGAGTGGGGCGCAGCGCCGGCGCTTTTGTTGCACCTCGATACGGTTTCAAGCCCACCGTTATCGCCCAGCCCCCGGCGGGAGGCTGATCCGAAGACCGAACCGGCAATTATCGGGACGATTTCAGAAGGGCGGATCGTCCGGCAAGGGCTGTAGGACCGGACGCTCACGACCTGCCACACGCCGGTGCCGTCCGCAAGCTGCTTGTCGCGCCAGCTGTCGAAAGTCTTGAGCCGATGATGGTTCCAATTCGCCAAGTACGTCTACGAGAGACCTATGAAGCCCGGTTCGCGACTCGGTGACTTCAAGTGCGGCTCACGCCGAAGGGGTCCAGCGAAACTACGGACACATGAACGCTATCGGCGGGCATTCACGAGGTGTGATCGCGTCCGGCGGGGGATTATCTCCGTCCCAAATCGCGATGGGCCGACCTTGCATAGTCACGTTGCCCTGCTCATAGTTGGCGGAGTACCAGGTGTGGCAGACGTTCCAGTCCCAATCCAACAGGCCATTAACCACATAGGGCATATTCTTGGGGTCCCCCGGGCACCAGCGGTGCGGGCCATCGGCTTGGGCCGTACCAGCGGCCAGCCCTAAAACGGCCGCACTCAGACCGCTTACCACCAATGCAGTCGTAGCTAACCGCACAATTCGCCGTGTCATCAATCTGACATTAGTAACCCTCGTAGCCGACTGGCTAAGAACACTTCAGCCGAGAATTGCCGACCGTTCGTACTGGCGGGGCCCGTTGCAAGAATCGCACAAGGATCACGCAAGGCGGCTGCCGGACTCTTTGTACGAATGGCCGTCACAGGCGGGTAAGGCTAACGACCCGCGCCTGGCACGGCACATCCAGACCCCGGAGCTACCCCAGAAGGGACATTCGTCATGTGGAAAATCACTGCCCGCTCGATCGTGGCGCTCACAGCAGGAGTGGGCGCCCTCATTGCGGGTGCCTCGGTCGCCAACGCCGATCCGGCGGACATCCCGCCGACGCAGACGTCACCTGGCGACTACGTCGGAGACTGGCAGAGGCACCTAAGCACGATGACGATCGCGCCCGACGGCACCGGGACGATCCTGCTCGGGTCCAGCGCCCGCGACGGCGAGAGGTGGACCATGCGCTGGACGCAGGGCGACGGCCTGGGTCTCGCGATCAGGTTGGAGCAGCGCATCGGTGCCTGGGGCGACGGACTGGACGGCAACATCAACGAGCAGACCGCGTGGAAGGCCGAGCTCGTCGTGGCCCCAGACGGTGTCACCGTTCTCCACTTAGCCCAGAAACCCGCCGAACTCACCGATTGGTACGCAGGCGACATCTGGTGCTCACAGAAATATGGCTACAGCCGGTTCTGTGGTGCCTGACGAGCGCCGCCGGCGCCAAATGCTTCAGCAAGTGGTGGCACCGACTGCGTAAAGAACACTCTGATGGTTTTCCCTGCCGAGGCTGGCCTGAAGGGGTTGCACGTTAGCCTGAGGGCGCACTCTTGAGCCAGAAGAGGGCCCTGTACGCGTAATTGGTGCTTACATCGAGCCATGAAGAAAGTCGCTGCGCTCGCCGGACTCGGAGCCTCGGTTTTCGTAGGCCGCCGCTACCTGGCAATGCGCGACGCCATCGCGGACGTCGATCCGGAACTTCGCAGCCCCCTGCTGCCGCTCTTGCCCGGTTCAACGAACGCGCGGACGCTCCCGCTCGTTCGGAAGGTGTTTCGCTTGAGCCTCAAGCCGGGGGAAGGCGTCACGGTGACGGAGCGCCGTATCGCTGGCGACCCCGCCGTGCGCGTGCTTGTCACGACGCCTGCCGAGCATGACGCGCCTCGACCGGCAGTGCTCTGGATCCATAGCGGTGGGATGATTCTCGGCTCTCCGCAATTCGAGGCGCCGTTCAGCGGTCGACTCGCGCGTGAACTCGGGGCGGTCGTGGTCTCACCCGACTACCGGTTGGCGCCCGAGCACCCGTTCCCCGCTGCCCTCGATGACTGCATGGCGGTGCTGCGATGGATGCTTGCCAGCGCGGACGAGCTTGGAATCGACCCCCAGCGGATCGCCGTGGCCGGCGGGAGTGCCGGTGGCGGCCTCTCCGCCGCTGTCGCGCAGCGCAGTCACGATGAGCGAATCCCGCTACGCGCTCAGGTTCTGATTTACCCGATACTCGATGACCGCACGGCTCTCTGTGAGGACCACGACCGACGCGGCCGGTTCATGTGGACACCGGCGGCGAGCAAGTTCGCCTGGACCGCTTATCTAGGGCGGCAGCCGCGAATGTCGGATGCACCCGAGTACGCGGCACCAGCGCGGCGCACGGACCTGGCCGGCCTGCCTCCGGCGTGGATCGGAGCAGGCGATCTCGACCTTCTCCACGAAGAGAGTGTTCGGTACGCCGAGCAGCTAAAAGCTTGCGGTGTCCCGTGCGAGCTCGTCACCGTCCCGAAGATGTACCACGGCGCGGACCTCATCGCGTCGAAGGCCGCCTCGATGCAGGAATTTAGCCGCAGCTACGTGGGCTACCTGCGGACGTATCTATAGCTACCGCAGATTGCGGTGGTCGTCGCCAGGCACAGACGAACATCCGTAACGGAAGTCTTTCCCTGGGTGGTGTTGACGGCAAAGGCGTTTGAGATCCCCTGCCGACCGACAGCCTTTAGGGCGTGACGAGGATCTTGCAGTGCCGCTCGGGGTCGGCGAGATCGGCGAAAGCCGTACCGACCGCGTCGAGGCCGACCTCGCCGGTGATCAGCGGGCTGACGTCGATGTCGCCCTCGGCCAGGGAGCGCAGCGAGTCGCCGAACTCCTCGGGCGTGTAGGCGAGTACGAATTGGACGTTGATTTCCTTGGCGATCGCAAAGAACGGATGCACCGTATCGGGTTGCATGCACACACCGGCGACCACCAGGCGGGTGCCGGGCCGCGCCCGAAGGAGTACGTCATCGATGATGCCCGGCACGCCGACCGCCTCGAACACCACCGCGGGCTTGACGGTGTCGAAGGGCGAACCCTGCGCCGCATCCAGCGCCTGGTGTGCGCCCATCGCCGTGGCCAGCTCGCGGCGTTTAGGCGAAAAGTCGGAAGCCACAATGGTTTCGATGCCCTTTGCCCGCAGCGCCGCGATGATGGCGATTCCGATCGGGCCGCAGCCGAGCACCAGGGCCGTCTCGCCGGGGGCGATGTTGGACTTGTTGACCGCGTGCAGCCCCACCGCCATTGGCTCGGTCAGGGAGGCGTGTTTGAAGTCCAGGCCGTTGGGGATGGGCAGCAGCAGCGGCGCCGAAAGCAGCATCCGTTCGGCGTAGCCACCGACGGTGCTGTTGCTGTAGACGATCGGCTCGACACCCTTGGCGGACAACAGCACCGGCAACGACGTGACCAGGGTGCCCGGTGGATGGGTCTCGGTGTCTGGCCCGGCTTCGAGGACCTCGGCGCTGAACTCGTGACCCATGAAGATGTCGTGGTTCAGGTCGACGTGCATGGCGCCAGAACCGCCGGCCACCCGGTCGCTCATTTCCAGGACCTGCGCGCCGTGGGCGGCGAAATGCAAGTCGGAACCGCAGATTCCGCACGCCCGCACACCCACCAGCACCTGGCCGGCTTCGGGTATCGGATCGGGCACGTCGTCCCGGTAGACCATGCGGCCGTCCCGTAGCACCGCCGCGCGCATCAGTGCACCGCGTCTTTCTGCTCGTCGACGTGCTCGGTGATGGCCTGCACGACCGCTTCACCGGCCCGCCCGATCAACTGGTCGCGCTTGCCCTTCGCCCAGTCGTGCGACGAGCGAGACGCTTCGAGCTGTCGTTTGAAGTGGGGAATCACTTTGCGCGCCATCAGGTCATAGCTGTGGTACGTCGCTTGCGGGGAGGCCCAGTCGTGGCCGAGCATCAGGAGGGTGCCGAAGCCGCCGGAGCGATCGAGCAGGTCCTCGATGTGGGCGATGGCGTCCTCGGGAGTGCCAATGCAGCAGTTTCCCTTGGCCGCATAGTCGGCGACGAATTCGTGTGGCGTCTGGGTGCCTTCAACGCTGTTGGCCAGCGGCACAAACCCAGCGGCGCCAAAGTAATTCGCGAAATCCTGCAGGCCGTAGGTGCAGTCGTCGATGGCCTGCTCACGGCTGTCGGCGATGTGCATGATGCTCAGGACTCGCCAGCCGGCCCGGTCCGGCTCATCCCGGCCCACCTTCGCGGCCTGTTCGCGGACCACGTCCCAGGTGGTTTCCAGCGCCGCGTAGCCGCCGGGTACCGACATCGACAACGACAGCAGCGAGGTGCCGAGCGCACCGGCCAGTCGCGGCCCCGACGGAGAAATCATTGCCGCCGTGGATATTTCGGGGTAGGGCCAGGTGTAGGGACGAATGTGCAACTGTGCGTCTCGCAGGGTGAACCAGTCGGAGTGACGGTCGATGCGTTCGGTGGGCGCGGCGCGAAACAGCGCCAGGATCGCCTCGAGAGACTCCTGCATCATCCGGCGTTGCTCGATCGGGTCGATGCCCATCATGTAGGCGTCCGAGGGCAGCGCGCCTGGGCCGGTGCCGAACATCACCCGACCGCGGGTCAGGTGGTCCAGCAGCACCCAGCGGTCGGCGACCATGAGCGGATGGTGGTAGGGCAGTGAAACGACACCGGTGCCCAGCCGGATGTGTTTGGTCCGCTCGGCGGCCGCGGCGATGAACACCTCCGGGCAGGCGATCAGCTCGTAGCCACCGGAGTGGTGCTCGCCGAACCACGCCTCGTCGAATCCCAGCCGATCCAGGGCGACGACCCGTTCCATGTCGTATTCCAGTGCCACGGTTGGGGATTGCCCGATGGGGTGAAACGGGGTGATGAAGACACCGAAACGCAGGGGCGCGCTCATTGCAGCTCCAATCCGTTGAGGAATTCCAGTAAGGCCGCGTTCACCTCGTCGGGGCGCTCCTGCTGCAGCCAGTGCCCGGCGCCGTCGATCATCACCTGTTGGTACGGACCCGAGATCGCGTCCACGGCGCGATCGGTGCTTATGAACGACAGGACCGGATCGGCTGTCCCGCCGATGAACATGCACGGGACCGAGATCTTCGCTCCGTCGAGTTCGGCGGTGGTCTCCCAGTTGCGGTCGAAATTGCGATACCAGTTCAGGCCGCCGGTGAAACCGGTGCGGGTGAACTCGGCGATGTAATGGTCGAGTTCGTCCTGGCTTATCCAGCCCGGCAGCCCGTTTGGTTCCGGCAGCCGCTCGATGAAACCTTCCGGACCGGGGGCCACCATCCGCAGCGCCGCGGCCTGGTCATCGGATGTGCGCAGGCCGCCGCCCATCATGCGGCGCATCACTCGAGCGGGGTCGGCGTTCAATTCGGCGTCGGCGACGCCGGGCTCCTGGAAGTACAGGATGTAAAAGAAGTTCTCGCCGAACGTCTTGCGCCACGCCGTTGTCGGCGCCACTTGCGAGCGCGGCGTCACCGGCACGCTCATCGCTGCGACGGCGGCGACGCGGTCCGGGTGCAGCAGCGGGGCGTTCCACACCACGGCGGCACCCCAGTCGTGCCCGACCCAGACGGCGCGCCGCGCGCCGACGTCGTCGAGCAGACCGACGAGGTCGGCCGTCAGCTGATGAATGTCGTAGGCCTCAACGGCGTCCGGACGGTCCGAACCGCCGTAGCCGCGCTGATCGGGCGCCAGCACGTGGTAACCCGCCTCGGCGAGGACGGGAATTTGGTGACGCCAGGAGTAGGCGAGTTCGGGGAAGCCGTGCGCAAGCAGCACCACGGGTGCGCCTCGGTCGCCCGCCTCGGTCACTCGCAGACGGACACCATTCGTATCTACTAACCGTTCGGTTGGGGGCACCGTCCCACCAAAGCACAACGGTTGCTGGCTGAGAAGGCCCCAAGCGGTCTTGGCTCGCCGAACGGTTCTCGGTTGGCGATCAAAAGGGCAGCCGGCGGGAATACTCCATTCGATGCGACTGGACCACGTGGTGCTTTGGACGAAGGATCCGCGGGTGTCGATGGACTTCTACACCCGCGTCGTCGGGCTGGAACCGGTCCGGTTCGCCGAATTCGAAGCCGGAGATGCGCCCTTTCCCAGCGTGCGGGTTTGTGCGGACTCCATCATCGACTTGATGCCCGCCGAAGGCATTTCGGCGACCGAAACGTTGACGCGTATCGAGGGCAGCGCCGGCCACCCGGTCAATCACGTCTGCCTGGCGCTGTCGAAGCCCGAATACGACGCGCTGGACCGGCGGCTGCGGGCCGAAGGCGTGGACACCGGCGCGCGGCTGAACCGGAGCTTCGGTGCGCGCGGGTGGGCGCCACAGGGTTATTACTTCCCCGATCCGGACGGCAATGTGGTCGAGGCCCGGTATTACGAGTAGTTGTATTACGAGTAGTCGGGAACTGCCCGTCGTTAACTGAGAAAGAACAACGGCGTCCTGGGCCATGCCCCGCTTGCGGGGACTGCGCCCCGGCTCTGCCGGAGCTGGCGATCGCCACTAGCGGTATGGTGTCGACCCGCTGCGCCCCGGCTCTGCCGGAGCTGGCGATCGCCACTGGCGGTATGGTGTCGACCCGCTGCGCCCCGGCTCTGCCGGAGCTGGCGATCGCCACTAGCGGTAGCCTGGACTTTTCCAGCTGCGTGCACATCGGGGAAGGACCTGGCCGGCAAGGCCGATGATTGATGAACCGGAAAAACGTAATTCGCACCATCATGGCGATTGCTGTCGTGGTGCTGCTCGGTTGGTCGTTCTTCTACTTCAGCGACGACACCCGCGGCTATAAGCCCGTCGACACGTCGGTGGCGATGTCCCAGATCAATGGCGACAACGTCAAAAGTGCACAAATCGACGACCGCGAACAGCAACTTCGTTTGACCCTGAAGAAGGGCAACGGCGATACCGACAACTCCGACAAGGTCATCACCAAGTTCCCCAGCGGCTATGCGGTCGACCTGTTCAACGCGCTGAGCGCCAAGAACGCGAAGGTCAGCACCGTCGTCAACCAGGGCAGCATCCTGGGCGAGCTGCTGGTCTACGTCCTGCCGCTGCTGCTGCTGGTCGGGCTGTTCGTCATGTTCTCCCGCATGCAGGGCGGCGCCCGGATGGGCTTCGGCTTCGGCAAGTCGCGCGCCAAACAGCTCTCCAAGGACATGCCCAAGACCACGTTCGCCGACGTCGCCGGCGTCGACGAGGCGGTCGAGGAGCTCTACGAGATCAAGGACTTTCTGCAGAACCCCGGCCGATACCAGGCGCTGGGCGCCAAGATCCCCAAAGGCGTGCTGCTGTACGGGCCGCCGGGAACCGGAAAGACGCTGCTGGCCCGTGCGGTCGCCGGGGAGGCCGGGGTTCCGTTCTTCACGATCTCGGGCTCTGACTTCGTCGAGATGTTCGTCGGCGTCGGTGCGTCCCGGGTGCGCGACCTATTCGATCAGGCCAAGCAGAACAACCCGTGCATTATTTTCGTCGACGAGATCGACGCGGTGGGCCGCCAGCGCGGCGCGGGCCTTGGCGGCGGTCACGACGAGCGCGAGCAGACGCTCAACCAGTTGCTGGTCGAGATGGACGGGTTCGACCCGCGGGCCGGGGTCATCCTGATAGCGGCCACCAACCGACCGGACATCCTGGACCCGGCGCTGCTACGCCCCGGCCGTTTCGACCGGCAGATCCCGGTATCCAACCCGGACCTGGCGGGTCGCAAAGCGGTGCTGGAAGTGCACTCCAAAGGCAAGCCGATCGGCCCGGACGCCGACCTCGCCGGGCTGGCCAAACGCACTGTCGGCATGACCGGCGCCGACCTGGCCAACGTCATCAACGAGGCGGCGCTGCTCACCGCCCGCGAGAACGGCACCGTCATCACCAGCGCCGCCCTGGAGGAAGCGGTGGACCGGGTGATCGGTGGGCCGCGACGCAAGGGCCGGATTATCAGCGAGCAGGAAAAGAAGATCACCGCCTATCACGAGGGCGGGCACACGCTGGCCGCCTGGGCGATGCCCGATATCGAGCCGATCTACAAGGTGACAATTTTGGCCCGCGGGCGCACCGGCGGGCACGCGGTGGCGGTGCCGGAGGAAGACAAGGGCCTGCGGACCCGCTCGGAGATGATCGCGCAGCTGGTGTTCGCCATGGGTGGGCGCGCGGCCGAGGAGCTGGTATTCCGGGAGCCGACGACGGGCGCGGTGTCCGACATCGAGCAGGCGACCAAGATCGCGCGGGCGATGGTCACCGAATTCGGCATGAGCTCCAAACTCGGTGCCGTCAAATACGGTTCGGAGCACGGCGACCCGTTCCTGGGCCGCACCATGGGGACGCAGGCTGACTACTCGCACGAGGTCGCCCGCGACATCGACGACGAGATCCGCAAACTGATCGAGGCCGCCCACACCGAGGCGTGGGAGATCCTCACCGAATATCGGGACATTCTCGACACGTTGGCCGGCCAGCTGCTGGAAAAGGAAACCCTGCACCGCGCCGAGCTGGAGGGCATCTTCTCCGGTGTCGAAAAACGCCCGCGGCTCACCATGTTCGACGATTTCGGCGGCCGCATCCCGTCGGACAAACCTCCGATCAAGACGCCCGGCGAGCTGGCCATCGAGCGCGGCGAGCCCTGGCCCCCGCCGGTTCAAGAGCCCGCCTTCAAGGCGGCCATCGCGCGGGCGACCGAAGCCGCCGCGGCCGCGCGGGCGGAGGCCGAGCGGAACGCCAACGGCGGCAACGGATCCCATGGCGCTCAAGGCGGTAATCGTCGGGGGGAGCCGCAGGGGCCCACGCAACCCGACTACGGCGCCCCGGCCGGCTGGCGTGCGCCGGGCTGGCCGCCCCAGCAACAACAGCCGAACTACTGGCATCCGCCCGCGCAGCCTGGCCAGCAGCCCTACTGGCAGCAACCCGCACGCGGTTACGCCGGCCCGCAGGGCTATCCCGGGCAGCAGGGCGGTCAGCAAAGTTATCCCGGTCAGCAGGGCGGCGCCGGTCACCCGGGTCAGCCCCATCCCGCCTATCCGCCGTATCCGCCGTATCCGCCGCCCGGCCAACCCGCTCCGGACGGCAGCTCGCCCGACCGGCAGGATGACGACGTGAGCCGGTCCAACCCGCCGGCTCACGGCTGAGCAAACGGAGGATTCGATGGCGCTGCCGGATACCGCGATACACACGACGCGGCTGTTCGATCAGGAGCGCGCCGAGGCCGCGGTCCGCGAGTTGCTGCACGCAATAGGTGAGGACCCCGATCGGGATGGCTTGCGGGAAACGCCGGCCCGGGTCGCCCGCGCCTACCGCGAGATGTTCGCCGGGCTCTACACCGACCCGGACAGCGTGTTGAACACGATGTTTGACGAGGATCACGACGAACTGGTGCTGGTCAAGGAAATCCCGCTGTATTCAACGTGTGAGCACCACCTGGTGTCGTTCCACGGGGTGGCCCATGTCGGCTACATCCCGGGCAACGACGGCAGGGTCACCGGCCTGTCGAAGATCGCCCGGCTGGTCGATCTGTATTCCAAGCGGCCCCAGGTGCAGGAGCGGCTCACCAGTCAGATCGCCGACGCGCTGGTGAAAAAGCTCAATCCGCGCGGCGTGATCGTCGTGGTGGAGGCCGAGCACCTGTGCATGGCGATGCGCGGGGTCCGCAAACCCGGAGCGATCACCACCACCTCAGCGGTGCGCGGACTGTTCAAAACAAACGCTGCGTCTCGAGCCGAAGCGCTCGACCTGATCCTGCGTAAGTGAGTCTGGCGCCTGTGCAGGTAATGGGAGTTCTGAACGTCACTGACGATTCGTTCTCCGACGGCGGCCGCTATCTCGAGCCCGACAAAGCCGTCGCGCAGGGTGTGGCCCTGATCGCCGACGGCGCCGACATCGTCGATGTCGGGGGAGAGTCGACCCGGCCCGGCGCCACGCGGATCGATCCGCACGTCGAGACGTCCCGGGTCGTGCCCGTCGTCAAAGAGCTTTCGGCACAAGGCATCACCGTCAGTATCGACACCATGCACGCCGACGTCGCACGGGCGGCGCTGTGCGCCGGAGCGCGGATTGTCAACGACGTGTCCGGCGGCCGCGCCGATCCCGCCATGGCGCCGCTGGTGGCCGACGCGAAAGTGCCTTGGGTCCTGATGCATTGGCGATCGGTGTCGGCCGAGCGGCCGCACGCTGCGCCGCGCTACCGCGACGTGGTCGCCGAGGTGCGCGACGAGTTACTGGCCAGCGTGGACGCCGCGGTGTCTTCCGGTGTCGACCCCGGCCGGCTGATGATCGATCCCGGCCTGGGATTCGCCAAGACGGCACAACACAATTGGGCGCTGCTGCATGCCCTGCCGCAATTGGTCTCCACCGGCATCCCGGTGCTCCTGGGTGCATCGCGCAAACGGTTCCTCGGTACGTTGTTAGCCGGGGCCGACGGTTCGCCACGACCACCCGATGGGCGTGAGACGGCCACCGCGGTGGTTTCGGCGCTGGCCGCCCTGCACGGGGCCTGGGGGGTGCGTGTTCACGATGTACGGGCCACGGTCGACGCCCTCAGGGTCGTAGCGGCCTGGACCGATGGGTCGCACACGGAACTGGCTGGAGACAATGGCTGATCGAATCGAGTTGCGCGGCTTGAAGGTTCGCGGACAACACGGGGTTTTCGACCACGAGCGCGCCAACGGTCAGGACTTCGTCATCGACATCACGGTGTGGATCGACCTCGCCGACGCCGCGGCCAGCGATGAACTGGCCGAAACCTACGACTACTCCGCGCTGGCCCAATTGGCCGCCGATGTGGTCGCCGGGCCCGCGCGCAATCTGATCGAAACCGTCGGGGCCCATATCGCCGACCAGGTGATGGACGACGAACGTGTGCACGCCGTCGAGGTGGCGGTCCACAAGCCGCAGGCTCCGATCCCGCAACAGTTCGCCGACGTCTCGGTGGTGGTGCGGCGGTCGCGCCGTGGCGCCCGCGGTTCGGTGATCCCGGCGGGCGAGACGCTATGACCCGCGCCGACGACGATGACGCCGGCTCGGCCGGCGTTGTGGGGGTACCCCCCGCTTGCGGGGGTGGGGGCACTCCCCAGCTTCGCGGGGACCCCACCCAATTGTGGGGGAAGCGAGGCTTATGACCAGAGTCGTGCTGTCGATCGGTTCCAATTTGGGTGACCGGCTGGCGCGGTTGCAATCGGTCGTCGACGGGCTGGGCGCGGCGGTGCTCGCCGTGTCCCCGGTGTACGAGACCGACGCCTGGGGCCGGGTGGATCAGGCGCCGTTCCTCAACGCGGTGCTGATCGCGGACGACCCGGACTGCGACGGGCAGGGCTGGCTGCGCCGGGGGCAGGAGTTCGAGCGCGCGGCGGGCCGGGTGCGCGGCGAGCGCTGGGGCCCGCGCACCCTCGACGTCGACCTGATCGCCTGCTACGGCCCAACCGAGGTGATTTCCCGGGAGAACAACCTGACGTTGCCGCATCCGCTCGCCCACCTACGGGCGTTCGTGCTCATCCCATGGCTGGACGTGGACCCGGATGCTCGGCTGACGCTGGCCGACGGGCCGCAGCCGGTCGCCGCCCTGCTCGCCCAACTGGAAGCCGTCGACCGGGACGGCGTACGACCGACCGGACTGAGGCTTCGGCCGCACGGGAACCGGCCGGCCGACCCGGGGCCGACGAGCTGATGGGCCCCACCCGCAAGCGCGACTTGACGGCCGCGGTGGTCGCCGCCGCCGTTGTGGGCTATCTCCTGGTCGAGGGCTTATATCGGTTGTTCCCGCCGATCACCGTGTGGACCGGCCTGTCGCTGCTGGCGGTGGCCGTCGCCGAGGCGCTGTGGGCGCGCTACGTGCGGGCCAGGATCAACGCGGGCGAAATCGGGTCCGGTCCGGGCTGGCTGCACCCGCTCGCGGTGGCGCGCAGCCTGATGGTCGCCAAGGCCTCGGCCTGGGTGGGCGCGCTGATGCTGGGCTGGTGGGTCGGCATCTTGGTGTATTTCCTGCCGCGCAAATCCTGGTTGCGGGCCGCCGCCGAGGACACCTCGGGGACGGTGGTGGCGGCCGTCAGCGCGCTGGCGCTGCTGGTTGCCGCGCTGTGGTTGCAACATTGCTGCAAGTCACCGCCGGATCCGACGGAGCACGGCGAGGGTGCGGAAAGCTAGCCGGGCGCCAGAATTGCCGACGGCCGGCGGGCGGTCAATTCCCCGCGGACTTGCGGACAACCCGCGCGAGAATCGCCGAAGCCGCGCGACACGCGGATTGACCTCGCACAGGTAGTCTCAGGCCATGACCGTTCTGTCCCGCGGCGCCCGGGTCCGGCGCGGCGGCCGCAGGCCGGGTTGGGTGCTCTTGACGGCGTTGCTGGTCCTCGCGATGGGGGCCAGCTCCGCGTTGGTTTTCACCAATCGGGTGGAACTTCTCAAGCTCGCTGTAATCCTGGCGCTGTGGGCCGCAGTCGCCGGCGCCTTCGTTTCCGTGCTCTATCGCCGCCAAAGTGACGCCGATCAGTCCCGGGTCCGCGACCTCAAGCTGGTTTACGACCTGCAGCTGGACCGCGAGATCGCGGCCCGGCGCGAGTACGAGCTGACCGTCGAGTCGCAGCTGCGTCGCGAGCTGGCCTCCGAGCTGCGCGCTCAGGCCGCCGACGATCTCGCCGAGTTGCGCGCGGAGCTTTCCGCCTTGCGGACCAGCCTGGAAATCCTCTTCGACACCGACCTCGCGCACCGCCCGGCCCTCGGCGGCATGCCGGATGCCGAGCCGCAACCGGAGCGCGCGTACAGCGAGTGGGATCGCAACGGCGAGAACCCCCGCGACACCCCGGTCGATTGGGTGTCCAGCGACCGCGTGACGTCGGTGCCGCGGGATGACCCGGGGCGCACCGACGACGCCATCATCGACGTCCCCGAGGAACCGCTGGTTCCCCCGCGGCAGCAGCCGCCGATCCGCCGGGAGCGGGTACAAAACCAGTACGAGCCGGTCCCGGATCCCGCGTACGCCCAGGAGGCCGCCTACGCCGCGGATTCCCCCTATGCGGGACCAACGCAGCCTAGGTTCGAGCCTGGCCCCCAACCGCCGCAGGCCGCCCGGGCGGGGCAGTTCCAACCGGAGCCGGCAGCGCAGTTCCAGTCGGACCCGCCGCCAGAGTCCCAACCGCAGCGCGAACCGGAACCAGCACCGGAGCCGCAACCACAGCCCCAGGGGCAGTGGCCGGGGCAGGGTTGGCAGCCGGCCGCCGCGGAAGGCCAGTGGTTACCCCCCGGCGCCCCGGGGAGCAATTGGGCCGGCGCCGATTCCCGCGCGGACTCCGCCGGTGGGCGGCGTGCCCGGCATTCGGGCGTCGACGAGGCCTGGGATGGCCCGCCCGTCGACCCGGTGCCGCCACCGCCATACGGTGACTCCGGCCGCCGGGCACGCCGCCCACCGGCGGAGTCCGCGCGGGAATCGGCGCCGGCCCAATTGCTCCCCGGGGCGCCGGGGGGT
>NZ_LZMB01000593.1 GCF_001673555.1 Mycobacterium sp. 1165178.9 | reverse complement strand
GTGAGCCGGTACAACCCATCCGCAGCCACCAGCTCCACGCGGGTCTCGGCATTGGGCGCGCCCGGCTCGCAGACCGCCTGTAGATGGCTGCGGCGCTTGATGATTCGGCTCTTCACCACTCGCGGGAGCTCCAGCTCCGGGTCGACGGCCGCCCGGGCCAGGTATGTCTTACCGACCGATCCGCGGGAGAACAGCGTCTGGTAGGCGCCGCGCACCTCGCGCCTCGCGGTAAACAGCAGCACCCCGGCGGTCAGCCGGTCCAGCCGATGCGCCGGACTCAGCTCGGGCAGGTCCAGTTCCCGCCGCAGCCGCACCAGCGCGGTCTGCGCTACGTGGCGTCCGCGCGGCATGGTGGCCAAGAAGTGCGGCTTGTCGACAACCACGATGTCGGCGTCGCGATGCAGCACCGGGACGTCGAACGGGACGGGCACCTCGTCCGGCAGCTCGCGATACAGGTAGACGCTCGCGCCAGCGGGAAGCACTGTGCTGCTATCGATTACCGCGCCGTCGGCGCCGACGACCTCTCCGGCCAGCACCTTGGCGCGGGCCCGCGTGCCGAACCGGGCGGTGAGCTCGGCCAGCACCGGGCCGCCCCGCAGCCGCACCCGCGCCGGGCCAAGTCCGTCCCGCACGGGCAGTGGCGCCGGCCTCGCGGCCATATCAGGGCCTGCTCAACTGAGCGGGACCGGCTCGAGGATCTCGGCGCGCGCCTCGGGCGCGCTGGCGCGCAGCTCGTCGGCGGACACGTCATCGGGCTGGGCCTGGGACAAGATCTCGGCCTCCACCCGCGCGGTGTAATTCGCGACCTCGCGCCCGATCTCCTCCGCGGACCAGCCCAGCACCGGCGCGACGACGTCGGCGACCTCTCGCGCGCAGTCGACGCCGCGGTGCGGGTATTCGATGGAGACACGCATCCGGCGGGCCAGGATATCCTCCAAATGCAAAGCACCCTCGGCGGTTACGGCATATAGCGCCTCCACCCGCAGATAGCCCGGCGCCTCCTTGATCGGCTCGAGCAGGTCGGGGCTGTGGGCCGCCAGCGCCAGCACCTCACCGATCAGCGAGCCGTAGCGGTCCAGCAGATGACGCACGCGATAGGGGTGCAGACCCTGCAGCTGGGCGACGTGTTCGGCCTGGTTGATCAGCGCGAAGTAGCCGTCGGCGCCCAGCAGGCTGACCTTCTCGGTGATCGACGGCGCGACCCGGGCCGGAATGAATTGGGCCGCAGCATCAATCGCGTCGGCGGCCATCACCCGGTAGGTGGTGTACTTGCCGCCGGCGATGGCCACCAGGCCCGGTGCGGGCACCGCCACGGCGTGCTCCCGGGACAGCTTGGAGGTCTCCTCGCTCTCCCCCGCCAGCAGCGGCCGCAGCCCCGCGTACACGCCGTCGATGTCGGCATGTGTCAGCGGGATGGCCAGCACGGTGTTGACGGTTTGCAGGATGTAGTCGATGTCGGCCTTGGTGGCCGCCGGGTGGGCCAGGTCGAGATTCCAGTCGGTGTCGGTGGTTCCGATGATCCAGTGGCTGCCCCACGGGATGACGAACATCACCGATTTCTCGGTGCGCAGGATGATCGCGACGTCGCTGACGATGCGGTCGCGGGGCACCACCACATGCACGCCCTTGGACGCCCGGACCTGAAAACGACCGCGCTGCTTGGACAATGCCTGGATCTCGTCGGTCCACACCCCGGTCGCGTTGACCACCACGTGGCCGCGGACCTCGGTGAGCGCGCCGTCCTCGGAGTCGCGGACGCGCACACCGGTCACCCGATCGCCTTCGCGCAGCATCGCGACCACCTGGGTGGAGGTGCGCACCACCGCGCCGTAGTGCGCGGCGGTGCGCGCGACGGTCATGGTGTGCCGGGCGTCGTCGACAACCGTGTCGTAATAACGGATTCCGCCGATCAGCGAGCTGCGCTTGAGGCCCGGGCACAACCGCAACGCGCCGGCGCGCGTCAAATGCTTCTGCGCCGGAACGGATTTCGCGCCGCCCAGCCGGTCGTACAGAAAAATCCCGGCGGCGATGTACGGACGTTCCCACATGCGATTGGTCAACGGGAACAGGAACGGCATCGGCTTGACCAGATGCGGCGCCAACGTGGTCAGCGACAGTTCACGCTCGTACAGCGCCTCGCGCACCAGCCCGAACTCGAGCTGTTCGAGGTAGCGCAGGCCACCGTGGAACATCTTCGACGAACGGCTCGAGGTGCCGGAGGCGAAATCACGCGCCTCCACCAGCGCCACCTTGAGACCGCGGGTCGCGGCGTCCAGCGCGCAGCCCGAGCCCACCACGCCGCCTCCGATCACCACCACGTCGAACTGTTCGGTGCCCAGCCGTTCCCAGGCCAGCGCGCGTTGCCTAGGTCCCAGAGAGGAAGCCGTCCAGGTCTGTGCGCTACCCGGTGCCTGAATCGGGTTGCTCACGGCAGAGGGCTCCTCATCGGGGACACTCCTGTCGGTTACTCGTCAGTAGGACGCTGCTGCACCAAGGCTAACGGTTCCGGCGCTGGCCCGTGTGTCGACGCCGCCCAGCTACGCCGCGCCGGCGATCGCCACTAGTCGAGATCGTCGTGCGCCATCAGCCGCCGCGCGGCCTCGGTGACCGAGCCGGACAACGACGGGTAAACCGCCAGCGTCTGCGCCAGCTCGTTGACGGTGATCCGGTTCGTCACCGCCACGGCGATCGGCAGGATCAGCTCGGATGCGATGGGCGCCACCACCACGCCGCCGATGACCACGCCGGTGGCCTGGCGACAGAACAGCTTCACGAAGCCCTGGCGCAGGCCCGACATCTTGGCCCGCGCGTTGGTCCGCAGCGGCAGCATGACCGTGCGCGCCGGCACCGAACCATCGTCGATCATCGTCTGCGGGACCCCGACGGCGGCGATCTCGGGCCTGGTGAACACCGTCGCCGCCACCGTGCGCAGCCGGATGGGGCTGACGCCCTCGCCCAGCGCGTGGTACATCGCGATCCGGCCCTGCATGGCGGCGACCGAGGCCAGCGGCAGCAGACCCGTGCAGTCACCGGCGGCGTAGATGCCGGCCACCGAGGTCCGCGACACCCGGTCGACGGTCAGGTAGCCGCCGCGGCCCAGCTCGATGCCGACCCGGTCCAGGCCCAGGCCGCTGGTGTTGGGCACCGACCCGATGGTCATCAGGGCGTGGCTGCCCTCGACCGTGCGCCCGTCGGCCAGGGTGACCAGCACGCCGTCCTCCGTGCGGGTGACCGATTGCGCGCGGGCGTTCTTGACCAGCTGGACGCCGCGTTCGGAGAACGCCTCCTCCAGGACCAGGGCTGCGTCGGCGTCCTCGTAGGGCAGCACCCGGTCCCGGCTGGCCACGACGGTCACCGGGACGCCCAATTCGGTGTAGGCGTGCACGAATTCGGCGCCGGTGACCCCGGACCCGACCACGATGAGGTGCTCGGGGAGCGCCTTTAGGTCGTAGAGCTGGCGCCAGGTCAGGATCCGCTCGCCGTCGGGCGGCGCCGACGGCAGCACCCGCGGGCTTGCGCCGGTGGCGATCAGCACGACGTCAGCCTCGTACTCGCTGGTAACGGGGCCGTCGGGCCCCGGATCGGAATGGGTCGCTTTGACTCGGTGGCAGGCCAGTCCGGGGGTGGGATCGATCAGCTCACCGTGGCCGGCGACCACGTGCACGCCCACGCCCAGCAGCTGGTCGGTGATATCGGCGGACTGCTCGGTGGCGAGTTGCCTGACCCGGGCATGGATCTGCGGCAGCGAGATCTTGGCGTCGTCGATGTCGATGTCGAACCCGAGCCGCGGCGCCCGGCGCAGTTCGGTGCGCAGCCAGGTCGAGGCGATGAACGTCTTCGACGGCACACAGTCATCCAGGACGGCCGCCCCGCCGATGCCCTCGGAGTCGATCACCGTGACGCGGGTCGTGTCGGGGTGCGAGGTCGCGGCCACCAGCGCGGCTTCGTAACCGGCGGGGCCTCCACCGAGGATCACGATGCGGGTCACCACAGCCACTAACCTAACGAAGCGGCGGGGGGCCGGCGAATGCTCAGGGAAGACCCGCCAGCATCGGACGTCTAAGCTTTCCCCGTGCCGCTCTACGCC
>NZ_LZMB01000592.1 GCF_001673555.1 Mycobacterium sp. 1165178.9 | reverse complement strand
ATCGCTCCCTTGAACAGGCCTCGCAGCAGGTCGCCCATCACAGCTCCCCGTTGTTCACGACTTGCACCGGATCCTCGTCGGTGGCGCCGGGGGTCTCGTGCGGTTCGCGTGCGGCGGCCGGTCCGGTGGCACCGCCGAGGCGCATGAAACCGCGCGGATAGGCCGGGCCGCCGAACCCGATCTCGTTCCACGCCCAGGGGTGGGAGTAAAAGCCGGACAACATCCCTCGCATGCACACCGACCACGCGCGCTTGACGTTCAGGCTCTCCCATGCCCCGCCCTGAAGATCCGCCTGCGAGAACTTGTCGATGATCGCTTCGCGGGTGGCGGCATCGGCTTCGGCGAACGAGGGTTTGCGGTACTGCGAAGACGCCGTCTCGTCGAGCCCGCGCAGCACCAGCCGCCAGGTGTCGCGGTCGTCGGGCATGTCGGCGTACTGGTAGCCGTCGAGGCGCCCGTCGGCGAGCTTGGAGTCGACGGACTCGGCCACCGGAACCCGCGGCTCGACGTCCTGGGCTAGCACCGTGTCGCAGAATGCGCGCAGGCACGGCTCCTCTTCTGGCGTGAAAAACCGCAATGGGCCAGGAGGTTCGAGCCGGGCCAGCACCACCTTCCTGGTGGCCTCGTCCCACTTGTCGGCGGTTTCCAGCACGTCGTAATCGGGGTAGCGCCCGATCATCTGCGGCGTGGTGCCACGACGTTGCTTGGGCAGCCACGACGGATGTGGTGGCTTGCCATCGGGACGCAGGTTGGGCAGGTGGTCGGGGCGTGAGGTGTTGGCCATCTCAGGATTCCCAGTGCCCTAACCGCGGAACCGTTCGCGGCGCAGGATCGACGCCAGTAACCCCATCCCGCCGACCATGCACATCAGTCCCGGCGCCGCGATCGGCGGCCCCATCGGCACGTTGTAGGAGGCGTTCTTCCATCCGCCCGGTTTGCGCGCGACCCCGCGTGCGTGCAGGTATTCGCCCATCAGCCCGTTGGCCGTGTAGATCCCCGCCGTGATGGGGAGCCAGAGTTTGGCCCAGCGCCGCGAGAACACCCCGCCGATTCCGGCGACGACCACCGGCGGGGTCACCACGATCGGGCTCCACATCCACTTATTGCCGAAGCTGGCTTTGTAGTGCTCGAAGTAGATTTCGGCCGTCGTGACCAGTGCCGCGACGGCGGTCAGCCCCGACAGCGACCGCTCGAAACGGCCGTGCGCGACGTCGTACAAAGCGCGCCCGGCCAGGTGCTGGATCTCGCCGAGTCCGTCGCTGCCGGCGGTGCGGCCTTTTCGCCGTCCGCCGTCGCCCAGCAACAACATGTGTCTTCCTTTCTCGCGCGTCCGTGCGCGCCGGCGCTTACCGGTGCCGGCTGGATTCGTTGGTGGAGCGGTTGGCCGCGCCTTGCGCGCCAACCACACCGTCGTTCGGTGGGTGCTGGAACGCGGTGATGGTTTCGGTGGTTGGTCCGCCGACGAATTCTGTCGTCGTGTTCATGAAACGACCTCGCCTTCGGCTGAACACACGGTCCGGCGGGCTCCGGTCCTGGCGCTGCGTCTGCAGCGCTGGTCGCCAAAGCTGCCCAGAAAACTGGAAAGCGCCCAGCTGTGTCTTTCAACCGAGAAGGTCTCGACAACGCGTCGCGACCGAAGCGCATCGGCTGTGTACCCGGCGTCGTCCTGCGCAAACTGGCCCGCAGCGGGTTCTCAGCAGGCTTTCAGGAGCGCAGGCCGTGTCGGTGTACAGCCCTGCGGTTGAGCGGGATTGGTCAGCGCCAGAGCGAATAAATGCCAATCACTGGTGACCACTGGTACGACGGTGAAGTCCACGACCAGGGCCACTGGCACAACGGCCCATGGGATCCGAACTGGCACTGATCTGCGCCGGCGATCGGGTCAGTCGCTGACCCGATGGGCCCGATAACGACGGGCGCAGCGGATTACGTTGGGGTGGGCTGTATTTCGCGCAGTCGTTTGAGCGTGCGACGCGCGGCTCGCGTCGAAATGGCCGGCGAGTAACGGTCGAGGTACCACAGCGCCTTCCACCAAGACGGCACTATGATGATCGCGTCCCCGCGTAACACGGCTCGAAGGACGCGGGTGGCGAACTCGTCTGGAGCCATCGGTCGCATCGGCTCCCAGAATTTGAGCAAATCCTCGTCGCTGGCGCCTGTGTTCGTCATCCGCCCATACACGCCGCCGGTGAGGATGGGGGTCCGAATCGCGCCGGGACACAGCACCGACACCTTCACGTTGTGCCGCTCGGCCTCCAGCCGCAACGCCTTCGACAGCGCGACGACGGCATGCTTGGAGGCTGTGTAGCTGGCGGTGCCGGGCCCGGCCAGCAGACCGGCCATCGACGCCGTGTTCACGATGTGGCCGGAGCGCTGCCGGATCATGGTCGGATACACCGCCTGGATGCCGTGCACCACCCCGTGCAGGTTCACGGCCAGGACGTCATTCCAATCGTCGAGTGTGTAGGAATCGACCTCGCCGCCGACCCCGATGCCGGCATTGTTGAACAGGTAATCGATCCGCCCGGATCGCTGCACCGCCTCGGCGACCGCAGCCTCAAACGCGGGATAGCTGCGGACGTCGAGTTCGATCGCATGGGCCTTAACGCCGCCACTGCTCAGCCGTTGTGCCAGCTCCTGCGCCACTCCCAGTTGGCGATCGGCGAGCCACACCTCCGCGCCGCCCTCGACCAACTTGGTGGCCAGTGCGGCGCCGATGCCCGAAGCACCGCCGGTGATGAATGCGACCTTGCCCGACAGGCTCGACACCATGAGGGAAGGATAGGCGGCTGGCTACCAAGCGAGAATGCTCTCGACGTTTCTTTACGTCGTCGTTGCCACGAACAGCATCGGGGAACGGTGTGAAAATGAGGGATGGCAAATAAGGGCACGCCTCCACTCCCCGAGGATGCGCAAACCAACGAGGAGGAGTGGGCGCGGTTCTTCGAACTCTTCGGCCACGCCAGGGTTCGTCGCGGCGTTCGGCTCGTCTCGAAGCTGCCGTCGGCGCCCCGATGCGAGGCATGTGGCAACCCGTTCGCCGGCGTCGGTGGCTGGCTGATGCGGCGGATGGACAAGAGCCCGTCACGCAAGAATCCGCGATGGTGCAAGGTGTGCTTCGAGGCGGCGCCCCAAGGCGGCATGACCCTGACCATCGGGGTGCTCTTCGCCGATGTCCGCAACTCGACCGCTCTCGCCGAGACGCTGCCACCGGACGAGATGGCCGAGTGCCTCAATCGCTTCTACTCCGAGCTCACCCAGGTGATCGTCCAGCACGGGATCGTCGACAAGCTCATGGGTGACGAAGTGATGGGCCTCTACCTTCCGGCGTTCACACGCAACGGGCGGTACGTCGATGCGATGGTTGGTGACGCTCTCGCAATCCTGCGCACGCAGGCCCGCGGCTCGCCCAAGGGCCCGCGGCTCGAGGTGGGCATCGGCTTGGACGTCGGTCCGGCCTACGTCGGGATCGTCGGCGAGGGCGAGGTCCGCGACTTCACCGCGATCGGCGACGTGGTGAACACCGCGTCGCGCCTGCAAAGCGTCGCGGCGGCCGGTGAGATCGTCATGCCCGAGGCCGTCGCGTGCATGGCTGGCCTCGACGGGGGCGAGGTCGTCGCCCTCGACCTCAAGGGCAAAGCCGACCCGGTGACGGCGCGCCGGATCACCGTCGCGAGGCGATGAGAGCGATCGGGCCGCCCCCGGGAGCAGGGGTGGCCCGATCCATGATTCATCCGCACTACACGTCAATTGTCTGGCTGACGTAGTTCTCCCAGGTGGCGATCTGGCCAGCCTCGACCAAGGCGGCCTGCATCTCAGGATCGCCAAAGAGCGCCTCCTGGACCTGGCCGTATCGCGTCCAATCGTCGGCTGTGGAAAGCAGGCCGATGGCGTTGGTCGCCGGGCCCCCGATCATGGTCGCCAGCACGGTGACGTTCTCGGCGCCGTGCTTGCGAGCAAGTTCGGTTGTCTTCTTGAGTTGCTTCTGCACCTCGTCCCACTGGACGCCCGGGTTTGGGTGGATCACTACGTACGAGACGATGGTCATGATGGTGCCTCCTATACCTCG
>NZ_LZMB01000591.1 GCF_001673555.1 Mycobacterium sp. 1165178.9 | reverse complement strand
CTTTCTGACCGTTGACTACGAATTCGTCGCCGTCTCGGACGGCGCGCGTTCGCAGGGACGCTAGGTCGGAACCCGCGCTGGGCTCACTCATTCCGAGCGAAGCGGTCATTTCGGCGCGAAGGACCGGAATCGCCCAGCGCTGTTGCTGCTCGCGGGTGCCGAACGTAATCAACGATGCAGCAACAATATTAACGCCCTGCGGGTTGAAGCTGTGATAGATGCGTCTCCGGCACAGTTCGTCTAAGTGGACGAATTGCTGAAGCACACTCGCGTTACGACCGCCGAACTCGGGGGGCTGTGCGGGGAGTAGCCAGCCGTTGTCAAACAGCAGGCGCTGCCAGTTCCTGGCCCAGGTTGGCATATGCGAGACCGACCGCGGACGTTCGAATGTTTCGGCTTCGGTCGGCAGGTTGTCGTCGAGAAATGCGGCGAACTCTGCCCGGAACGACTCGACATCTTGATCAAAAGTCAGCTGCACGATACTCCCTGGCGATGAGCGCGCGATGCTCTGAGGCATCGCCGAGCATCAGTTCCCCCGCCTTCGCACGTTTAATGGCGAACTGCAGGTCGTTCTCCCATGTGAACCCCATCGCGCCGAAGCATTGCAATCCGTGCTGGACGACAAGCGACTGCGCCTCCCCCGCTGCAGCTTTCGCCATCGCGGCGAACAGGCGGCGACGCGGATCGTCAGCGACGATGGTGAGCGCCGAGAGGTATGACACCGCTCGCGCCCGCTCGATCGCCACATGCATGTCCGCGGCCTTATGTTGGAGCGCTTGAAACGACCCGATCGGTACGCCGAACTGGTAGCGCTGCTTAAGGTGTTCCAGAACCATGTCGACTATGCGCTGACACGCGCCAACGATTGTGATCGCCATTCCGGTCAGCGCGATGTGCCATGCCCGCTCGGTGTCTGATGCGATCCGGTTCTCATCGCCGACATGCACTTCGTTAAAGCGAAGGTCCGCGAGGTGCAGCAAGGGATCGATTGCTGCGACCCGACGAGATATTACGGCTTTCGCCTCGACAACGAACACACCGGCGGGAGTCACCACGGCGAGTCGGTCTGCACGGTTCCCGTCAAGGACGTAACGCGCTGCGCCTTCGAGAACCCAGCCGGCGCGATACCTGCATGCCGTGACACCGCTGTACACCGCGGCGCCGGCGCCATCCAGCGCGCCGCGGTCACCAACCAAAGGTGCGAACTGGGTCATTGTCGCCAAGATCGGCGTTGGATCACTCACGCGCCCGAGTTCTTCAAGCAGGAGGGTGAGCTCGACGAAACTTTGAGTGCCGATGAGCTCCATCCAGCCTTGCTCGATGTACCACTGCCATAGCGGGGCGGCGTCGGCGCCGCCCTCCGCGATCGATCGGACAAGGGAAGGTGGGCACTGTTTGGTCAGCGCCCCCCGGACCGTTTCGCGCCAAAGACGCTGGTCATCGTCGAGCTCAAGAAGCAACTGGGCCCCATCTTGTCCGAGAATGTCTGACGAGAATATAGTTCTCGTATTGCGCAAGTCTAGGTTGACGGATCTTGACAATCAAGATGTGCAGGATAGAACATCGTGAGTTATCGAGTCATGGCGATGACGCGGGAAGAAGGGAACCACCACCCAAAAGGCCGTCGACCAGCCCCTTCCGTCGCTTCGGGCCCCACGCGGCACCTACGTGCGACGAGGACGGCAAACGTGGGGCCGCGGCGTCGTCAACGTC
This sequence comes from Mycobacterium sp. 1165178.9, assembly GCF_001673555.1. Classification (GTDB taxonomy): domain Bacteria; phylum Actinomycetota; class Actinomycetes; order Mycobacteriales; family Mycobacteriaceae; genus Mycobacterium. Next base: position 5,994 of record NZ_LZMB01000591.1, on the reverse strand, counting down.
CATCGCTGAGCAGGAGCACACAATGGTCAAGAAGTCGACCACAACAGGTCCCACTTCGCCGAAAGTCGAGCTCGATCTGTCCGACGTCGACTACCGGGTAGGCAAGCCCGTCGGCGGCGGCCAGTTGTGGGATCCCTGTAGTTCCTCCGACATTCGTCGCTGGGTGATGGCGATGGACTATCCGAATCCGATCCATTGGGATGAGCAATTCGCGCGGGCGTCCAAGTTCGGCGGCATCATCGCGCCGCAGTCCATCGCGGTCGCCCTTGACTACGGGCACGGCGCAGGACCCGCGTGCGTAGGGCACATTCCGAACAGCCACCTGATCTTTGGGGGTGAGGAATGGTGGTTCTACGGATGCCCCGTCCGCCCGGGCGACCAATTGTTCCAGGAACGGCGGTTCCACGACTACAAGGTTGTGGAGACCAAATTCGCTGGGCCCACGATGTTTTCACGCGGAGACACCACCCATACCAACCAGAACGGCGTCCTGGTAGCCCGCGAACGATCGACCGGTATCCGCTATCTCTATGAAGAGGCAAGGAAACGCGGGATGTTCGAAAGCCAGCTCGGCGACATCAAGCGATGGACACAGCTCGAGCTGGAAGAAGTGGAAAGACTGCGCCGAGATTGGCTGGAATCGAACCGGATGGGCATCTCGCCGCACTTTGACGAGGTCAAGGTGGGTGACACTCTGCCGCGGCGGGTGATCGGTCCGCACAGCATCGCTAGCTTCACCACCGAGTACCGAGCCTTCCTCTTCAATATCTGGGGCGCTTTCCGGTGGGTTGCACCGGTTGACGTCGACGATCCGTGGGTCTATCAGGATCCGGGTTTTGGCAAGGATTTTGCGTTCGACGAGGAAGACGCGAAGATCGATCCCCGCAAACGCGACGGGCTCTATCTCGGCCCGTCACGTGGTCACATCGATGCCGAGCGGGCCACCGAGGTAGGGATGGCACGCGCCTATGGTTACGGCGCCACGATGGGCGCGTGGTGCACCGACTATCTCGCCTACTGGGCCGGCAATGACGGAATGGTCCGGCACACCAAGGCCGACTTCCGCGGGCCCGCGTTCGAGGGCGACGTCACCTACTTCGACGCCGAGGTCATCGGCAAGGAAACGGAATCCACATGGGGAGTGCCACTTGTTCAGGTAAAGTTGCGCCTCAGCAACCAGAATGACGAGGAACTCGTCGCCTGCACGGCCGAGATCGAGCTACCGGTGTAGCGAGGCCAGTGAATAAATGAATTCTGGTGCTGCGGAACCACTTTCAATCGCATATGGCCCTCCACTGAGCGACGAGCCGGGGCTTGGCACTCTCACGCTTCCAGGCTTTCTGCGTGACGTGACATCAACCTACGGCGACCGAGAAGCACTCGTCTTCCGCACTGCCAAGGACGAAATGCGTTGGAGTTACTCCGAGCTGTGGGAGAGAGCGGTCGAAGTGGCATGCGCGTTGCGTGCCTGTGGCGTTGGCAAAGACACTCGGGTCGGGGTCTTGATGACCAACCGTCCCGAGTGGATCTCGGCTGTCTTCGGCGTCTCGCTCGCCGGTGGGGTGGCCGTGACACTTAGCACTTTCTCGACCGCGTCGGAGCTCGGATACTTCCTCAAGTCGTCAAGCGCAGCGATGCTGCTGTTTGAACGCAGTGTGCTGAAGACAGACTTTGCGAAGGTCTTGTCCGAGCTTGAGCCCGCGATTTGCACGATGGCTCCAGGAGCGCTGCAGTCCGACAGGTTCCCGTTCCTCCGTCATCTCGCAACGGTCGGAGAAGCACCGACAGGGATCGACTCATGGGAGAACTTCCTCGCTCGTGGTCGCGGCGAACCGCAGGAACTGGTACAGGCGACAGCTGAAGCAGCGTGTCCGAGTGATGCTGCAGTGGTGTTCTTTTCGTCAGGGTCCACAAGCAAACCCAAGGGCATCATCAGCGCCCACCGCGGCGTAGCGATCCAAATGTGGCGCTTCCGAAGAATGTGCGGGTTCAGCCGTGACGACAATGTCCGTTGCTGGTCGGCGAACGGCTTCTTCTGGTCCGGCAACTTCGTTATGTCACTTGGCGCCACGCTCGCCGCCGGTGGTTCGCTGGTACTGCAACCAACCTTTGACGCCGCGGATGCGCTTGAACTGATGGTTGCCGAGCGCGTGAACTACCCGTTTGCCTGGCCACATCAATGGGCGCAAATCGAAAGCTTACCCAACTGGCTCGACGTGGACTTGAGGAGCATGCGGTTCGCCGACTCCAAGACAGCGATCGCTCGTCATCCGGCGGTGTCCGCCGAACTGTCCTTTCCAGAACACGCCTACGGCAACACCGAAACATTCACATTCTCAACGGGATTTGGAGTCGACACATCGCGTGAGGCACATGCCGACAGCTGGGGAGTGCCGCTGCCGGGCGTGACAGTCAAGATTGTGCATCCACTCACCGGACAAGTGGTTTCGCGGTACGCAAGCGGCGAGATCTGCGTTAAAGGGCCCACACTGATGCTGGGCTATTTGGGTACACCGCTGGACGAGACGCTCGACGCGGAGGGGTTCTTCCACACCGGTGACGGCGGACACCTCGACGACGCCGACCGTCTGTTCTGGGAAGGCCGGCTCACCGAAATCATCAAGACGGGCGGCGCGAATGTCTCACCGCTCGAAGTCGACGATGCGTTAGCGATGCATCCCGCGGTGAAGCTGACCAAAACTGTTGGCCTGCCGCATGACACACTCGGCGAGATCGTTGTCGCCTGTGTCGTGCCGCACGACAACGCCAGCGTCGAACCCGACGAGATTCGCAAATATTTACGACAACGGCTAGCGAGCTACAAGGTGCCGCGCCACGTACTCTTTTTCTGCGAAGAAGAGATTGCCCTGACAGGCAGCAACAAGATCAAGTCCGACACGCTTCGTGATCTCGCCGCGGAGCGGCTGTCGGTCATATGAGCGTGATGAAGCCACGCCGGCAGCGCATAGTGAGAGAGGGCTTAGGACTGTACGCGGCGGATGGCGAGTCATGTTCTAGGACCACGATGTGAGCGAGGTGGCAGGGATCACCGACATGACAACGCGTGGGGAGAGACGCGTGTCGATGACCCCGCAGTGCTCCTAACCTCTCGTCGACTGTTTGCCGGCGGCAGAGTCATCCGCACACGGTACCGCCGCGGGGAGGACTGCTCGGCGACACCAGGACCAGACAACCTCTTCGGTCAAGCCAGTCTCATCCATCCCACCGTGCAACGCGTTGTACTGGCCAAGAGAAGTGAGGGTGGAGCCCAGAAGTGACGTCAATTGCTTCACCGTGAGGTCGTTTCGAACGAGGCCCGCTTGCGAACATGCAGTCAAAATCTCTGTCAACAACTTGCGGTGCGGTTCCCAGACTTTCGCGAACGCCTCCGGATTATCCAGTTCGAGACTCAAGTTGTAGATCAGAACCAGGCGACCACCGACTTCTTGCGATGAACCTGGACGAGACAGCACTCCCCTGCACCATGCCTCCAGCTGCCCCATCGGGCCTTCCGCTGCCTCGACTTTCTCCCTTATTGCGTCGGTGAATTGAGCAGTGAGGTCTTCGTACAACGCCAATAGGAGTTCGTCTTTGCCTGCGAAGTGCTGATAGAAGGTCCTTACGCTGAGGTTCGCACGATCGGCCAGTGTCTGTAATGTGAAACTCGCTTGCCCGGATTCTTGGACCAGCTCTAGCGCCGTCGCCATAAACCGCGTGCTACGAGCAACCGCCAACGCCCGCGCATCGCCGAGGCGACGCTCAATTGCTCGTTCTTGCCACGTGCGGCCCTGATCGCCGTCCTCATTTGAGGTTCGCGGGCGACGGTTGTCGATTTTGTCCTTCACTGAGGGCAAATATACCGCCGATTCACCTGCGACCAGCCCATGGTTCCTGGTTGATGAAACGAAAACTGGCCAGAGCTCGAAAGCCCTGACCAGCTAATTCTCAGTGGAGCTGCCGGGAAGCGAACCGGCGCGAAAACGTTTTTGACCTGCGGAAACCTGGAATTTGACTACGCGACACGACGCCAAATGACGCGAAATGACCTACAGATACGCCGAAGGCGTTGATGGCATCAACACCAGATCGCAGCGTCAAAAACCGCAACCGCCTTCTTCGCTCGCCGGAGTGAGGCCGGCCGAGCTCAACGTCGCGAGTACTTGTTGATCAGGTCTTGTTTGTACAGCTTCCCGGCGTCGCTGCGCGGCACCCGCGGTTCGAAGTACAGCGATCGCGGGCACTTGTAGTGAGCTAGCCGGTTTCGCAGCCACCCGGTCAACTCGTCGGCGAGCTGTGGCGTGGCCCGCGCCGGATCGACTAGCTGAACGACAGCAGTAACGGACTGCCCCATCACCTCGTCCGGTATGCCGAAAACCGCGGCGTCGACCACCAGCGGATGGCACACCAAGGCATCCTCGGTTTCCTGCGGGTAGATGTTGACGCCTCCCGAGATGATCATGTGATGACGACGGTCAGTGAGATACAGGTAGCCGTCGTCGTCCAGGTAGCCGACGTCGCCGACGGTCACCCACCCCATGGGGTTGCGTGCCGCAGCGGTCTTCTCTGCATCGTTGAGGTACTCGAACGGATAGCCGCCTTCGTAATAAATGTCGCCGACCTGTCCCGCTGCCAGCTCTTTGCCGTCCTCGTCGAGGATGTGCGGCACTCCCAGCATCGGCTTGCCAACCGAACCCGGGTGACGCAGCCAGTCTTCGGCGCGTATGAATGAGATACCCGCGCCTTCTGAGGAACCGTAGTACTCATCGACGATCGGCCCCCACCAATCGATCATCTGCCGCTTGATCTCGGGTGGACACGGCGCGGCGGCATGAACCACACGCTGCAGGGTCGACAGGTCGTACCGCATTCGCGTCGCCCGAGGCAGCCGGAGCATCTTGACGAACATCGTCGGGACGAACTGCGCATGGGTGATGCCGTACCGCTCGATGCAGTCCAGCGCGCCCTCGGCATCGAACGCTTCCATCATGACAGTCGTTGCGCCAGCGGCCTGGGCAGCCATCGTCCACATCGCGGGTGCGGTGTGATACGTCGGCGCCGGACTCATGTAGACGGATTCGCTTGTCACACCGAGGGCTTCGAAGACGGGTGTCGACAAGCTCGTTCCAACAGTGCTGGCGGCCTCCAATGGGCGGCGAATCCCCTTTGGACGTCCGGTACTTCCGGCCGAGTATTGGAGAAGCTGTCCGTTGCAGTCACCCGCAGGCGGTGTCGCTGGCATGGCGGCCACGCAGTCCGGGTACCGTCGCCACTCTTCAAGTTCATCGTCGGCGATAAGCGCCACGGATGGCAGTCCACGCGGGAGCGATTCCGACAGCTGTTGGCACACAGCGCGCATCGCCGCTGACGAAATGATCGCTTTCGCTCCACTGTCGCCCACAATGTAGGAGATTTCGGCAGTACGCAGTTGCGTATTGATCAGCGTGTAGTACAGACCGCTTCTCCTCGCAGCCCACATCACCGCATGTATGTGCTCGTTGTTCTCCATCGCGACGGCAATCGTGTCCCCCGCCGCGAGGCCTTGTCGGCGCAAATAGTGGGCCAGCCGATTCGCACTGGCCTCGAGTTCGTCGAAACTCACCGTCACCCCAGAAGGGTGAAGTATCACAGCGGGTTTCGTGGACGCGGTGTGAGCGCGGAGGTCCATTCGTGCGTCACTCACCCGGTCCGCCAGGACGAGTCCCAGCGATCTATCGTCGCTACCTCGGATAACGGCTTGCGGCGCACGGTGTGGTGTCGGCCGCGCGGCCAGCCCACCGTCAGCAGCGTCGCGATCTTCCAGTCGTCAGGAATCCCGACCATCGAGCGGAGCTCGTCCTCGCAGGACCCGTGCCACAGGGTAATCGCCGCGCCAAGTCCGTGCGCGCGGGCAGCCAAGAGGAAGTTCTGCACCGCGGGAAAGATCGAACCGCCCTGCTGGAGTTCGGTGGTCCCTCGCTGCGGCTGGACACAGAACAACACCAGAACGGGCGCCGC
>NZ_LZMB01000590.1 GCF_001673555.1 Mycobacterium sp. 1165178.9 | reverse complement strand
GCCGGCCTCATGGTCGATCTTCCCCGAGGCGTGGAACGACGTCGTCACCTACATGAGTTTCAATCTGCCGCCGCTGCTGCCTGGCGAGCCCCTGGATGCCATCCAGAAGCTGACCTACGCCGGCGTCGTCTTCTTGTTGGCCCCATTCCAGATCCTGACCGGCGCCGCGCAGTCCCCGGCCATCGAGGCCGCGTTCCCCTGGTATGTGCGCATGTGGGGCGGTCGGCAATGGGCGCGGAGCCTGCACTTCCTCGGCCTGATCGCGTTCTTGGTCTTCATCGTCATCCACCTGTCGATGATCTTCTTCTGGAGTTGGGGCCAGCTCACCGCTTCGATGATCTTCGGTTCCGTCCGCAACATTGGTTGGGCCACCGTCTTGTCGCTCGTGATCATCGCGGCCATCGTCGCCGTTCACATCGCGGCGACGGTGTGGAGCCTGCGCCGGCCCGTTCAAGTTCGTCGCGTGCTCGGCGCCGTGGTCACCCGTGCACGCAAAGTCCTGCTGCGGCCGCTGAATTCGCGGCAGAACTACCCCGAACGGATGACCACCAAGGAACACCGGGTGAACGGCAAGCCACCGGCCAGCGCCGAATACAAGGTGATGGCCGTGCACAACTTCGTCGATTGGCGCGTGCGGGTGGGCGGCCTGGTGGAGAACCCGGTGACGCTCGACCTGGACGCGCTGCGTTCCATGGCCGATCAGCAATCGCAGCGCGTGATGCACAACTGCGTGCAGGGCTGGACCAGCATCGGCCAGTGGAGCGGCATTCCGCTGGCTCAACTCGCGGACTATGTGCGTCCCCTGCCGCAAGCGAAATACATCTGCTTCTTGACCATGCAAGACACCGGCCGCGACGAGCCCAGCGCGGAAGGCGAGGGCCAATTCTACGAGGTGATCGACCTCGAACTCGCCTACAAGCCGCAGACGCTGCTGGCCTACGAGATGAACGGAAAGCCGCTGCCCATCAAGCACGGGGCGCCACTGCGGTTGCGGGTGGAGACCCAGGTGGGTTTCAAGATGGCGAAGTGGATCAATCAGATCGAGTTCATCGACGACTACTCCGGCGTCGGCCACGGCCTGGGTGGGTGGCGCGAGGACAACGTCCACTACGACAAGGACGTGGAGATCTGACATGACCGATGCGAACCCAAATGGCGTGCGGCCCGAGCTGATCGACCTGCAAAGCGTTGAGCGCGAGAGGGTTCTAGAGCTGGTTGCCGTCAAGGGCGGGCACTGTGCGGGATGCGGCGCCAAGGATTTCGCCGTCGGACATGCTTTGTATCTCGGGTTCTTGTTCCTCGACGAGGATGACGACGCCTTCATGGTGGCTTTGACGTGCCGCAACGACGACTGCCCCGCGCCGCGGACCGGAATCGTCTTGGCGGCCAACGAGTTTCTAACCGACTATCGAGCGATTTCCGACATCGAGGACATCGCGAGCCGCGCCCGGGCGAGGCAAGCTAGCGCAACCTGGGGTGGTCCGGAGTATCGGTGAACCGGGGCCGGGCGAGACCGAACCTTTCGATAGCATCCGACATGGAACGCAATTCGTCGCATAGGGATTGGAACCGGCGCTCGGCGGCGTCGTCGAGTATGCCAAGGCAGCTGTAGTGCACCAGCCGTCGCAACCGCCCGGCAAGCACCGCCCCCCAACGGATTCCGAAGTCGTAGATCTGGCCTTCGGGCACGTCGTCGCGCCGCGTGAGCTCTTTGAGAGCCGCGACTTGGTCGGCGAGTAGCTCGAAGTCGTCATCGGTCCCGATCGGCTCGGGCTCCTGCGCTGTTGGGCTCATCTGCACTCCCTTTACAGGCGCGGCGCTGATCGCCTAGGTGCCGTCCTTTCCGGGTGCCCGTCCGGGCTGTACCCGCTGAGCACACCGTTACACATGCCCGATGACCCCGAAGGCTCGCCACCTACAGGATCGGTCGCCCGCCGGTCACCGCCACCCGCGCCCCGGAGATGTAACTCGCGTCATCGGAGGCAAGCAGCACGTAGATCGCAGCGAGTTCGGCGGGCTGACCGGCGCGTCCCAGCGGCACGTTGTCGCCGAAGGATTCCACGCTGTCCGGCGGCATGGTCGACGGGATCAATGGTGTCCATATTGGGCCTGGCGCCACACTGTTGACCCGAATTCCCTTGTCGCCCAGAAGCTGGGCGAGGCTGGCCGAAAAGTTGGCGATGGCCGCCTTCGTCGCCGCATAGGGCGCCAGGGTGGGATTGGGTGTATCGGAATTGACCGACGAGCTGCCGATGATCGACGAGCCGGGGCCCATGTGCGGCACGGCCGCCTTGACGAGGTAGAAATACGCGCCGATGTTCAGCCGGAAGGTGTACTCCCACTCCTCGTCGCTGATCTCATCGAGACTCTTGCGCATCATCTGGTAGGCCGAGTTGTTGACCAGGATGTCGACGCCGCCCAGTTCTTGCACCGCCCGGTCTACGACGGCACGGCAGTGCGCGGCATCGGAGAGGTCCCCGGGCACCAGTACGCATTTGCGGCCGGCATTGGTGACATAACGCGCGACGTCGCGCGCGTCCTCATCTTCGTTGAGGTACGCGATCAGCACGTCGGCGCCTTCTCGCGCGAACGCAATAGCGACGGCACGTCCGATGCCGCTGTCACCGCCGGTGATGATCGCCTTTTTGCCCAGCAGTTTTCCCGAGCCCTGGTAACTGTTTTCACCACAATCAGGAATCGGCTCCATCTGCGCCTGTACACCGGGGACGGATTGTTGTTGTGCCACAAAGCCCATGCGATTTCCTCCACCGATTCATATTTGCGATTCACAATCTTGACGCCCAAGCCTCGGAATCAACCCGCCCACCGCTTTTACGATTCGCGCGGTACCGGGCCCGCCGTCGGCACATCCGGGTCGTCGTCGGCCGGCGGCTCGGGTTCGCGCCATTCCTCACTCCGACTGGACCTGTTGCCGCGAAG
>NZ_LZMB01000589.1 GCF_001673555.1 Mycobacterium sp. 1165178.9 | reverse complement strand
GCTCACCTGCTCCCCGGCGATCGCATCTACTTCGCATTCCTGGCGATCCTGCCGTTCGTATTGGCGGGGTTGGCGCTACTGATTCCTGGTCAGTCCGGCCTGACGCGGCCCGACCCGGGGAGCACCAACGCGCACGAGGCCATCGAGATCCTGGCTGCCCTCAACGTCGCCGCGGTGATCATCGGCACGGCGCTGACCATCCGCACGCTGGTTTCCGAACGCCGCGTCTTTCGGCGAGGGCAGGAGGTCGGTCTGACCGCATCGGCCTACCTGACCGCCAAGATCATCGTGTATGGCTTGGCCGCGGCCATCTGGACGGCCGTCGTGGTGGCGATCGTCATCGCGGTCAAGGGTGAGCCGGGACGAAGCGCGGTCTTGCTGCACAACGCCACGGTCGAGCTTTACGTGAGTGTGGCCGTCACGGCGATCGTGTCCGCGGTCGTCGGCCTCGCGCTGTCGTCGCTGGGCAAGTCGCTGCGGGAGGTCCTGCCGCTGGCGGTTCCGGTCATCCTGGCGTCTGCGCTGTTCAACGGGAGCCTGGTGCAGCTGGTGAGTGTTTGGGGCCTGCAGCAGATCAGCTGGTTCGTCCCGGCCCAATGGGGTTTCGCGGCCGCGGCGTCAACCGCGAACCTGCGCCGGGTCGACTCGCTGGCCGCCGACGCCGTGACGTGGACCCACTACAGCGGCTGGTGGGTGTTCGACATGGGGATACTGGTCCTACTCGGTCTCATCGCGGCCGGCTTCACGCTCTACCGGCTGCGGTCGCCCCTCGGCAAGAGCCGCAACCCCTCCCCCGATCGCGAGCCCCGGCGCCCCTCAGCGCCAGCGCTGAGCTCGGGCGCCGGGGGCTGACGCGGTCGCGAAGTTCCGTCCGCCGACGTGAACTTCGTAGTTGTTCGCCGCGACGCGAACCGCCCATTAGTGTCGGATTATGGCGCCTGAAACGACTACCACTGCCGACTATCTGCGCAATGCCTTGGACGGGCGTTGGCGCGACGTCAGAAACCGGATGCGCGACACGCTCACCGAGGACCTGTTCCGCCCGCACTACACACCGAACACGGTGATCGCCCGCACCAAGGTGGCGGAGCAGATGAGGATCATGGCAGCGTTCGGCGCGGCGGCCGACGGTTTCAAGAAAGAACACGGCGGCACCGGCGACGTCGGTGCGGCGATCACGATGATCGAGATGCTGGCGATGTCGGACCTGTCGCTCATGGTGAAGGCCGGCGTGCAGTGGGGGCTGTTCGGCGGGGCCGTGGAGAACCTGGGCACGGAGCGCCACCACGAGATGTACGTGCCCAAGATCATCAGTTTGGAGTTGCGCGGTTGTTTCGCGATGACCGAGACCGGACACGGCAGTGATGTGCAGTCACTGGAGACCACCGCGACCTACGACCCGAAGACTCAAGAGTTCGTCATCGACTCCCCCACCCCGTCGGCCCGCAAGGATTACATCGGCGGCGCCGCCGAAACCGCTACCATGGCAGCGGTTTTCGCGCAGCTGATCACCACGGAGGATGGCAAGCCGGTCAATCACGGTGTGCACTGCGTCCTGGTCCCGATCCGTGACGAGGACGGCAACGACCTGCCCGGGATCACCACCTCGGATTGCGAATACAAGGGCGGGCTGCCCGGGGTCGACAATGGCCGCATCGTGTTCGACCATGTCCGCGTCCCGCGGGTCAACCTGCTGAACAAATACGGCGACGTCGCGGAAGACGGCACGTACAGTTCGCCGATCGACAACCCGAACCGCCGGTTCTTCACCATGCTGGGCACCCTGGTCCGCGGCCGGATCACGGTGGGCGGCAGCGCCGGCGCCGCCGGCCGCGTGGCACTGGACATCGCCACCCGGTATGCGTTGCAGCGCAGGCAGTTCAGCGCGCCCGATGACGAATCCGAAGTGCTGATCATGGATTACCTGGTGCACCAGCGGCGGCTGTTTCCGTTGATCGCGAAGTCCTACGCGTTGCAGTTCGCGCAGAACGAATTGGTGGGCAAGTGTCATGACGTGCAGAGCGCTGACGCGCCCGACGCCGACGAACAGCGCGAACTCGAAGCGCGTGCCGCCGGGCTGAAGGCGGCCAACACCTGGCATGCGAGTCGGGCGATCCAGGAGTCCCGCGAGGCGTGTGGTGGCGCCGGCTACATGGCCGAGAACAGGCTGATCGGGCTACGGGGCGACACCGACGTTTTCACCACGTTCGAGGGCGACAACCACGTGCTGACCCAATTGGTGGCCAAGGAATTGCTGACGGCCTACGCCGACGACATCAAGAGCATGAGTCCGGTCGAATGGGTGCGCTTTGCCGCCAACACCGTTGGGGAACGCGTCGTGAAACGTACTGCGGCAGAAGCGATTATCCAAACCATCGTGGATTCCCGACAAGACAGCGAAGAAGAGGGCAGCCTCTTCAACCGCGGCACCCAGATCAAGATGTTCGAGGATCGCGAGGAGTATCTGCTGGCGTCCGTGGCCCGGCGGCTACAGGCCAAATCCAAAGAGATGTCGGCATTCGACGCGTTCAACTCGGTGCAGGATCACGTGTTGCATGCAGCCAGCGCGCACATCGATCGCGTCATCCTGGAGGCGTTCGTCGCCGGGATCGACGCGTGCCCCGACGAGCAGGCCCGCGAACTACTCGGCATCTTGTGCGACCTGTACGCGCTGTCAGTCATCGAGGACGATAAGGCCTGGTACATCGAACACCGCTACCTATCCACCGAACGCGCCAAGGCCGTCACCCGGGGCATCAACGACCGGTGTCGCGCGCTGCGCCCGCACGCCGAGACGCTTGTCGACGGGTTCGGGGTCCCGGAGCGGCTGCGTTACGTCGAGATGCTGCACCCGGAGAACCTGGCCGAAACCACCACCAGCTGACGGCCTGCTCGGCGATCTCGTCGAGGCCCGGCCTCGCGCGAGAATGTTACTGGTTCGGAACCTTGCCAAGGGTTTGCAGCTTGCCATCCGGGCCGATCCGGAACTTGACCGTCCCGATACCGGTGGGACAGCACAGCTGATCGTTTCCCTTCTGCCACTGGTATTGAACGGTGACGGTGTCATCCGAGGGCGGCAGCACGGTTGTATACGGCTTTGGGTTCGAGGTGGGACTACCGAGCGGCGTGTTGTGGTCGAAGAAGATCAGCTGTTGCGGAGTTGACTCGCTGGCGATCGTCGGGATGATCTGCACCCAGTACAACCGGCAGTTTCGCGTGTGCCCCCTGCCCATCTCGACCCAGATCGTGCCCGGGACGGCGATGGGAACCGCGGTGATGGCCCGGCGCACCGTGTCGGCCGTGGGTCCGTCGGAGTCCTTGCACGTGTCGGGCCGGCCCTGCGGTGGCGCGGCGGGCTTCCAGCCGCAGCCGGAGGCCAGCAAAACCAGACAGATCACAATGAGCCGACGCACGCGGTGAGCTTAGCGAACACTGTGAATGTCCCATCGGTTTGGTCAAAAACCCTGTTCTGAGAGGCGTTTCGACGGACGTACTGAGTAGCCTCAAGCGAGACAGGCGGTCAACGGTGACCTGCGCTAACGCGACTCTTAGCCGTGAATTCCCCCGGGCGATTTCACACCGACGCGTTGGCCGTTGAGAGGAAGAAGTAAACCGGGGGAAATTTCGGGCAGCGATGCCGAAACATGCCTGCTCCACAATCAACTCACCCCGGTTCGGAGCTAACCGTACGCACTTGACGGAGGGACGTAAAGCGTGGCTAGGGAGTCCATGGCGCCTGACAACGCCGTGAACACCATGTGCGCTTACTGCGGCGTCGGGTGCGGCATGGTGTTGCAGATCACAACGGATCCGAAAACGGGTCGCGATCACGTCGTTAAGTCAGTTGGGAATAAGGAACATCCGGCGAACTTCGGCCGCTTGTGCACCAAGGGCGCCACCACCGCGGACATGCTTCGCGCGCCAGGCCGAATGGACTCGGCGCATGCGCGGGCCGACCGCGGCGAACCACTCGAGCCCACCGACATGGACCGGGCGATCACTCAGTGCGCGAAGCGGTTACGTGCAATCGTCGATGAACACGGCGCGGACGCCTTCGCGATGTATGTGTCCGGCCAGATGTCCATCGAGGCGCAGTACTTGGCGAACAAGCTGACCAAGGGCTTCATCGGCACCAATCAGATCGAGTCGAACTCGCGGCTGTGCATGGCCAGCGCGGGTAGTGGTTACAAGCTCTCATTGGGAGCGGACGGGCCGCCCGGGTCATACCAGGACTTCGACAGTGCCGACGTCTTCTTCGTCGTCGGTGCCAACATGGCCGACTGCCATCCCATCCTGTTCCTGCGCATGATGGACCGGGTCAAAGCCGGCGCAAAGCTGATCGTCGTCGACCCGCGGCGCACCGCGACCGCCGACAAGGCCGATCTGTTCCTGCAGATCGCGCCGGGATCCGATCTGGCGCTGCTCAACGGACTGCTGCACCTGATCGTCGAAAACGGGCACACTGACCCCGATTTCATCACCGAATTCACCGAGGGATGGGAGGTGATGCCCAGTTTCTTGGAGCAGTACACCCCCGACACGGTCAGCGCGGTGACCGGCATACCGGAAGGGGACATCCGCAAAGCGGCTCGAATGATCGGCGAAGCCGCGAATTTCATGAGCTGCTGGACGATGGGCCTCAACCAGAGCACCCACGGCACCTGGAACACCAACGCGCTCTGCAACCTGCACCTGGCCACCGGGGCGATCTGCAAGCCAGGGAGCGGGCCCTTCTCGCTCACCGGTCAACCCAACGCGATGGGCGGTCGTGAGATGGGTTACATGGGGCCGGGTTTGCCCGGGCAGCGTTCGGTGGCGTCGGAGGACGACCGTGAGTTCGTCGAATACCTGTGGGGCATCCCCCGCGGAACGCTGCGCACCGAGGTCGGCGGCGGCACCATCGACATGTTCTCCCGGATGACCGATGGGCAGATCAAGGCGTGCTGGATCGTCTGCACCAACCCCGTTGCCTCAGTTGCCAATCGAAAGACCGTGCTGGCCGGACTGGAACGCGCCGAATTTGTGATGGTCCAGGACGCGTTCTTCGAAACCGAGACCAGCTCATACGCCGACGTGCTGTTGCCCGCGTCCCTATGGACGGAGTCCGAAGGGGTCATGGTCAACTCCGAGCGCACCATGACGTTGTTCCAACCGGCGATGCGGGCGCCCGGCCAAGCTCTGCCCGACTGGCAGATCATCGCCCGGATCGCCTGCGAGATGGGCTTTTCGGAAGCGTTCAGCTACGACTCCGCCGAGGAAGTCTTCGAAGAAATCAAACGGTTCTCCAACCCGAAGACCGGCTACGACCTGCGCGGCGTCAGCCATGAGCGACTGCGTCAGGGCCCGCTGCAGTGGCCGTGCGCCCCCGAAGGTGCGGGCGAGCGCAATCCGATCCGCTATCTCAACGATGGCGTGAGCCAGACGCGGCTGGTCCGCGAGGATGGCAGCGTGCCGCGGCTAGCCTTCCCCACGGCGACCGGCCGTGCGGTGTTCTTCGCCCGCCCGCACCTGCTGCCCGACGAAATGCCCGACGATGACTACCCGTTCCTGCTGAACACCGGTCGTCTGCCGCACCAATGGCACACCATGACCAAGACCGGCAAGGTCGCCAAACTCAACAAGCTCAATCCGGCCCCGTTCGTCGAGATCCACCCCGATGACGCCGCCCGCCTTCAGATCGCCGACGACGAACCGGTCGAAATCGCTTCCCGCCGAGGCCGTGCGGTGCTGCCTGCCGTCATCAGCGATCGGGTGCGTCCAGGTAACTGCTTCGCACCCTTCCACTGGAACGACGCCTTCGGCGAATACCTGTCGATCAACGCCGTCACCAACGACGCGGTCGATCCGATCTCGAACCAACCAGAACTCAAGGCCTGCGCCGTCACGCTGACGAAGGTCGTGGTCTCACCACCTGTTTCGGGAATCGAGGCGCCGCCCCCCAGCGACACACCAGAACCTGCGCCCACGGAGGTACGAGAAATCAGCGTGTCACAAGTCGACGCCCTCGGCGAATTGCTCGGTGTGGCAACTCAACCCAAGCCTGAATTCAACGAGCTCGGCGGCAGGGTGGGCACCCCGCCGGCGCGGCGGCCCGCGGTCGAGCGAAGCCCGGACAGCATGCCGGCCAGGTATGAGCGGCCGAGCTCGTTGAATTCAGGCT
>NZ_LZMB01000588.1 GCF_001673555.1 Mycobacterium sp. 1165178.9 | reverse complement strand
GGCACCGCGCAGTACGGCGAACACCAGTGTGTGAATCCGCTCGGGAGGGATCACGAAAAACAGCCGTAGCAGCAGGCCGTACATCCGGTGTTCGCCCTCGCGTGGCTGGGCCGGCGTCACAGTTTCGGCTGGTCGGGCCGCCGCCCCTCGGTGCCGGCGCCGTCCAAGCGGGACTTCTTGCGGCGCAACAAAACTCGCCTGCTGCCGTCGGTGTACAGCCGCACCCTGGTCAACTCCCAGCCGCGGTATTCGGCCTCGATGGACAATCGGGTGGACGCGCTGACCCGGGTCACGTCCGGTGGCAGGCGCAGCGGCGCCCATTCGTATTCATCGGACATCTCGGTGTCCCAGCCCGCGGGCAGGCGGCTGCGCCGCGCCGCGGTCAACGCGTGCCCGCCGCGTGCTCGATGACCTGAACTCCCGCACCGGAACCCGACACCACATACAGGGTGTCTGACGCCTCGTCGAAGGCCAGCGAGTTCGGTTGCTGCACGGTCGGGTAACGCACCTTTTCGACGGGAATTCCGGTGGATAGATCGTAACCAATGACGATATTGGAAACGGTCTGCGAAACCCAGGCTAACGCGCGGGAGCCGGCCAGGCCGTACGGCGCCTGTGGAACCGGGTAGGCCTGACGCAGGATCAGCGGATCGACGCCGTACACCAGTAGCTGGCCGCCGCGGGTATCGGCGACCAGCACCCGGCCGGCCGGATCGGCGGCCATGCTGGTGGCACCCCGGCCGGCCCGCAGCGCCTGCTGGGCATGGCCGTCGGCGTCGATCGCTGTCACCGAAGTCTGCCCACGGTCCAGCACCACCGTCGTATTCCCTTGTGTGGCAAGCGAATCGACGCGCGCGAAAATCTTGGTTTTGTTGGCGACGCCCGCGCTGGGCGCGGTGCCCGGCACCGGGGAGGCCAGCGTGTAGACGGCGCCGTCCGCACTGCCCAGGACCAGCTTGCCGTCGGCGCGTTGGGCCAGCGCGGTGAATTCGGTCTGGGAAGCGTCGGCGACGGGCACCTGCGCAGCGCGACGGGTGGACAGGTCGAGCGCGACGTAGCCGCCGCGGCCGGCCAGGTACGCGGTTCCGTGGCCGTCGTCGGTCAACGCGCTCGCCGGCCCCGGAAGCTCGACGACGCGTGGGGTGACCTGCGGATTACCGAAGACGGTGACGCTGGCGGGCGCGGAAGGGTCGGTGCCCGGCGTCAGAACCACCAGCTGTCGAGTGCCGCCGTCGAAGGCCGCCGCCCCGGCGTGACCGGCCAGCGGATGCACCGCGCCTGCCGGCCGCTGCGACGCCGGCGGCGACACCGCTGCCTGCGCTGGTTCGATGGTGGGCGGCGCGGTATCGAGCGGATTCGAGGAACATCCGACGGCCGTCACCAGCAAAGCCAGAACGCTCAATACACCGCCTTGAGCTGCCGTCTTGTGGCACAGTTGTCGTGACAGCAAATCTCATACCTCGTGACTCGGCGGTGGCACACAAATTCTAAGGAACGCTTTCGCATCTAATAGGGCCATGCCGGCTGTGTCCATTCCCACGGGCGCGGTATGGTCACCTCATGGCCGTCACCGCTGACCGTCATCTGGCGCAAAAAGAGTTTGCTGTCGAGGACATGTCGACAGGCATTTCCGCAAGCGGGTACGGACAAGTCGGTGATGGGCGGAGTTTCTCGTTCCACATCGAAAACCGATCCCTAGTCGTCGAAATTTACCGGCCGCGCCTGGCCGGGCCCGTTCCGCAGGCCGACGAGGTGGTCGCCAGGGCGGTCCGCAGCGTGATCGACCTCGATCTCACCGACGAGCGCAGCCTGAGCGCCGCGGTGCGGGACTCCGTGGCGCACGCGGTGCCGGTTTCGCACTAGTCATTGGCGGACCCGCCCACCGGGTAGCGTCGTGGTCGATATGACCGTCATCCTGTTACGGCACGGCCGCTCGAGTTCGAACACGGCGGGCGTTCTCGCCGGTCGCTCTGAGGGCGTCGACCTCGATGACAAGGGCCGTGAACAAGCCGTCGGCCTGATCGATCGGATCGGCGATCTGCCGATCCGGGAGCTGGTCAGTTCGCCGCTGCTGCGCTGCCGCCGCACCCTCGAGCCGTTGGCCGACGCGCTATGCCTGGCGCCGCTCATCGACGATCAGCTTGCCGAGGTGGACTACGGGGAATGGACGGGCCGCAAGATCGGCGACTTGGTCAGCGAGCCGTTGTGGAAGGTCGTTCAGGCCCATCCCAGCGCGGCGATATTCCCCGGCGGCGAGGGCCTGGCTCAGGTGCAGGCGCGCGCGGTGTTGGCCGTGCGCGAGCACGACCGCCGGTTGGCCGCCGAGCACGGCGGTGATGCGCTGTGGGTCGCTTGCACTCACGGTGATGTCATCAAGGCGGTCATCGCCGACGCGTACGGCATCCACTTGGACGGCTTCCAGCGCGTCACCGCCGACCCGGCGTCGGTGAGTGTGATCCGTTACACCGAGCTGCGCCCGTTTGTGTTGCACGTCAACCACACCGGTGCGCGGCTGTCCGCCGCCCTGCGGGCCGGCCCGCCGCCGAAGGACGAGACCAAGCCCGAGACCGACCCCAAGTCCAACGGAGAGCCGCAGGAATCGGCCGCCGCGGTACCGTCCAGCGACGCGGTGGTCGGCGGTTCCACAGATTAATTCGGCGGCTACCTCCATCGGATCGCACGGCGGCGGCAACAGCCGGTATTTTGGGAAGTGCCATGGCCCGCGCAATTCATGTCTTCCGCACACCCGACCGCTTCGTGGCCGGGACCGTCGGCCAGCCCGGAAACCGCACGTTCTACATCCAGGCTGTGCACGACGCGCGAGTGGTGTCGGTGATATTGGAGAAGCAGCAGGTGGCGGTGCTCGCCGAACGGATCGGCGCGCTGCTGCTCGAGGTGAACCGCCGGTTTGGCACGCCGGTTCCGCCGGAGCCCGCCGAGATCGAGGACCTCAATCCGTTGGTCACCCCCGTGGATGCCGAGTTTCGGGTCGGGACCATGGGCCTGGGCTGGGATTCGGAGGCCCAGACGGTGGTGGTCGAGTTGCTCGCGGTCACCGACGCCGAGTTCGACGCGTCGGTGGTGCTCGACGACACCGAAGAGGGTCCCGACGCAGTGCGGGTGTTCCTGACGCCGGAGTCGGCGCGCCAATTCGCCACCCGCTCCAATCGCGTCATCTCCGCGGGACGTCCGCCGTGTCCGTTGTGCGACGAACCGCTGGACCCGGAGGGCCATATCTGCGCACGCGCCAACGGATATCGGCGCAGTGCGCTGCTCGGGCCTGACGATGACCCCGAGGTCTGACGACCGTGAGGTGTTGCGCGACGGCGAGCTGACGGTCATCGGACGAATCCGCTCGGCCAGCAATGGCACCTTCTTGTGCGAATCGACGCTTGGCGAGTCCAGCGTGCACTGCGTCTACAAGCCGGTGGCCGGGGAGGCGCCGCTGTGGGATTTCCCCGACGGGACGCTGGCCGGCCGCGAACGGGCCGCGTATCTGGTCTCCGCGAAGTTGGGCTGGAATATCGTGCCCTACACGATCATTCGGCACGGGCCGGCGGGGCCGGGCATGTTGCAGCGGTGGGTGCAGCAACCCGGCGACGCGGTGGACACCGAGCCGCGGCCGGGGCCGGATCTGGTCGACCTGTTTCCCGCCGGCACCAGGCAGCCGGGCTACCTGCCGGTGTTGCGCGCCCTCGACTACGCCGGCGACGAGGTCGTCCTGATGCACGCCGACGACATTCGCCTGTGGCGGATGGCCGTGTTCGACGTGCTGATCAACAACGCCGACCGCAAGGGCGGCCACGTGCTGCGCGACCTCGATGGTCACATCTTCGGGGTCGACCACGGCGTGTGCCTGCACGTCGAGAACAAACTGCGCACGGTGCTGTGGGGATGGGCCGGAAAGCCGATCGACGATCACACCCTGGAAGCCATCGCCGGCCTCATCGATGCGATCGACGATCGATTCGGCGACGAGCTGGCCGAGCAGATCACCCGTGCTGAGATCGCCGCGCTGCGCGGTCGCGCGCACGCGCTGCTGGACAATCCGGTCATGCCCGGTCCCAACCGGCATCGACCCATTCCGTGGCCGGCTTTCTAGCGGTGATCGCAGTGGGTCGCGGCCATCGGTGCAGGCCGCCGCTCGGCGTCGGCGATACTGAAGCGGTGAGCCCCGCCGACGACGAGATAACCGATGCCGCTTTGGCCGCCGATCTCGCCGCCGACGCAGGGGAATTGCTGCTGAAGGTCCGCGACGAAGTCGGCTTCGGATATCCCTGGGCGCTGGGCGATGCGGGCGACAGCCTGGCGAACGCCCTGATCCTGCGGCGCCTGCGCGAGGAGCGGCCCGACGATGCGGTGCTCAGCGAGGAGGCGTACGACGACCTGTCCCGGCTCAAGCACGACCGCGTGTGGATCATCGACCCGCTGGACGGCACCCGGGAGTTCTCGACGCCGGGCCGCGACGACTGGGCGGTGCACGTTGCGTTGTGGCAACGCTCCAGCAACGGCGAGCGCGAAATCACCGATGCGGCGGTGTCTTTGCCGGCCCGCGGGAACATCGTCTACCGCAGCGACACCGTGACCGCCGACGCCGCACGCGTTGGCGTCAGCGACACCATCCGCATCGCCGTCAGCGCCACCCGTCCTCCCGCGGTGCTACACCGGATGCGGCAGACGCTGCCCATCCAGCCCGTCGCGATCGGCTCGGCCGGCGCGAAGGCGATGGCCATCATCGACGGGGACGTCGACGCCTACGTGCACGCGGGCGGTCAATGGGAGTGGGATTCGGCGGCCCCGGCGGGGGTGGTGATGGCCGCCGGCATGCACGCGTCCCGGCTCGACGGATCGCCGATGCGCTACAACCAACTCGACCCGTATCTGCCCGACTTCGTGATGTGCCGCGCCGAGCTGGCGCCGATCCTGCTCGGCGCCATCCGCGGCGGCTAACGCCGAAGGGCCGTTACCGGCCCAATCGACGCCGCCAGTCTTTCGCCGAAAGCACCCGGACCATGTTTTCGACGAGGCTGCCCTTCTTGCGGCTGTACGGGTACCAGAGCAACTCTTTTCTCATTGCGACCCGGTCGGCGACGATGGCCTTCTGGCGACAGTATTTGCGGATGCCGTCGGCTCCGCCGGAACGGGAACCGATTCCCGATTCCTTCCATCCCACCATCGGAAGCCCGAACTGCAACAGGCTGGTGATGACGTTGTTGACATTGACGCTGCCCGTATTCATCTGGCGCGCAACGGACATCGCCTTGTCTTTGTCCCGCGTCCACACGCTGCCGGACAGCCCCAGGTTGGAGTCATTGGCCCGCTCGATGGCCTCGGTGACGTCGCGTACCTTCATGACCGGCAGCGTCGGGCCGAATGTCTCTTCTCGCATGCAAACCATGTCGTGGTTCACGTCCACCAACACGGTCGGCTCGTAGAACAGGCCGCCGTCACTCGGGTCGCCCGCCTTCCCGCCGACAAGCACTTTGGCGCCCTTGTTCACGGCGTCGTCGACGTGGCGCGACACGATCGCGAGTTGCTGCGCGGTGGTCATCGACCCAACCTCGCAGGAGTAGTCGTGGCCCGAGTCCATGCCGTTGCGCAGCGCAGATGTCTTGGCTACCAACTTCTTTACGAACTCGTCGTAAACCGGCTCCTCGACATAGACGCGCTCCACCGAGATGCATACCTGCCCGGTGTAGACGAACCCGCCCCACACCGCGCCGTCGACGGCGCGGTCGATGTCGGCGTCCGCGCACACGATCATCGCGTCCTTGCCGCCGAGCTCCAGGCTGCACGGGATCAGCCGCTCGGCCACCGCGACGGCGATGCGTCGCCCGGTGTTGACCGAGCCGGTGAACATCACGTAGTCGACCGTATTGACCAGTGCCGCACCGGTTTCGCCGTAACCGAACACCACGTCGAGCACATCCGGGGCGCCGATCTGCTTCCAGCCCTCGACCGCCACCCGCCAGGCGAGGGGAGTGAACTCCGAGGGCTTGGACAGCACGGCGCAGCCGGCCATCAGCGCCGCGGGAATGTCGAGCAGCGGCACCGACAGCGGCCCGTTCCATGGGGTGATGACTCCGACGAGTGGATAGGGCTGATACACCAGGGTCAGCTTCTTGCCGGCGTTGGCGGCGCCGTAGGGGCGCACCGATTGGTCGGCGAGGAACTCGGCGGCGTTGTCGATCCAGTAGTTGATGATCTGTAGCGCCGCGATCTCCACGCCGGTGTCGCCCCAGGACTTACCCGTTTCGAGTTGCAGCGGCGTCAGCAGCTCGTCGCGGTGGTCCAGCATCCAGTCGCGCCACTTGCCCAGCCACCGTGCGCGGCCGTCGACTGTCATTTGCTGCCATAGCGGCTGCGCCTTGCGCAGCCGGGCGGCCACGGCCTCGACTTCGGCGGCCGACGATACGGGGACGCTGCCGACGACCTGGCCCGTCGCCGGGCATCTGACCACGACTTCTTGGTGCGCTGCCGCTCCCGCGGTGCCCGGCCGGTCAGTTGTATGAGTCGACATCACAACCACCTCGCTGGTCGACCTTGAGCGAATTTGCCCGATACCGGATTCAGCAAACCACAAACGGGCCGGTGGGGATATGGCTCGCGGGCCGCATCGTCGGCGAGCCTAGGCTGATTGCCATGCAGTCGTGGTCGTCCCCACAGGTTCCCGTGCTGGCGGGACGCGGTCCGGAGCTTCGGCTGTATGACACCTCTGACCGGCAGGTGCGTCCCATGGCGGCCGGCTCGACCGCCACGATGTATGTCTGCGGCATCACCCCATACGACGCGACCCACCTGGGGCACGCGGCGACCTACTTGGCATTCGATCTGATCTACCGGCAGTGGCTGGATCTCGGCCACGACGTCCACTACGTCCAGAACGTCACCGACGTCGACGATCCGCTGTTGGAGCGCGCCGAGCGCGACGGCATCGACTGGCGCGACCTGGCCGCGCGTGAGGTGTCGCTGTACCGCGAAGACATGGCGGCGCTGCGCATCCTGGCGCCCCGCGAATACGTCGGGGCGACCGAGGCCATCGCCGAGGTCGTCGAACTCGTCGAGAAGATGCTGGCCTCGGGCGCGGCCTACGTCGTCGACGGCGAATACCCGGACACCTACTACCGCGCCGACGCCACGCCGCAGTTCGGCTACGAATCCGGTTATGACCGCGACACCATGCTGCGTCTGTTCTCCGAGCGCGGCGGCGATCCGCAGCGGCCCGGCAAGACCGATGAGCTCGACGCCCTGCTGTGGCGGGCTGCCCGGCCCGGGGAGCCCAGCTGGCCCTCACCGTTCGGTCCTGGCCGCCCGGGCTGGCACGTCGAGTGCGCGGCGATCGCGCTCAGCCGCATCGGCAGCGGTTTGGACATCCAGGGTGGGGGCAGCGACCTGATCTTCCCGCATCACGAATTCACCGCCGCCCACGCCGAATGTGTCCGCGGCGAGCGAAGATTCGCGCGCCACTACGTGCACGCCGGGATGATCGGCTGGGACGGGCACAAGATGTCCAAGAGCCGCGGCAACCTGGTGCTGGTGTCGCGGCTGCGCGCCCGCGGTGTCGAGCCGGCGGCCATCCGGCTGGGGCTGCTGGCCGGCCACTACCGCGGGGACCGGTACTGGAGCGATCAGGTGCTCGACGAAGCCACCGCCCGGCTGCGGCGCTGGCGCGACGCGACGGCGCTGCCGGCGGGTCCGGACGCCGGCGATGTGATCGCCCGGGTGCGCAAATACCTGGCCGATGACCTGAATACCCCCAAAGCACTTGCCGCACTTGATGGTTGGAGCACGGATGCGCTGGAATACGGGGGCCACGATGCTGACGCGCCGAAGCTGGTGAAGACGGCCATCGACGCGCTACTGGGAGTGGCCGTCTAGCCGAAATTGCCCGCAACGGTACGTTGGCAAACATGAAATCGCTGCAGGAGAAAGTCGTTTTCATTACCGGCGGCGCCCGGGGGATTGGGGCCGAGACCGCTCGCCGGCTGTGCGCCAGGGGCGCCAAGCTCGTACTGACCGATCTCAACGAAACCGACCTGAAGTCGCTTGCCGCCGAACTCGGCGAAGAACGGGTGCTGACGGCCGTCGCCGATGTGCGCGACCTGTCCGCGATGGAAGCCGCCGCCGCGCGCGCCGTCGAGCGATTCGGCGGCATCGACGTGGTGGTGGCCAACGCCGGCATCGCCAGCTATGGGTCGGTGCTGCAGGTCGAATCCGACGCGTTCAGACGGGTGCTGGACATCAACGTGCTCGGCGTCTTTCACACCGTGCGCGCGACGCTGCCCGCGCTGATCGAGCGTCGCGGCTATGTGCTCATCGTCTCTTCACTGGCCGCCTATACCGCCTGTCCCGGTCTGGCGCCGTACAACGCCTCCAAGGCGGCCGTCGAGCTGCTGGCCAACGCCCTGCGGCTGGAGGTAACCCATCAGGGCGTCACGGTCGGTTCGGCGCACATGTCCTGGATCGACACCGCCCTGGTCCGTGACACCCAGTCCGACCTGCCTGCGTTCGGCCGGTTGCTGGCCAGCCTCCCGTGGCCGCTGAACAAGACGACGACCGTCGACAAGTGCGCGGGCGCTTTCGTCAAGGGCATTGCGCGTCGTCGCAACCGCGTCTACTGCCCGCGCTGGGTGGCGCTGTTCCGTTGGGCGAAGCCCGTGCTGTCCAGTCAGGTCGGCGAGATGCCCCTGCGCAAATCCACCGCCGAGTTGTTGCCCCAGCTGGACGCCCAGGTCGCCGCGTTGGGCCGCTCCACCAGCGCCTACAACCGCGACCTCGGTAGGTCCTAGCCGGTCTGGGCGGCGCGTTTCGACGCGACGGCCTGTACCCGGTTGCGCACCAGGAACCATCCGGCGCTCAGCGCCGGGATGACGACCACGACCGTCGCGATGGTCCAGGTGCCGGTCTCCTTGTCGAAGGCCATCATGACCAGAACGCCGGCCAAGAACGCCAGGGTGAGATACCCCGAATACGGGGCCCAGGGCATCCGGAACCGGGGCCGTTGGAGGAGCCCGGCCTTGGCCAGCCGGTAGAACCGCAGCTGACACAGCACGATCGTCGCCCAGCACGCGATGATGCCCGGCGCGACGATGTTGAGCACGATCTCGAAGGCTTGGCCGGGGTTGGCGGCGTTCAGGGCGATGCCGAGCAGGCAGATGGCGGCCGCCATCGCGATGCCGACGTAGGGCACACCGTTCTTGGACATTCGGGTCGCGAGCCTGGGCCCGCTGCCGCTGAACGCCATCGAGTGCATGATGCGCCCGGTGGAATATAGGCCCGCGTTCAGGCTGGACAACGCGGCGGTGAGCACCACCACGTTCATCACGTCCCCGGCGCCGTGGAAGCCGATCTTGGAAAAGAAGGTGACGAAAGGACTTTCGGTGGCCTTGTAGGACGTGTACGGCAGCAGCAACGCCAACAGCCCCACCGATCCCACGTAGAAGATCGCAATGCGCGCGATCACCGAATTGATGGCGCGCGGCATGACCCTCTCCGGCTCGGCAGTCTCCCCGGCGGCCGTGCCGACCAATTCGATAGCGGCATAAGCGAATACCACGCCCGACGTGGTCAGCAGCACCGCCAGCACGCCGGACGGGAACAGTCCGCCATGATCTGTCCACAAACTCAGGCCGGTGCTGCGGCCGTCGATCCGGTAGCGCCCCGCGAGGAAGACGATCCCGACAACCAAGAAGGCGACGAGCGCGAGGACCTTGACCAGCGCCGCCCAGAATTCCAGCTCACCGAACCACTCCACCGAGATCAGGTTCATCGACAGCACGACGACGAGGGCGAGCAGCGCCAGCACCCACTGGGGGATCGATTGGAAGGTCGTCCATCGACGCAGATAGGTGGCGATCGCGGTGGTGTCGACGATGGCCGTCATCGACCAGCCGAGGAAGTACATCCAGCCGATGGCGTAGGCGGCCTTCTCGCCGAAGAATTCGCGCGAATAAGACACGAACGAGCCGGAAGACGGGCGATGCAGGACCAGCTCGCCAAGGGCTCGCAGAATCAGGAAGACGAAAATGCCGCACACGGCGTAGACCAGAAACATCCCGGGGCCGCCCTTGGCCAGTCGGCCGCCCGCGCCCAGAAACAGTCCGGAGCCGATCGCGCCGCCGATGCCGATCATCTGCACTTGGCGGGGCTTGAGTCCCTTGCGATATCCGGCGTCTTCGCCGACCCCGCCGGCCACAGGATCTCCGCCGGACACAGGATCTGGCCCGGCTACGGGATTTGGGTTGCCGTCACCAGGCAACGCGGCCATCAAACGTCCAATCGGTAGGTCGCGAAGCGATGCTTCCGTACTTGTTCGGTCGACGGCAAGTTCGCCGACGGGTGCGCTGGCTAGCGCCCGAAGCCGGGGCGACGGCGGCGCAGATAGCGCTCGAACTCCGCCGCCAGCGCGTCGCCGTCGATCTTGCCCAGAGCGTCGTTCATGTCGACCTCGGCGTCGCCGCGTTGCTCGAGCGACAGCACGTACTCGGCGAGGTCCTCGTCCTCGGCGGTCATCTCGGTGACCGCCTGCTCCCAGTCCTCGGCGTCCGTCGGGAGGTCGGCCAGCGGCACCTCGATGTCGAGGACGTCTTCGACGCGGCGCAGCAGGGCCACCGTCGCCTTCGGGTTCGGCGGCTGCGAGACGTAGTGCGGCACCGCCGCCCAGAACGTCACCGCAGGGATCCCGGCGGCAACGCAGGAGTCCTGAAACACCCCGGCGATGCCGGTCGGGCCCTCATAGCGGCTTTCCTCGAGGCCGAAGCGTTTCGCGGACTCGGGGGAATAGGCGGCGCCCGACACCGGGACCGGCCGGGTGTGTGGGGTATCGGCCAGCAGGGCGCCGAGGATCACCACGGTGTCCACGTTGAGCTTGTCGGCGATCGCCACCAGCTCCGAGCAGAAGGTGCGCCACCGCATGTTGGGTTCCACCCCGTGCATCAGCACGACATCGCGGTCGCTGCCCGGGGGCCGGCAGTGCGAGATCCGCATCGCCGGCCAGACCAGCTCGCGGGTCACCCCGTCCACCTGCCGGATCACCGGGCGATTCACCTGGTAGTCGTAGTACGCCTCGTCGTCGATCTCCAAGATCGGGTCGGCTTCCCAGATGGCCTCGAGGTGTTCCAGCGCGTCGCTGGCCGCGTCTCCGGCGTCGTTCCAGCCCTCGAACGCAGCCACGACGACGGTCTGGTGCAGTTCGGGCAACGCGGCTTTGCCGAAGAAGGGGCCGTCGGGCGGGGTCACAGAATTAGCGTACGGCCTTCCGCCCGGCGACGATGCGGACCGCGCGCGGTCGGTTGTCGGGGTCCCCCCGCTTGCGGGGGCGAGTGGGGCAACCGGGTCCGGCCCGATGTTCGGGGCGTCGGACGCGGATTGCCGGCCGATCGACGTTCAACCGGGGACTTTACATAGGACGACTATTCTTATGGCGTGACTGCCGCTGACGAACACCGCTACGACACGGCCATTCTCCACACTCTGGCGCGGCCGATGGTGGTCAACGAAGGCGCGATGGCTACGCAGTCACAGGCCGCCGACCTGAGCCTGCGCGACTTCCACAAACGGAGTCGACGCGGTCGAAACGAAATACCATCGGCTGCAAACTGGTTAACCTTGGTAACTACCTCGCCGCTGATATGCGCCGATCGCGGCGACGAGTTGGGCGTCCAGACGTCGACCGGGTGACGACGTAGACTCTTCACGGTCGAGAGGCGTTGCAACGGTTCCGGTTCCCGCCGGTATCCGCCACGCTCGGCAGAGTCAAGGACGCCTTCCGCTATGGAAGGAACGTACGTGAACGCCTCTGAGTCGAACAGCTCGGCGTCGAAGACATTCGCGCCGAACGTCCGCCCCGACTGCACCGACGAGCTGACGGCGGCTCTGCGCCAGCGGATCATGGTGATCGACGGCGCGATGGGCACGGCGATCCAGCGGGACCGACCGGATGAGGCCGGCTACCGCGGCGACCGGTTCACGGAGTGGCCGACCGCTCTTCAGGGGAACAACGACCTGCTCACCCTGACACAGCCGCAGATCATCGAGGGGATCCACCGGGAGTACCTCGAGGCGGGCGCCGACATTCTCGAGACCAACACGTTCAACGCGAACGCCATCTCCCTCTCCGACTACGACATGGCGGACCTCAGCTACGAGCTGAACTACGCCGGCGCCGCACTGGCCCGCCAGGCCGCGGACGAATACAGCACCCCCTCCAAGCCCCGCTACGTCGCCGGCGCCATCGGGCCGACGACGCGGACCGCGTCGATCTCGCCGGACGTCAACGACCCCGGGGCCCGCAACGTCTCCTACGACCAGCTCGTCGCCGCCTATCTCGAATCCGTCAACGGCCTGGTCGACGGCGGTGCCGACCTGCTCATCATCGAGACGATCTTCGACTCGCTGAACGCGAAGGCGGCGGTGTTCGCCGTCGAGACGCTGTTCGAGGAGCGCGGCCGCCGCTGGCCGTTGATCATCTCGGGCACCATCACCGATGCCTCCGGGCGGACGTTGTCCGGGCAGGTCACCGAAGCGTTCTGGAACTCGATCCGGCACGCGCGGCCGATCGCGGTGGGCCTCAACTGCGCCCTGGGTGCGCCAGAGATGCGGCCCTACATCGCCGAGGTGTCGCGGATCGCGGACACCTTCGTCTCCTGCTACCCGAACGCCGGTCTGCCCAACGCCTTCGGCGAGTACGACGAGACCCCGGAAGCTCAGGCCGGCTACATCGCCGACTTCGCCGACGCCGGCCTGGTCAACCTGGTCGGCGGTTGCTGCGGAACGGCGCCGCCACACATCGCCGAGATCGCCAAGGTCGTCGAGGGCAAGCCGCCGCGCGAAGTGCCGGAGATCGAGGTGGCCACCCGGCTCTCGGGCCTGGAGCCGCTCAACATCAACGACGAGTCCCTGTTCGTGAACATCGGTGAGCGCACCAACATCACCGGCTCCGCCCGGTTCCGCAACCTGATCAAGGCCGAGGACTACGACAGCGCGCTGTCGGTCGCCCTGCAGCAGGTCGAGGTCGGCGCGCAGGTCATCGACATCAACATGGACGAGGGCATGATCGACGGCGTCGCCGCGATGGACCGGTTCACCAAGCTCATCGCGGCCGAGCCGGACATCAGCCGCGTCCCGGTGATGATCGACTCGTCCAAGTGGGAGGTCATCGAGGCGGGCCTGAAGAACGTGCAGGGAAAGCCGATCGTCAACTCGATCTCCATGAAGGAGGGCGAGGAGAAGTTCATCCGCGAGGCACGGCTGTGCCGCAAGTACGGCGCGGCCGTCGTCGTGATGGCTTTCGACGAGCAGGGTCAGGCCGATAACCTGGAACGCCGCAAACAGATCTGCGGGCGCGCCTACCGGATCCTGACCGAAGAGGTCGGCTTCCCGCCCGAGGACATCATCTTCGACCCGAACTGCTTCGCGCTGGCGACCGGTATCGAGGAGCACGCGACTTACGGGATCGACTTCATCGAGGCCTGCGCCTGGATCAAGGAGAACCTGCCAGGCGTGCACATCTCGGGCGGCATCTCGAACGTGTCGTTCTCGTTCCGGGGCAACAACCCCGTCCGCGAGGCGATCCACGCGGTGTTCCTCTTCCACGCCATCAAGGCCGGCCTGGACATGGGCATCGTCAACGCCGGTGCGCTGGTGCCCTACGACTCGATCGACCCCGAGCTGCGGGACCGCATCGAGGACGTCGTCCTGAACCGTCGCGAGGACGCGGCCGAACGGCTCCTGGAGATCGCCGAGCGGTTCAACAGGAAGGGCAAGGAGGAGGACCCCAAGGCCGCCGAGTGGCGCGGCCTGCCTGTTCGCGAGCGGATCACGCACGCCCTGGTCAAGGGCATCGACGCCCACGTCGATGACGACACCGAGGAGTTGCGGGCCGAGATCGACGCCGCGGGCGGTCGCCCGATCGAGGTGATCGAGGGCCCGCTGATGGACGGCATGAACGTCGTCGGTGATCTCTTCGGCTCGGGCAAGATGTTCCTGCCCCAGGTGGTGAAGTCGGCCCGGGTGATGAAGAAGGCCGTAGCGTACTTGCTGCCGTTCATCGAGGCGGAGAAGGAAGAGTCCGGTGCCACTGCGGGCAAGGACACCAACGGCACGATCGTGATGGCGACCGTGAAGGGCGACGTCCACGACATCGGCAAGAACATCGTCGGGGTTGTCCTGCAGTGCAACAACTTTGAGGTGATCGACCTCGGTGTGATGGTGCCCGCGAGCAAGATCCTGGACGCGGCGAAGGAGCACGACGCCGACATCATCGGGCTGTCCGGCCTGATCACGCCCTCCCTGGACGAGATGGCCAACTTCGCCGTCGAGATGGAACGCGAGGGCCTTCAGATCCCACTGCTGATCGGTGGCGCGACCACCTCGCGCGCCCACACTGCCGTGAAGATATCGCCGCGTCGCAGTGGTCCGGTGGTCTGGGTCAAGGATGCGTCCCGCTCTGTGCCGGTCGCGGCCGCGCTGCTCGACGACAAGCAGCGTCCGGCCCTGCTGGAGGCCACCGAGAAGGACTACGCATCCCTGCGGGAACGGCACTCGCAAAAGAACGAGCGACCGATGCTGACGCTTCAGATGGCGCGGGCGAACCGGACGCCGATCGATTGGGCAGGCTATACACCGCCGGTGCCCGTAATCGGCGCGGGAGTGCGCGAATTTCAGGACTACGACCTCGCGGAGTTGCGCGAGTACATCGATTGGCAGCCGTTCTTCAACGCCTGGGAGATGAAGGGCAGGTTCCCCGACATCCTCAACAATCCGGCCTCGGGCGAGGCGGCCCGCAAGCTCTACGACGACGCCCAGCAGATGCTGGACACCCTGATCAAGGAGAAGTGGCTGACGGCCAACGGAGTGATCGGTTTCTTCCCGGCGAACGCGGTCGGCCCGGGTTTTGAAGACATCGAGGTCTACACCGACGACAGCCGCAGCGAGGTGCTGACCACCCTGCACAACCTGCGCCAGCAGGGCGAGCACCGGGAGGGCATCCCGAACCGGTCGCTAGGCGACTACATCGCGCCCAAGGACACCGGTCTGGCTGACTATGTCGGCGCCTTCGCCGTCACCGCGGGGCTCGGCAGCCAGGAGAAGATCGCGGAGTTCAAGGCGGCCCTCGACGACTACAGCGCGATCCTGCTGGAGTCGGTCGCCGACCGGCTGGCGGAGGCCTTCGCCGAACGGATGCACCAACGGGTCCGCAAGGAGTTCTGGGGATTCCAGCCGGACGAGCAGCTGGACAACGAGGCACTCATCGACGAGAAGTACCGCGGAATCCGCCCCGCCCCCGGCTACCCGGCCTGCCCGGAGCACACCGAGAAAGTGACGCTCTGGAAGTTGATGGACGTGAAGGAGCGGACCGGCATCGAGCTGACCGAATCGATGGCGATGTGGCCCGGTGCCGCCGTCAGTGGCTGGTATTTCTCGCACCCGCAGTCGCAGTACTTCGTGGTCGGCCGGCTGACCCAGGACCAGGTCGCCGACTACGCGAAGCGCAAGGGCTGGACCCTGGCCGAAGCCGAGCGCTGGCTCGCCCCCAACCTCGGGTACAACCCGGAGGACTGAGCCCACATCGGTTCGGTTCGCACCGACCGCCGACCCGAACCTGGGTCAGCCCCCGGCGGCGGCCTGGAAGACGGCGGTGATCTCGGCGACTCGTGGATCGTCGCGCAGCTGCTCGAGCGTCTCCGGCAGCGGCAGGCGCCAATTCGGGTATTCGTCAATGGTCCCAGGCAAATTGGGCTGGCGTGGCTCGGCGACGATGTCGTAGGGCGAGATCAGCTTCAACCTGCTCGGGGTCGCCGCCAAGAAGCGGTGCATGGCGACAATGATGTCGTTCTCGTCCGGGTCGGTAGGCAGCAACCCTTCGGAACGCAGCAACGTCAGCCATTCGGCTTTCTCCTTATCCGCCGAGGACTGTTCGCCGGGCACGTCGTCGAGCAGGCCGAGCTCCGCGCGCGCCCGCACGTGTTCGCCTCGCAAAAATCCTGCCGCAGTGGGCAGGTCATGGGTGGAGAGACTGGCGGCCGCGCGTGACGGCCACCTCGACGGGACGAGCAAGGGTTGTTCGGGCTCGGACTCGTCGCGGGTGAACCAGGACACCGCGCAGCCCAGCATTCCGTTGTCGGCCAACGCTTCCGTGACTTCCGGTTCGACAGTGCCCAGATCCTCCCCGATCACGGTCGCGCCCGCGCGCTGGGCTTCCAACGCGAGCACGGCAAGCATGGAGTCGGCGTCGTAGTGGACGTAGGTGCCTCGATCGGGAGAGTCACCGGGAGGTATCCACCACAGCCGCCACAAGCCCGCGACGTGGTCAATCCGTAGGCCGTCTGCGTGAACGAGTACGGCGCGCAGCATGTCTCGCAGCGCGGTGTACCCGGTGTCGGCGAGCCGGTCGGGGCGCCAGGGCGGTAGCCCCCAGTCTTGGCCGCGCGGGGTGAAATTGTCCGGCGGAGCACCGACGTGAACCCCGGCGGCCAGCATATCGGCCAGGGCCCACGCGTCAGCGCCGTCCGAGTCGACCCCGACCGGAAGGTCGTGCAAGACACCAAGCGCCATGCCGGATGTTCGTGCGGCGCTGCGTACTTCGGCGAGCTGTTCGGCGCATTGTTGCTGCACCCAGGCGTGAAACGCGATCCTGGGCGCCAGCTCTTTACGGGCCGCGGTGACGCCCGGCCCGCCGACGTCCCGCAAGGATTCGGGCCAGTGTGGCCAGCGGCCGCCGTATCGCTCGGCCAGCGCGCAGTACGTGGCCCAGTCGCGCAGCGCCCCGGACGAGGGGGACTCGTCGAGTACGCAGGGCCGGTTCTCCGCGCGCCAAAGCAATTCGAGCGCCGCCCGTTTGGCGGCCCAGACGAGGTCGTGGTCGATCCGCTCGGTGCCGGGCGAGACACGCAGCGCGGCGACTTCCATGCGGGTGTGTGGGTCGGCCCGACGGTAGGCGTCGAGGTCCTCGATGCACAGCGCCAGCGGGTTGGCGAATCGCCGACTGGATGGGGTGTATGGGGAGGGCTGAACGGGATGCGTTGGGCCGGGCGCATTCAGCGGGTTGAGCAGCACAGCGCCCGCGCCGTGCGCCGCCGAGGTCCAGTCGATGAAGTCTTTCAGGTCGCCCAGATCACCGATCCCCCATGAACGGCCCGAGCGCAGCGCATACAGCTGCAGCATCCATCCCCAGGTCACCGGCGTTTGGGGGACGCGCGGCGGGGCCGCCACCAGGGTGACTTCCTGACCGTCCCTGGTGTGCAACCGGTACCAGCCCGGCGCCAGATCGCCGGGTAGCTCGTCGTCGCGGACATCAATGAGGTTGCCGTCCTCCCCGACCAACGCGACCGCTCCCGGAATTGGCCGCGGCAGGCCATCCACCCGCACAGCGACTGTCGGTGCCAGCCCTCCCGCCCGCTTGCGCTCGGCCAGCCTCGCCAATTCGCGACGTCGGTCGGCATCGCTGCCGGCTTCGATTTCGAGCAAGCCGAGCACCCGGACCACGACGTCGGCGTCCACGTGAACCGGTTCGCGTCGTTCGTTTCGGTAAAAGGTGGCCACCCCGTGGGCGTCGGCCAACTGGCGCAAGTCCTCGGGCACCGGCTTCGGTGTCGCCATCAGGGTGTTCGCGATGACGGCACGGCGGGGCGAATCGGTGATCGGCTTGCGTCGCAAGCACCAGAAGTGCTCACACAGCGAAGAGGTCGGCGCACTTCTGGAAGGTACCCAACCGGCGCCGGCTTACACGATCGCGAGCCCCGCTCAGATACGCATTACCGGGCTCAGCGCGGATAGCGGGATGTGCGCCTGCACGGTGCCGCCGTCCATGAACCACTGCGGCAGGCCGGGGGAGAAGTTGATCGGCTCGTCGTGACCGACCGGATAGTCGGGCATGTAGAGGATCAACTCGTCGGGCGTCAGCGCCCAGGCCTTATACGCGCCCGAGTAGACCTTGTCGGGGGTCCAACGGTCGAGGATGAACGGGTATGTGCCCGGATCATGCGGTGGCGGAGCCTGATTCAGCGCCGTATCGATGAACGGCGCAGCCAGGGGCGGGATGGCGGTCAGCGGATTCGACGTCGTCAGATCGGCGAGCTGCACCCGTCTGCCCGCCGCCATGTCGAAGGTGAAGGTCCGGTAGGCGTTGTTGGGTTTGGGCCCGTCGGCGTGATAATCCTCGTGGAACACCGCGCTGAGCAGGTTGCCGTGCCGGAAGATCTCGAAGTTCTCCTCGCCGTAGCTGTCGGCCGCCATACTGCCGTTGGCGGTCCTCCAGTTGTTGACCAGCGTGCGCAGATAGTCCCGGATCACCGGGCCGGTGGTCGGATTGTCTACCAGCTCGTCGGGCACGGCGACCTTGATGTCGCGCACGGCGTTGCGTTCCGAGGTCACCGCGGTGTGGCAGTACTGGCCGTCCCAATTACCGCCGAGTTCGCCGCAGAACGACGGCGCGGACGCGTGCGTGGTTGCGGTGCTGGGAATGGCTGCGGCCGCGGCCAATACGAACGCCGCTGACAGTCGCTTGAGCATGAGAAGCCTCCGCTCGGCTCAGAGGAGTTGGACTTTGCTTGCCCGCCAGCGACCGTCGACCTTCTCCATCGTCATCTTGATCCTGCTGCGGTCGATGCGCGGGTCGGGTGCGGCCGTGTTGGTGACGGTCTGGTCGATGAAGAGCAGCACGACGACCCTGTCGGTGGATTCGGATTGAATGGCCGAGTCCACCACCACTCCGTGGGCGGTCGCCTTGTTGTCGATCAGCAGCTGCCGGAGTTTGACGCTGGACTGGGTGTACATGTCCTTGAATTCGCCTGTCGCGCCGTCGAGCACCTGCTTGAAGTTCTCGTCGACCTTGTTGGAGTCGATGCTCGTCAGCACCTGCGCGTAGGCGATGGCCGCCTGCTGGGCCTGTTCACCCGCCGCCTTCACCTGGTGGTCCTGCCATTGCCACCACCCGAAATACCCCGAAACGGCAAGTGAGGCAACGAGTAACGCCGGCAGCGCGCTGCGACGCAGATACTGGCGCCAGGGCCGCTTAGCACGCTTCGCCTTCGCACTCTTGCGTTTGAGGAGGCCGCCTTCTTCATCCTCGTCGCTGCCGGCCCGCTCGTCACCCTCGTCCGTGGTCGCTTCGTCGGCCGAATCCTCGGGCGCCTCGGCGGATTCGTCGGAGCGCGCCTCCTCGACTTCGGCAACTTCGGGGGCATCGGCGCCCGATTCCGTTTCGGTTTCGGCTTGCGCTTTCTTCTTGGTGGTCACGACCACGATCATCTCCTAGGGGTCGATGGGTTCAGTGCGGCGGTTCGATTGGCAGCTGCGGACCGCCGTAGGGGGTGGGAATGCTGTAGCGGCCCCGCGGGGTCGGGTCGGTTCGCTGGCCCAGGTTCGCGCCCGGTGGGGGACCGGCGGTGTCGTCGCCGCCCGGGCGCGGCGCATTCTTGGCGCCGCGGATCGAGACCGCCGGGTCGTCGTCGCGACAGTAGGTGTACATGAACGGCTCGTAGTAGTCGGCGGCGGACGGCGCGTGCGACGGCGTCCCGTAGTCGCAGACGTAGCGGGGATACAGGTCGGCCGTCGCCCAGACGCCGCCGTCGTGAAACGCGCTCGTCACCGCGTCCAATACCGACCCGCGGTAGTCGGGGAACAGGGCATTGAGCGCCGGCACCCGAAGATAGAACAGGTGCGACATGGTGGCCATGCTGCCCAGCAGCTGCACCATGGTGTCGGAGTTGTCCGCGAACAGATTGTCGACCGCCGAAAGCGTGCGGGGCGTCTGCCCGGTCAGCCGGCGGTAGCCGGCCTGCATTCGCGCCACACCGGTCAGCGTTTGGTTGAGTTCGGTTGCGGTGGCGCCCAATCCGCTGTTCTTGTCGCTTGCCAGGGTGAGCACGACGCGGCTGGTCTTGATGATGCTGGTTGTCTGGGGCAGCACCGAATCCAGCGTCGAAAGCAGGAACGTGCCGCCGTCGACGATGGCGGTCAGCTTCGCCGGACCCTCCCTGCTCAGGCTCAACTCCCTCTTGATCAACTCGATCTTGTGCGGGTCGACCTGGGCCAGCAGCCCGTCGGCGTCACCGAGCAACTGCGCCAAGCTGACCGGGACGGTCGTATGGTCCAGTGCGATGAGGCTGCCGTCGTGCAGATACGGCCCCGCATCGTTCGCGGCTTCGAAGTTGATGAACTGCTCTCCAGCCGGTGAGAGGGCCGACACGTGCACGACGCTGTTCGCCGGGATCCGCACGTCCGACGTGATGCTGGCGACCGCGTTCACCCCGCTGTCGGTGATCTGCAGTGACTCGATGCGGCCGATGCGCACTCCGCGCAGTGCGACGTCCTGATTGGGCAGCAGGCCGCCCGATTCCGTCAACTGCACGGTGACCCGGTAGGAAGAGGCGAAGGGCTTCACCCTCAGCGTTCCGATGAGCAGATAGGCGGTCGCCACGACCAGGATGAGCACCAGGCCGGCCACCGACAGCCAAACCTGTTGCCGGTGACCGGTGCGCACAGCACGGACAACGACATTGGCGGAGTTGGCGACGGCGCGCATCATGGCTGCGATCCCGGCGGTGGCGGCGGTCCGGCCGGTGGTGGCAGAGCCGGCGGCGGCCCGGGGGCGACATCGATTTGGCCCGGGATGTTCGGGTCCGGGATGACCGGAACCTGTGGCGAATTGGGTCCCCGGCCGACCACGCGTTCCTGCAGCCGCCACAGGGTGTACTTGAGGGTGCCGACCAGCAGGTTCACGTTGTAGTGATGCGGTCCGTGCAGCCCGATGTCACCGGGGAATCCGATATCGGGCAGCGAGCCGAGCATGATCTTGTCCACGCCGACATTCACCGAAATCGAGTTCCCCGCAGTCGATTTGACCAAGGGGGGGATCAGCCGGTTGATCGACAGCCAGCTGGTATCCGGGCTCATCGCAACGTCGTTGGCGGCCCCGGCGACGGTGTTCAGGTCCCGGATCACGCTGCGGCCGCTGGTGTCGGTGCCACCGATCGACGGGAATCTGGCCAGCAACCGGGAGGTGTCGCCCACCTGTACGGCCAGATTGGAGAGCTGACTGGTGTTGTCGGCGAGGGCCGAAGTGGCCGGGCTGGCGGCCGTCATGAGGTCGCTGATGGCCTGGTTCTTGGAGTCGAGTTGATCGGCCAGCCGCGACAATTGGGTCAGCGCGTGCGAGATCTGATCGGACCGGGCATCCAACCTACCCAGCAGCTCGTTGGACTTGCGGATCATGTCTCCGAACGCCTGGCCCTGGTCGCCGGTCGCCTTGCCGAAACCGTTGATGATGTTGGTGAAATTGCGAACCGCACCGCCGTTCACCAGAATCGCCGCCGAGCTGAGCACCGACTCGACGGTCGCAGCGGCCGCGGTCGAATCCAGGCCGATGGTGTCGCCGTTGCGCAGCAGCGGTGTGTCCGCGGGATCGTCAACCGGAGGCTTGAGCGCGACGAACACGTCGCCCAGCGGTGTCGCGGTGCGCAATTCGGCGGTGCTGCCCCGCGGCAGTTGCACGCCGTCCCGGATGCGCAGCCGGGTGACCGCGGTGTAGTTGCGTGCGACCATCGATTCGAGCTGCCCGACGTCGGCGCCGGCGAGCTTAACCTTGGCGTTCATCGGCAGGTTGAGCGCATTGGAGAAGACCGCGTTCAGCGAATAGCCTCCCGAGCCCAGCCCCGGGGCCGGAAGGGGCAGGCTGGCAAGGCCGTTCGTGGCGCAACCCGCGCTGACCATCGCCGCGGCCACCGCGGTCAATATGCCCCGCGCGCCCGCCGGCATCATTTCTGCCCCATGGCGGCCATGCCATCGAGCACATACGTCAGCCCGAAATCGGGGCCGAAATCCTGGATGGTCCCGGTGCTGCAGCCTAGCTGACGAAGGCCCATCAGGTTGCAGATCTCTTTGGTGTACTGGCTGTCGAAGAGCAACCGATCCGTAAGGAAGCGGGCCCGCACGCTGCCGTTCGCGCGGTCGATCATGTTGTAGGCGTTGTCTGCCACCAGCGGAGCCAGATCCAGGAGCTCGGCCAGGT
>NZ_LZMB01000587.1 GCF_001673555.1 Mycobacterium sp. 1165178.9 | reverse complement strand
TGTGCCCTTTGGGCAGCGACCACAGCATCCGCCCGCGCCGGTCGATGCGTCCGATCAACGCCGCGACCTGAGACTCGCGCGGACCGTCGAGACCGTCGATGACCAGGCCCCCGGCCGAGGTTTCGTGGACGGTCCGCAGCTGATCCGGTCCGCGGCGAGATGTCCGGGATCGGCGCGATTTCGTGGTTGTCGAGTCTCCGGTCGCTTGACTGTTGGTCTGCTTCTCGGACGAAGCCGCGCCGCCACGGCCTCGGCGCCGCCCCCGGCGCCGACGCGGTTTGCCTTGTTCGCCGTCCGACACCCAAGCGATAGTAGCTGGCACGGCATATTCTCCTGGAGATGCTCGCCGCGGGCTGAGCGCGCGAGGTCACGGCGGAACGCGTCTGGTCAGATCGGGCCGATCGCGTGGGCGACAGCCCACACCGCACCAAAGACAAGCAGCGAAAGGGGCCCCGACAGGCTGCCGATGAGCATGCCGCGCCCGATCTGCCCCATTGTTCCCTGAGCCTGCATCACCAGAGCTGCGATCGCCATGTAGACCAGAACGACCGGCAGTACGAAGACGATTGAATACGGCATGAAAAGCCATGTGGTGAACTCGACGACGAAAACGTGGAGTATCGCCACCACGAAAGCGACCGGGCCATAACGCGATTTCGAAACCGGGATCAGCGAATCGTCAGCCACGACAAGACCTTTCAGCGCAAGATCAAATAAGCGTAGACAATTCCGCCGATAAGCACGGTGGCGGACGATCCCGCAAGGCTAAGCGCAAGACCGCGATTGCGCGGCGACGGCGAGCTCAGGAACGCGACGCTGATTAGCAGCGCTGTCAAGGTCGTAACGCCGGTCGAAGCCAGCATCCATGCTCGCTCACCGGCGTACGCACTATGCGTTTCGAACGGCCACTTGCCCAGCAACCACATCGTGGTAAGCAGCAACCCCAAGACGATCTGCACGACGAATGGTGCCGACAATGTCGCCACGCGCCACGCGGCGGCGTCCAGGTCACGAACTCGAAGCAAAGACGGCATCTCTTGCTGCTCTCAGTATTTAGTGGTCATGCGGGAACCGCAGTTCCGGTGGGCAAGGGAGGCACCGACGGTGTGTCGGTAACCGGGCCAAAGTCAGTCGCAGGCAAAGGAGCCGGCACATCGTATTTTGTGTTCCAGCCACCTGTGTCGAACGGTGCGAACGACTTGCCGCCGAGGGGGCCGACGTCGTGATGGCCGGGCAGATTAAGGGCCGGCCCCCACGATCTGCCGGATTGGGCGGGGTCAATCAGCACTGTGCGGGTGCCGCCGTTTGGCAAGTCCTGATACACCTCCAAGGAGGGATAGTCGGTGCGCGTTCCGTTAACCTGCACACCTCCTGGTCCAGGCGTGAAAACCAGGTCACCGTTGACCGTCACTGTATGGTCCGCAAAGGGCCCGGTGGGATCTCCGGTGATTTTCGGGGCGAACGGGTTGCCCGCGTCGTATTTGATCCGAACGGATCCATCGGGAAGTTGCGTCACGTTGCCCTTGGGTATGCCGACCTTCACCCGACCGGGCCCGCCGGTGGTGTTCTCTTCGACCGAGGGGTTCTGCCTCAGGACGACGATGCCGTTTTCGTAGTCGATGTATGTGGTGACCTTCGTGTCTTCCGGGTCGAAGTTCGGATTGGGTCCCCGGTTGTTCCCAAGGTCTCGCTTCCACGGCGGAAAACTGGTCACGTCGCGTTGTTCAATCCATTGCGAGACGCGGACCACGCCCTGCCCGGGCACCGGCCGAATCTTGACCACTCGGATCTCCGATTTGGCGCCGCTGAACTTAGCGTCGTAAGTCTGCGGATCCAGAGCTGCCGCAGTCTCCCAATCGGCGGTCGACGTCGGTTCGCGGCCGAAGGCCCGCTTGAAGGCCTCAATCTGGTTGTGACGCCGTTCCTCATCACTGACGGTCTGCGGAGAATCTTCGGGGAGGTTGCCATCGAGCGCCTGGATTGGTGGCGCATATCCATCCTGCTTGTGCAGGTTGGCCAACAGAGTTTGCAGCTGCTGAGAGTAGTGGCCGCGGATTTGCCTGAGGTTTTTCAGCGAGGTCTTCGTGTCCTGGATCGCATGCTTCTCGAGTCCGTCGATGTAGTGGTCGACCACCTGCCTCTCCGCGGCCGTTAACAGGGGGTTGTTCTCCAGCCTGACCGCCTCGCCTATTTGGTCGTCGAGATCTTGCAGCGCTGTTTCGAGCGATGAAATCTCGCCCTTTCCGAACCGTTGGGCCTCGGCCAGTGCGGCCGCCACGTTCTCCAGGTCGGCACCGATTTCGGGCAACTGAGTTGCCTGCACCCCGAGTGAGTTCGTGGCCCGCTGCACCTCGGCCGAATCGTTGATCGGATTTTCGCCGTTCTCGCGTGTCCAGGCTTTGTCGAAGCGATCCCGCGCCAGGTTGAATGCGACTTCCGCTTCCCCTGTGGATCGCCCCGCGTCATGAAACGCTTGTGCGAGGTTCGAGATCTGGGCCGGCCGGCCGCTCTGCAATGTGTCATTGATCTTCCACGGGTTCCCCCCCGCGAACACGATCAGTGCGCCCTTGCTTATGTATCGGAGATGCACCGCATCATCCCGCCGCTCACCCTTCTTGTCGTCCGTAACGCTACTGACGGGCGCCGACCGGTCAATTCACCTTTGGTGACGTGCGAGGCTCCTCACACAGGCTTTTCGTCTGTCGCCGACTAGGCTGATCGAACGTGCCTGATGCCGCCCAGGATGCCGACCTGCTGACCGCCGCCGCGGTCGCCCTGAATCGGCATGCGCCCATGCTGGCCGAGCTCGGTTCCGCGTTTAGCGCGGCGGGCCACGAGCTCTACCTCGTCGGCGGTTCGGTACGGGATGCGTTGTTGGGCAGGTTGAGTCCCGACCTGGATTTCACCACCGACGCACGACCCGAGCAGGTGCAACAAATCCTGCGGGGGTGGGCCGACAACCTTTGGGATACCGGGATCGAGTTCGGCACCGTCGGCGTCGGCAAGGGCGAGCATCGCCTGGAGATCACCACCTTTCGCGCCGATACCTACGACCAGGTGTCCCGGAATCCCGAGGTGCGATTCGGCGACCGTCTTGAGGACGATCTGGTGCGCCGCGATTTCACGGCCAACGCGATGGCCGTGCGCATCACGTCAGAGGGCCCGGGCGAATTCCTGGATCCGCTAGGCGGTTTGGCGGCGCTGCGCACGCGGGTGCTGGACACCCCTGCCGCGCCGGAGGTGTCCTTCGGCGACGACCCGTTGCGGATGTTGCGCGCGGCGCGGTTCGTCTCGCAGCTGGGCTTCGGTGTTGCACCGCGCGTGCGAGAGGCCATCGAGCGGATGGCCCCTCAGCTGTCGCGGATCAGCGCCGAACGGGTGGCCACCGAACTGGACAAACTCGTGCTCGGCGACGACCCGACGGCCGGCATCGATCTGCTGGTGCAGACGGGCATGGGTGAGGTGGTGCTGCCCGAGGTCGGCGGCATGCGAATGGCCATCGATGAACATCACCAACACAAGGACGTCTACCAGCACTCACTGACCGTGCTGCGCCAGGCGATCGCTTTGGAGGACGACGGCCCGGACCTGGTGCTGCGTTGGGCGGCGCTGCTGCACGACATCGGTAAGCCCGCGACTCGGCGCCACGAAGCGAACGGCGGGGTGAGTTTTCATCACCACGAGGTCGTTGGCGCCAAGATGGTCCGAAAGCGGTTGCGGGCCTTGAAGTATTCCAAGCAGATGGTCGAGGACATCTCGCAGCTGGTGTATCTGCATCTGCGATTTCACGGCTACGGTGATGGGAAGTGGACCGATTCCGCCGTCCGCCGCTACGTCACCGATGCGGGTCCGTTGCTGCCCCGGCTGCACAAGCTGGTGCGAGCTGACTGCACCACCCGTAACAAGCGCCGCGCCGCGCGGCTGCAGGCCAGTTACGACCGGCTCGAGACGCGAATCGCCGAGCTGGCCGCCCAGGAGGATTTGGCGCGGGTGCGACCGGATCTGGACGGCAACCAGATCATGGAGCTGCTTGGCATCCCGGCCGGCCCCCAAGTCGGCGAGGCATGGCGGTTCTTGAAGGAGCTCCGGTTAGAGCGCGGACCGCTGGACAACGACGAGGCGACCGCGGAACTGTTGGCGTGGTGGCGGTCTCGGGGGAACGACTAACAGCATCCACGCGTCGGAATACGCATGGACTACTGCATGGCTGGTGATAACGGCGCTGCCGCCATTTGGCACGCGCAACCCGACCTCGACCTAAACGCCGACGGCCGCTACGAATCGATCGGGCTCGATTTCGACCACGACGGTTTGCGCGACGACGCACTCGCGGATCTCGACGGCGATGGCCTCGTGGATCATGTTGTGCGCGACCTCGATAACGACGGCACCCCCGAGGCGTACTTCACCGATGACGGCTCCGGGACCTGGGCTGTGGCCATGGACGGGGGCGGCGGCCAGCTGCGCTGGTTTGGCCTCGATGGGGTCGAGCACACCGGCGGTCCGCTGGTCGACTTCGACGGCCACGGGCACGCCGACGCCCGCCTCGTCGACACCGACGGCAACGGGCTCGCCGACCGTGTCCTGCGATCTGACGACAACGGCGTGACCGGATATGTCGACACCGATGGCGACGGCAAATGGAACGTCCGCCTAACCGACACCGACGGCGACGGTCTCGCCGACGGCGCGAGTTCGCTCTGACGACGGTTGGTGATGTGACACGCGTTTCGCCGGGGACGCGACGCGATGCAGCTTCGCCACCTAAGCATCCCGTTTCTCGTCGCCGAGGCTGGTGGTGATCCTTGGTCGATCGACGCCAGTCTGCAAGCCGGCCGCCCAGCCCAGATCGCGGCTCTAGCCAGAGCCTTCCGTGACGCCGGGGTAAGCACGGTGGAGGCCAGCCTCTCGTTCGAGGCCGCCCGGCGCCGCTTCGAGGGGTCGTGGAATCACCAGAATGGCGAGCATCCGATCAACGACGCCGACGAGGTACAGCGTGTTACCCGGTCGTTGGGTCTGCAGGCCGCCCAACTGCCGAAGATCTCAATCGATTTGGAGAATATCGCCGCCGCGCTGGCCGAGGCTCAACGAGCCTCCGCGTGGTACCTCGCCGCGCTGGAGTACGACCTTGAGGCCGTCGACGACGAGCTTTGCGATGCCCTCGCAGACGACGACCAATGCGCAGCTGACGATCTGCGCGGGGACGCGGTCACCGAAACGAAAGCGATAGTGCTGGTGCTCCGACAGATCCGCGATCGGTATTCGGCGATGCTTGCTCCCGCGCTAGGGAACCTACGCGGCGAGGGGGCCGACCCGGCAGAGATTCAAGGCGTCGACAAACTATCGATTCCGTGGCCGGGCAGCAGCTCAGCGGAAGTCAAACGATGGTGGGAGTCGTTGAGTGCCAACCAAAAGCGACTGCTCATAAACCAACGCCCGCGCGAGTTGGGCAACCTCAATGGCGTACCGGCCGACGTGCGCGACTCGGTGAACCAGGCGGCGATGAAAGACGATCTGCGTAGGGTCGAGGATGTCGCCCGTCAGCACGGGCTCGTCCCCTC
The DNA here is from genome assembly GCF_001673555.1 of Mycobacterium sp. 1165178.9. GTDB lineage: Bacteria > Actinomycetota > Actinomycetes > Mycobacteriales > Mycobacteriaceae > Mycobacterium. The sequence goes on along the minus strand of NZ_LZMB01000587.1, from coordinate 26,778 downwards.
GGCGCTTCGCGACGCCGCGCTCAACAACCGGAATGCGAATGTGTTCGCCAACCCCGGCGATTACGGACTGTGCGCTACAGACATCGCCCGATACCAGAACGCGGTGAAAACAAACGACTTTCTCGAGCGCGACAGAAGGTCAGACCTACCGGCGGGGCTCCCCATCATGCTGTGGGCTTACGACCCGCTGGCCTTCGACGGCAAGGGAAGGGCGGCCATCGCGATCGGCAACCCGGACAAGTCCCGCAACACGGCGGTCATCGTGCCCGGCACCAACAGCAGCGTGCGAGGCGGGTGGATGTCCGACGGGCCAGACGACGCCATCAACCTTTACGAGCAGTCGTTTAAGGCCGATCCTGGCCGCACCACCGCGGTGTTGGCCTGGATGGGTTATGACGCACCAGAATTCGATCATCCGCACTGGCAGCAGGCCCTCACCGACCCATCGATGTTGGAACAGGTCGGCACCCCGTGGCGAGCTCGACAAGCGGGCGCGCTCCTGGCCGCCGACGTCAATGGCCTTGCCGCCACACATGATTCGTCGAGCCCGGCACATGTCACCGTTCTCGGGCATTCCTACGGATCGACGACCGTGGCCGACGCGTTCGCCAACAGCGGTATGCGTGCCAACGACGCCGTGCTAACCGGTTGCCCAGGAACCGATTTAGCGCACAGCGCCACGGACTTCCATCTCGATGGCGGCAGGTTGTATGTGGGCGCCGCGTCGACCGATGCAATCAGCTGGATCGGCGACTCGGGTAACGGGCTCCCGAACAGCCTGAATGCCTCGCTGGACCAACCGCTGGGCCCGGTGGCCGGACTGGGCACCGATCCCGCTCATGCGGGCTACGGTGCGGCGCGATTTCACGCCGAGGTCGCCGGTTCGCACAGCGTCGTGCCATGGTTCACCGATCACTCGCACTATTACGACGTGGGCAGCGAATCGCTGCACAACATGACTGAGATTGTCATCGGGCACGGCGATCGCCTGGCCGGCGAAGGCATGCTGGCGTCCGACCGAGCTGCAGCGCGGATCGCTCTTCCTTTCCAATTGCACACCCGCTTGGGGACGGTCTCGCTGCCGCATCTCGGAATCCAGGTGCCCATCGCCGTCGATCCGGAATGGGATCGTCCCGCGCGGTCGGTCACCAACGGCCACGGGTTCTAGGGGTCCTCGTGCTGCCGGCCTCAGTGGCGACGGGGGTGAATTGACCGCTCTTAAGGCGACATTTAGCCTGATCAACAGGCTTACACGGCGCTAAGACCGTACATCGCATGAGATCGGAAGGAATGGCAATGTTCGTCGATACCGACCTTTTGCATTCCGGAGGCAATCAGTCGCACCGCGCAGGAGGGCATGCCCAGGACGGGGCGGATCACTTGGCAGGCGGAACCGTGGCATCGGGAATGTTCGGCGACTTCGCCGCAGCCGACGCCTTTCACGGCGCGGTTTCGGCCGCGCACGGGCAGCACGTGAAAACCTTGCAAGCCCACAGCGAGACGCTCACGGGTGTCGGTACCAAGGCGCACCATGCGGCCCACGAGTTCACCAACATGGACACTAACAACGCCACCGAAATGCAGGCGCTGCGACCGAGTGCTGGTCCTTCTGTAGAGAACGTATAGCCAGCGCCGGTGACGGAGGACCCACCTTCACATCCGGGTGCGGGGCCGTATGGTGGTCCACCGATAGGGGAGCGGGCAGCGGGCTATCCTGCGCGACAACCGCGCTCAAGGATGTGGCCGGCGTTCGCATTGGGCGTCGGCGCCCCCACGTACACTGCTGCCGAAGTCTCTCAGGCGCCTCAGGGGTTTGTGACGCTTACAAACCCGCCACGCGCCCGGTCGAGATCGACACGAACGGAACCGATAAGGCTGTGGTCGCGCCGCACTTGCTAACGGAGCGGACATGGTCGACGACGCTGCCAACGCGCCGGCTCTGGATGCCAAAGACCAGTAGGCGTCACGCGCACTAGCAATGGCCTACCGCAGTTCAAATTGCGCTCGGCAGCTTTGCTACAGATACCGAGTACCGGACCGCGCTCGATGACGTTGTCGCCAAGGACGCGGTAATCAGGCAGAGATGTGGGGACGCGGCTGACCCATCGAGCCCCGTGTTGATTGCTTGTCAGCCCGGTCAGCTGCTCCAATATTCGGCGGATTGCGTACACAATCGTCGATAGGCCATTTAGAGCGCCGTCAACAGATGAGGAGGATGAATTGTGGGGGACTTGCCTCCAGCTCCGGGACAGGGGCCGACCACCGGCCCACCGCCAAGCCCAACGCCTTGGGCGCCAACCCTTCCCACGCAGCCGCCGCCGCGCCGTCAGGCATGGCCAGCTATCGCCTTAGGCGCGATTGCAGTCGTTCTGGGCATCGCGGCCCTCGTTGTCGCATTGACACGACCTGCGGGCAGTTCGTCAGCGGTCTCCTCGGCCACGTCGACGGCGCCTTCGTACACTGCCGACCAGACTGCCGCTGCACATCAGAAGTTGTGTGACGCTTACAAGCTCGCCGCGCGCGCGGTGCAAATAGAAACGAACGGCAACAGCGCGGAGCGTGCAGGTATTGCAACCGTCAACGGCGCGGTACTCATCGAACAAGCATTAAGCGGTACCCCAGCGGTTGCGGCCGATGACCGAGCCACTGCGGTTGCATTGGCGGGGGCATACAGCAATGCTGCGGCCGTAGCGAGCCTGGGTGATCCTGCAGCGTGGCAGTCGACCATAGCCGATGTGAACGCCAAGGATGCCGCAATGAAAAAGGTGTGTGGAGGCGGATAGCCTCCCGTAGCGCATCCGCAGTTGCCGTAATAGGCCAGCGTCTGGTGAATTGCTGGTGCGCGCGCGCCTGTCGCACTATTGAGGTCGGAGCTGTACTCGATGCGAACGCCAAGGACGCGGCGATGAAATGGGAATGCGGTGGCGGTTGATCTTCCGCCCGGTAAATGGTCCGCTGCGCTCGTCGGAGCGTGGTGGCCAGCACCGTCGGCGACTCTGCGCGCGGGCGCACAGCACTGGAGTCAGGCTTCTGCGGAGCAGCAAGGATATTCGCAACACCTGCGGAACCTGTGGACGAAGATCTCGGCCCATAACGAGGGCCACACGGCCGATGATCTCATCGACCGGTACCAACAGGGCGAGAAGTTTCACCTGGATCTCGCGGAGAAGTATCAGACAAAAGCCGCGGCCTTCAACTCAGGCGCGGACGCCATCGATTATTTGCGCAGCCGCTTGTCCGAAATAGCGAACAGGGGCAATAAAGAAATCGATGACATCCTCGCGTCGAAGAAGCCGCCCCCGGAGCAACTAGCGGAAGTACAAGCTGTCCAGGCGCGCTGTAACGCCGATGCGGCAAATGCCAGCCGGGACGCTGTCGACAAGCTAGTAGCTGCGACGCAGAAGATCCTCGATGTCGAAGGTGCCGGCGGGGATGCTCGGAGTTGGGCGCGTGCAAATGGATTCGATGTCGGGGAGGCACCACCGCCGAGACAAATCAGCCAGAATGATTTGAATTCGCCGGCACCCGATGCTTTCGGAGGCAAACAAGGCCTGAATGCACCATCGCCTGGAAACGGGCCGACGCCACCCGCCTTCGGGCCGAAGCAGGGCCTTAACGCACCTTCAGGTGGTGCCACGCCCGGGCCTTCACCTGGTCAACCCGCTTTTGGCGGCGCGCAGGGAGCAACTGGAACGGTTCCTGGCGCGCCACCAGCCGCCCCGTCCCCAGGCGTCCAAATGCCCACCGGCGGCGGACCCGTATCACCAGGGATGCCCGGCGTACACGGGGCGCCGGTGCCGACCTCACCAGTCGGTATGAGCCAGGGCCTGCAGCCCGGGCTAGGACAAGCCTTCACCTCCGGCTTAGCGACGGGCCAGTCGACAGGGCCTGGCGGGCAAGCGTTTACGGCGGGGCCCCTACAAGCGATGGAGTCTGGCGGCCCTCAAACTCCTCCCGCGGCACCGCCAGTGACGCCGACCGTACCCACTGGGGGAGCATTTATCCCAACAGCCACACCGGTGGACGCGCCCCCGGCGCCGTCACCCGCACCAGTAGCCACCGCGGGAGGTACATCAGTTGCGCCAGTAATGACCGGTGCCTCGTGGTCGTCGCCCGCGCCGACCCTCGGTGGCACGTCATCCATCCCATCTGGTTCGTTGCCCGCCTACGGTTCTGACCTACGTCCGCCGGTCGTGGCGCCCCCGTCGGTGCCTGCGACGCCGTCCGGTCCCGTGTCCGGCGCGCCGGTAGCGTCTTCGCCGGCGTCATCCCCATCTGCGGGCGGAGCGGGCGGGCCACTTGTCTCTCCAGTGGAACGGTCGGCGTCCGGGGCCGCGGCCGGCCAGGCCGGCGCGGGGTCATCGACGATGGCGGGCGCATCTGCAGCTTCCGCGGCGACGGGCGCGACGGCTGGCACCGTGTCCGCAAGGACTGCCGAGCAGCAGCGGTTACAGCGTCTCGTCGACGCAGTGGCCCGCCAGGAACCGCGCCTGTCGTGGGCGGCGGGGCTGCGCGACGATGGCACCACGACGCTGCTCGTCACTGACCTCGCCGGTGGCTGGATTCCGCCGCACGTCCGGTTGCCTGCTCACGTAACGCTGCTCGAGCCGACAAGGCGACGCCACGATGCAAACGTGGTGGACTTGCTAGGCGCCGTCACGGTCGCAGCTGCCCATCACGCCAACACCTATGTCGGTGAGCCGGGTCCCGACGAACCCGTGCTCAGCGGTGACCGGCCTGCCCGCTCGGCCGTGCCTCAAGTCGATGAGCTCGGGCCCACCCTCGTCGATGCCGTGCGCCGCCGGGACGGCCTTCCACGTATCGCCCAGGCCGTCGCAGCCCCCGCGGTGCGAAAAACGGGGGTCCTAGAAAGCGAAACCGAGATGTTGCGCGAATGCGCCGCAGCAATTCATCAGTCGGTGCTCGCGGCCTATCCGAATCACGACCCAGTAGTGGTAGGAGATTGGATGCTCTTGGCCGCCATCGAGGCGCTGATCGATGGCCATGAGTACCTCGCGAGCTATCACCTGGCGTGGTTTGACGCGATCAGTCGTCGGAGTGGCCGCTAGGGCCCTTTTTCGACCTGAATACCGATTTCGTGGCGCTGTGACAAAATGGCGCTACATCCGATGCGTGTGCTGACGGCTTGAAGCACTTATGGATCCCTAAGCGGGGTGGAGGTGAATTTTGGGCGGCCCAGGGCAGAACATAAAACAGTCTCCAGGCTCGACGCATGACGGGCTGCCAGTGGCCATGCCGGGCGCAGGCCCAACTCCGCCCGGCGGCACCTCGGTGGCAGACGGTTGGCAGGGGGTCTTAGGCGGAGTCGGCAACGCCAACGTCCCCAAAGACGCAGCTGACGCTGCCGCAGCAGACGCCGACCGTCGCGCCCACGCCGCTGAGGCGGAAGCCAAGTTCCCGGCCAACGAGGCCAATGGGCAGCAGGAAATGCAGATGATCCAGCAGACGCTGCAGGGCGTGACCGGCGCGATCGGTGGCGCGATCGGAGGCATCATGGGGCCGCTGACGCAGCTTCCCCAGCAGGCGATGCAAGCTGGTCAGAGCGCCCTACAGCCGCTGATGAGCGCGATGCAGGGCGCCCACGGCGCCGGGCTTGCCGACAGCGCGCATCTGGTCGACAGCGCCGGCAGTGGTGGCGGCTCCGGACTGGGCGGCGGCTCCGCCGGCGGTGGCGGTGGAGGCCTCGGGGGTGGTGGCACAACTCCGGCCAGCTCGCTAGGCCCGCCTCCGGTGCCAACGTCGTCCCCGCCGACCACGCCCGCCGCCGCGAAGGCTGCCATGATGCCGCCAGCCGGTGGGATGCCTGCCATGCCAGGGCAATCCGGCATGACCGGTATGCCGATGATGCCGCCCGGGGCGATGGGCGCCGGTGGCGAGGGAGGCAATAAGGACAAGCCGGTCGAGAAGCGGGTGATGGCCCCGGGTGTTCCCAACGGCCAGCCTGTCAAGGGTCGCTTGACGATCCCGCCGAGCACCCCCGGCAACAAATCCGGCGAGGCTAAGCCGACCGTGGTCACCAACAGGCCGAATCGTCGGATCGTGATCATGCCGTCCGAGGACGAGCCGAAAGAATAGGCCCGCTTCCCAGCCCACCGGAAGGTGAGTGGTCGGGCAGTTCCCCCAGCGATAAGGTCGCTACGTAATCGCGGTCGGCCGATCCCAACGCACGGATCAAGTTGGGTTGCCCGTTATTGACAGTGGAACTGTCGATACGTGCACTATTGGTACGTCTGCAGCGACCGCGGGATACGTGGCCAGAGGGTGTGGGAGTACTAGCACGAAGTGTCCGGCAAGGATGCGGCGTCAAGAGGGCGCACAGATGAATCACGGCGGGGAACTCGGTGACCGATCCTCTAATGCAAGCGGTCACGGCGTTGTCTCGCGCCCATCATCTGTTCGCGGGCATCACCACAGACCACGGCATCGGTGACGCACCGGCGCAGATGCTGGCACGCGCCGAGGCGATCACGCCTCACGCCGGTGGGCTTCCCGGCGCGGCGGCCACGCGGTCGGCCTTCTCGATAGAGCAGTTAACGGGGTTCGCCCATGCAGACCGGATGCTGGGGCAGCTCATCACCGCGGCGCGGGCCGATCACACTCATGGCCACGCGGCGACGCGAACGGTGCTCGACGCCGCCCTAACCGACACGACACCGGCGGCCGATACGCCGATGGGCCGACGCGAGGCGGCCGTCCGTATGGCGGCGCGGCTGCGCGCCCAACATCGCCACGTCGCCGGATCAGGCCGGCGGGCGAGACTGCTCGCGCACAGACTCCGACGGTTGCGCTACTTCCAAGGGCGGTCGATGCACAACAACCAGGCCAGCGGGCGCGCGGCGGTGCTGGCAGCCATCCGTAAAGCTCTGGACATCAAGGGCATTCACGACCCGGCCGCGCGCGCTCGTTGGGAACGCGGCATGGATCTGGTGGCCCGCCGCGAGTCCAACTACAACGCGAACGCCGTTAACGACTGGGATTCCAACGCGGCGCGGGGCACCCCGAGCAAGGGCGCCTGGCAATTCATCGCACCGACCTTCGCGGCGTATCACCAACCGGGGACCTCGCGCGACATCCACAATCTGGTAGCGCAGGCGTGCGCGTTCATCAACTATGCGATGGGCCGCTACGGGGTCGCCGTCGACGCGTCGAATTTGACCGATCGGATTCAGCAGGCCGATCCTCACCGAGTGCCCAAGGGGTACTGAGCATGCCGCTGAGTTTGTCTAACCGCGACCAGAACTCCGGGCACCTGTTCTACAACCGGCGGTTGCGCGCGGCGACCACGCGCTTCTCGGTGCGCATGAAACACGACGACCGCAAGCAGACGGCGGCGCTGGTGTTGTCAGTACTCCTGGTGGCCATCGCGTCGGGCTGGATGCTGCTGCTGAATGTGCTGAAACCGACTGGCATCGTGGGTGATTCCGCGATCATCGGCGACCGCGATTCCGGGGCGCTCTACGCGAGGATCGACGGCCGGCTGTACCCGGTCCTGAATTTGACGTCCGCGCGGCTGGCGACCGGGACGGCGAATCAGCCGACCTGGGTGAAACCTGCTGAGATAGCGAAGTATCCGACCGGGCCACTGGTCGGTATCCCGGGTGCGCCCGCTGCGATGCCGGTTCATCGGGGGGCGACGTCGGCGTGGGCGGTGTGCGACACGGCGGGGCGACCGCGTAGCCCCGAGCGGCCGGTGGTGACTTCAATCGCCGGGCAACTCGACGCCTTCGACCGCGCGACACCGCTCAGTGATGACGCCGGAGTATTGGTCACGTTCGAGGGCAACACCTTTGTGATATGGGGCGGCAAGCGCTCGCAGATAGATCCGTCGAACAGGGCGGTCACACTGAGCCTGGGTCTCGACCCGGGAGTGACTCTCCCGATTGAGATTTCGCGGGCCCTGCACGACGCACTGCCGGCGACCGAACCGCTTGGTGTGCCCGCGGTGCCCCTGGCGGGCACGCCCTCGACGTGGGTCTCGGGCTCACAGGTCGGCGCGGTGCTGCAGGCCCAGACCGCCAGCGGCGGCAAGCAGTTCTACGTCCTGTTGCCCGACGGGGTACAAAAAATCACCAGCTTCGTCGCCGACCTTTTGCGCAGCGCCAACTCTTACGGCTCGACGGCGCCCCGCGTGGTGGCTCCCGACGTGTTGGTCAACATCCCCGAGGTGTCCTCGCTGGCGGTGGACTACTACCCGACTAAACGCCTGAATTTCATTGATAGCGCGGCCGATCCGACCACCTGCGTGGGGTGGGAGAAAGGATCGACGGATCCGCAGGCGCGCGTTGTCGTCTACAACGGCCGCGGACTTCCCACACCGTCGTACCTGGACAACCGCATCGTCCACCTGGTGCGCGACGACCGCGACCCGGCCTCGGTCGTTGCCAACCAGGTGCTGGTGTTGCCGGGCGCGGCGAACTTCGTCACGTCGACCAGCGGCGTGGTCACCTCCGACTCGCGGGAATCGTTGTTCTGGGTTTCCGACAACGGTGTGCGGTTCGGCATCACCAACGACGACACGACGTTGCGCGCGCTCGGGCTCGACCCGGGGTCGGCCGTCCAGGCCCCCTGGCCGCTGCTGCGGACGTTCGCCGCGGGCCCGGCACTGTCAAGGGAGGCAGCGCTTTTGGCGCGGGACACCGTCCCGGCGCTCGGCAAGGTGGCTGTGGTGACGACATCGGCGAAGCCGGGAGGCTAGAGAATGTCCAAGAAAGCGTTCCCCATCAACCGCGTCAAGATCGAGCCGCCGAAACCCGTGCGCGTGGCGCCCAGCGCGCCGATCGCGCTTCCGGAGCGCGAGCCGCGCAACATCTGGGTGATGATCGGAGTGCCTGCGCTGATCGTCGCGCTCATCGGCACCATCGTCATGCTCTACGTCTCGGGCGTGCGCAGCCTCACCACCGGTTTCTTCCCGCTGATGGGCATCGGCGCCTTCAGCATGCTGGCGTTCTCCGGCCGCTTCGGTCGGGCGCGCAAGATCACCTGGGGCGAAATGGAAAAGGGCCGTCGCCGCTATCTTCGTGACCTCGACGGCAACCGCGACGAGATCCAGACCGCCGTATGCGCGCAACGCGAATGGCAGAACTCCGTGCACTCCGACCCCCGCGGGCTCGGCGCCATCATCGGCGGCCCCCGGATGTGGGAACGCGGGCGCGGCGACGCCGACTTCCTGGAGGTGCGGCTCGGCACGGGCGTGCAGCACGCACCGGACTCGGTGCTGTCGGTGACTTGGCCCGACATCGCCTCCGATGAGGAGCTCGAGCCCGTCACCGGGCAGGCTCTCCGCGATTTCATCTTGGAGCAGCGCAAGATTCGCGACATCGCCAAGGTGATCAACCTGCGCTCGGCGCCCGGCTTCAGCTTCGTCGGTGAGGATCTCGACCGGCTGCGGTCGCTGATGCGCTCGGTGCTGTGCTCCCTGGCGGTATTCCACAACCCGCGCGACGTCAAGTTGCTGGTGGTGACCCGCAACCCCGAGGTGTGGTCGTGGATCGTTTGGCTGCCGCACAACCTGCACGATGAGTTGTTCGACGCGTGCGGGTTTCGGCGTTTGGTCTTCGCCACGCCGGAGGAACTCGAGGAAACCCTAGCCGCTGAGCTGCACATGAAGGGCAAGCGCGGCGCCTGGACTCCGCTGGCCGCGGCCAGCCCCACCGCGATGGGCTCGACCCTGGAAACCGGCACCGACACAGTCGATCTCGGCCCGCACCTGGTGATCATCGACGACAACACCGGCAGTCCCGATGCATGGGAGAGCGTGGTCGGTCAGGTCGGCAAGGCGGGAATCACCCTCCTGCGCATCGCCTCACGCATCGGCACCGGTGTGGGCTTCGCCAACGACCAGGTATTCGACCTCAGCGAACGTCATGGCTCGCCCAATGGATCGGTCAACGGCGAAATAGCCCTGCACCGCAACGGCTCCGACGCCGACGGCGAGGACGACCGCCCGGCACCGCTGCTGCGGGTGCGAAACAAGTTCTTCGCCCACGCCGACCAGCTCTCCGTGCACCGCGCCTACCGATACGCACGGGCGATGGCCCGTTGGTCACCGACCAGCCGTAGCGAGATCGCCGACTCGGTCAGCGGCGCAACCGAACTCCTGCGCGCCCTGGGCATCAACGACCCCCGCGACTTGGACGTCGACCGATTGTGGGCCGAGCGGCGGGGACGCGGCGATGAGCGATGGTGCGAGGTCCCCGTCGGCGCCAAACCCAACGGCGAGCTGCAGAACATCACCATCCGCGCCAAAGACTTCGGTGGCTTCGGGTTCCACTCCGTGGTCATCGGTACCAGTGGCTCGGGGAAGTCGGAGTTCTTCCTGTCGTTGGTCTACGGGATCGCGCTGACCCACTCCCCGGAGACGTTCAACGTCATCTTCGTCGACATGAAGTTCGAATCGGCGGCGCAGGACATTCTGGGCATTCCTCATGTGGTGGCCGCGCTGTCGAACCTCGGCAAGGACGAACGGCACTTGGCCGAGCGGATGCGCAGGGTCATCGACGGCGAGATCAAGCAGCGCTACGAGCTGTTCACCTCTGTGGGCGCACGCGACGCCAACGACTACGAAGAGATCCGGCTTGCCGGACGCGATCTGCCCCCGGTACCGGTCCTGCTCGTGATCGTCGACGAGTACCTGGAACTGTTCGCCAACCATGAGAAGTGGATCAATCTCATCATCCACATCGGCCAGGAGGGCCGCGGCGCCAACGTTTTCTTCATGCTAGGTGGTCAGCGGCTGGACCTGTCGTCGCTGCAAAAGGTGAAGTCCAACATCGCGTTCCGCATCGCGCTGCGCGCCGAGTCCGGTGACGACAGCCGCGAGGTGATCGGCTCGGATGCCGCCTACCACCTGCCGTCGAAGGAAAACGGTTTCGGTCTGCTCAAGGTCGGCCCGCGTGACCTCGAACCGTTCCGCTGCTTCTATCTCTCCGCCCCGTTCGTGGTGCCGAAGGCCAAGGAGGTCGCGACCACCGTCGACATGACGTTGACCAAGCCGCGGTTGTACAACTGGCAGTTCCAGCCGCTGGACGCCTCCGACGCCTCGGCATTGGAAGCCGCCGCCGCCGTCGACGCGGAGCCCGATGAATTCCTCTACTACGACGACGGTTTCAAACGGAAGAAGATCGTCGACGTGCTGCGTGAGTCGTTGCACGAGGTACCCCACCGCTCACCGCGCCGGCCGTGGCTGGAGCCGCTCGAGGAACCCGAGTCCATCGACGCCCTGGTCGCGGGATACCGCGGCAAACCCTGGCACGTCGACTACGGGCGCAACGCGGGGCTGATGTTCCCCGTCGGCGTCATGGACATTCCCGAAGAGTCCAAGCAGATTGTCCATGCCGTGGATGCGTTGCGCAGCAACGTGATTGTGGTAGGTGCCAAGCAGCGCGGCAAGACCACCACGCTGATGACGCTGATGTGCTCGGCCGCAGCCATGTACAGCCCGTCACGCGTGACGTTCTTCTGCATCGGCGGCGCGACCCTCGCCCAGGCCGCCTCGCTTCCCCACGTCACCGACATCGTCTCGCCGAAGGACGCCGAGGGCATTGAGCGCATTTTGAGCAGCATGGACGCGTTGATCGACGCCCGCGAGGACTCGTTCCGGCGCCTGAAGATCGACCTCGACGGTTTCCGCGAGCGCCGCTTCGCGCCGGGCAGCGACGGATTGGGCGGCACCGACGCCAACGACCCATTCGGCGATGTCTTCGTGGTGGTCGATGACTACGACGACCTGTACTCGAAGGACACCGTGCTGGGCGATCGCATCATCTCGCTGAGCAGCCGCGGCCCCGAATACGGCGTGCACGTGATGTGCAGCGCCGGCGGCTGGATTCACGGCCAGCGGCAGAGCCTGCTGCAAAACGCCACGGCGCGAATTCAATTGCGGCTGGCCGACCCGAGCGAAAGCCAGATGGGGCACTCGTCGCTCGAGTCACGCGACGCGGCGCGGCGGACGCTGAACCGGCCCGGCTTCGGCCTGACCGACAGCCTGCACGAACTGCGGGTCGGTGTTCCGGCCCTGACCGATCCGAACACCGGCGCGGTAGTGAGCATCGTCGACGTCGGCGCCCGCATCGCGGATGTCGCCGGAGTCACCAAGCACGCCACCCTGCAGCGACTGCCCCAGCGGGTGGCGCTGAAAGCGATCTTGGACTACGAGGCCGCGCACCCCGGCGGCGACGACCTCTCGATCGCCTTCGCCATCGGCGAGCGTCACGAACTGGGACCGGTTCCCATCAAGCTGCGCGAGAGCCCCGGATTGCTGATTCTGGGACGGCAAGGGTGCGGAAAAACCATGTCGCTGGTCGCCATCGGCGAGGCGATCATGAACCGATTCAGCCCAGAGGAAGCGCAGCTGACGCTGATCGACCCCAAGACCGCCCCGCACGGTCTACGCGACCTGCACGGGCCCGGTTACGTGCGCGCCTACGCCTACGACCAGGACGAGATCGACGAGGTGGTCACCGCGCTGGCCCAGCAGGTCCTCCTGCCCCGGTTGCCACCGAAAGGCCTGAGCCAGGAGGAATTACGCGCACTCAAACCGTGGGAAGGCCCGCGGCACTTCGTGCTCATCGACGACATCCAGGACCTGCGCCCGGATCAGAGCTACCCGCCCAAACCCCCGGTCGGCGCGGCGCTGTGGAAGCTGATGGAGCGTGCTCGCCAGATTGGTCTGCACGTCTTCACCACGCGCAACAGCGCGAATTGGGCTACGCTGCAGATGGATCCGTGGATGCGCTTCCAGAACTCCGCGAAGGTCGCTCAGCTGTATATGGACAACGACCCGCAGAACCGGATCAACCGCAACGTCCGGGCCCAGACACTGCCGCCGGGGCGCGGCCTGCTGGTCAGCGTCGACGGAGACGTCGAAGGCGTTCTGGTCGGATTGCCCTCGTCGGTCATACCGCCCCAGCAGTAACCCGTTGCGGCTCGGGAGTTTTCATCGTTGGCCCGGCGGTGCGGCGGGGGAGCGGACTCGGCCACCAGAACCACCGGCCCAGCAGCGCCACGATCGACGGCACGATGAACGCCCGCACCACCAGCGTGTCCAGCAACAATCCGACCGCGATCGTCGTACCGATCTGGGCGATGCTGAGCACGCTGCTACTCAGCAGCGCCAGCATGGTCAGCCCGAAGATGATGCCGGCAATCGTGACCACTCCGCCGGTACCGCCGAAAGCCCGGACGATCCCGGTCTTCAGGCCCGCCGCCGCTTCCTGCTTGATGCGCAGCGCGAGCAGCAGGTTGTAATCCGCACCGACGGCGATCAGCGCGATGAAGGCGATCGGGGCCACGGCCCAGTGCAGGTCGTGATGCAGCAGGTGCTGCCAGATCAGCACGCTGGCGCCGACGGCCGACGCGTACGAGGTGACGACGGTCCCGACGACGACCAGTCCCGCGACCGGACTGCGCAACATAGCCGTGACGATCAGGAAGATGAGGATCAGCGCGGCGCCCACCAGCAGGGTGGTGTCGCCGGCCACGAAGCGCTGCAGGTCGGCGGTCACCGGGCCAACTCCCGCGAGGTCGACCTCGGCCGGGGTCAGGGTGCCTTCCTTGGTGGCCTCTTTGATGGCGGCGCGCACCTGGCCGGACCGCTTGGCGCCGTCGGCACCCCACTCCGACCCGTCGCCGTACACGAGCAGGTAGGCGGCGCGCCCATTCTCGGAGATCAGGTGGCCCAGCGCCGCGGTGTAGCGCGGGTCGGTCAACGCCCGCTGCGGCATGTAGAAGTCGGCCGCGGCGCTGCCCTGGAACTGCGTGGCGATCTCGTTCATGTAGTCGGTCAATTGGCGCATTTGGGGTCCGAGCGTGTCGGACACGCTCAGCAAGTCGTGTGTGGCCGAACGCGCTTGTGCCAACGCGTCTTTCATTGACGCCACGCTCTGCGGCAGGGTGGCCATCGCGGCGGCGGCCGTGCTCGATCCGCTGGTGAGTTTGGCCGCGCCCGAACCCAGACGCGTGGACGTCTGCACCAGGCTGTCGACCGGTTGGAGCACACGGTCCACCGTCGAGCAGATCGGATTTGTGGCGCAGTCGGGGGTCCGCCCGACGAAGTCCCGCAGCGGGTCGAGGTAACCCGATACCGTCGTGACATTGCTCTGCAGCCCGTCCATCCCGGCCCGCATGTCTTGCGCGGCACCGGACATGTCAGCCAATCCGGCACTGCCACCGCGCAATCCGTTGCCCAACCCGTCGACCGCAGCCTGGGTCTGTGCCAGCGCGCTGTCGAGTCCGGAAACCCGCTTGAGGCGCTGCGTCAGCGAAGCCATGGTGTCACCGAACTGACGGCCGAGCACACCGGCCTGATAGCTCAGCGTCGCCTGTTCGGGCACCTTGCCGTCGGGGCGGCTGGCGGACTGCACCGCACGCACACCCGGCACGGCCATGATGTGGCGCGTGATTCGCTCGATGGCGATCAGGCCGGCCGGGTTGCGTAGGTCGTGGTCGGCCTGGACCGCGATGACGTCTGGCAGCAGCGCGTTGGCCGCGAAATGCCGGTCGGCGCTGGCATAGCCACGGTTAGAGTCGGTGGACGACGGCGTGGCGGCGGGTTCGTTGAAGCCGACCCGCATGCTGACCAGCGGCAGGGCGACCAACAGGGTCAATGCCAGCGCGGTGACCAGGATCGGTCCGGGCCAGCGGGCCACGGCCGTTCCGACGCGGCGCCAGCGTCGCGCGGTTTTCGAGGGCCGCGGCTCGAGATACCCGCGGCGTATCGCCAGGCTCATGAGCGCGGGCGTGAGGGTCAGCGCCGCGACCATCGTCGCAAGAATACCTATGGCGCAGGGCAATCCGGCGCTGCGGAAAGACCCGACCTTCGCGAAGACAAGGCACGCCAGCGCCACCGATACTGTCAGCGCCGACCCGATCACCACAGGCGCGATGGACCGGTAGGCCTGCGTCAACGCCTGGGCGGGGGCCACGCCGCGGCGCCGGCCTTCGTGGTAGCGGCCGACCAAGAAGATCGCATAGTCGGTCCCGGCTCCTAGCGTCATGGCCGCCATGAGCGCCACCGAAAACAGCGAAACCTCAACTACATTGGACTGACCCAGGGCGGCGACGACGGCGCGGGCCAAGGCCAGGGCGAGTCCGACGGAGATCAGCGGGATAGCCGCCGCGACGGGTGATCGGTAGACCACCAGCAGCAATAGCAGGATGAGGCCGATAGTGGCGGCGGTGATCCCGAGCATCTGCCGATCGATCGCGGAGAATTCGTCGACGATCGTGGCTCCGGGACCCGTGACATGAACTGCCAGGCCCGCCGGCGGCGAAAGCTTGTGGACGGTCCCGCGCACGGCGTTCACCGAGTCGCGCGCCTGCGCGGTGCCGAGCATGCCGGCCAGCCGCACCATCACGCTGACCGCCTTGCCGTCCGAACTCTGCGCGCCGGCAGCCGTGGCCGGCTGCGACCACAGGTCTGTCACCGCATACACGTGGCGCTGATCCGAGCCGAGTGATGTCGTCAGCGCGTCGTAGAATTGGCGATCCTGCGATGTCAAGAGCTGATTGCGTTCCAGCACAACGTAAACGAAGTTGTTGCTGGGCGTCTGGTTGAACAACTGGGCCGCCCGGGCGGCGGCCGTCGCGCTCGGCGCGCTGGGCGGCATGAAGGACCGGGCATGGGAGTCCACGACCCGCTCCAGTTGCGGCGCTGCCACATTGGCGAGTCCGGCTGCCAGGACCCAGAGGCCGACGATAAGGACCGCGTACCGGCTGGTCAGTCGCGCTAGGCTGCCCGTGCGGTCATGCAACGGTCTGCCGATCGCTGGTGGACCCGCCGAACAAGCCGACCGCCACATGCTCGCCGCGCGTAAGCGAGCGCACGCGCAGCGAGCGTCGGGTGCCGATCTTCACCAGCGCGTGCAGCCCGGGATGGGCGGCCTCGAGATCGGCACGCACCTGTTCAGCCGACGCGCCCTCGTAGGCGGCCTGATCCAGCTTGGCCACCAGCATCGTGATCCAGCGCTGACCGAGCGAGAGCATCAAGCCCTCCTCGTCGCCGAACAGCTCGGACACCTCGGATGAGTTGTCGATCAACGCAAGTGCCGCCTCGGGGTCCGTCTCGGCGGCTCGTATCACCTCGGCCATGAAGGCCATGCGGTCGTGCAGCAGTGTCCATGTCATGACTGAGACGTTAGGAAAGCCGCGGCCGCGCCGCGTCGTGCCGAAGTGCAGTCTTTGTCTCCTACCACGGGCGGAGGCGGCTGCCGACCGCAGGAGGATGTGATGAGGCGCCGAGCTCTTCTACGATTGGACGATGTTGCATGCCGCGGCGAATTACCTGCGGGAACAGCTTCGCCGACGAGGCGAACTGATTCCTGTAGGTATCACCTGGGCGGCGCTGATCGCCGTCGATGTTGCTCTCGTGCTGGGCGGCATGATCGGCACGCTGCAGCGACCCGCCGCCGATCTGCCCGTGGCGCTGACTGCGTTCGCCCTTGCGCTGTCGCCCTCGTTTGCGTTCTTCGCCTTCAACATGAAGATGACCCCGGGACCGTTGTGGGCGACTTGGACGGCGTCCACCGCGCTGACGCTGTTTGGTACGTCCACGCCCATTCGCGCCGATTTCGCGCCGGCGCTGTTGGTCCTGATGGTCTTGGTCGTCGCTACATTGGCGTCGGTGTTGGGCGGATTCCTTGCCGCCATGTCGGCGGCCGCGCTGTTGCTCACCGCGTCCGCGCTGCACCGCCTGGACGCGGTGGCGCTGTATCTGGGTTTCATCGGCACGGGATGGCTGCTCGGTTACCTGATGCGTACCCAGCGGCTGCTCCTGGCGGAACAGATTGAGGCGCAGGGCATGTTGGCCGAGCACGCCGCCGCCGACGAACGTCGCCGCATCGCGCGCGAAGTGCACGATGTCATCGCCCATTCGCTGAGTATCACCCTGTTGCATGTGACCGGTGCGCGCCGCGCGCTGCAGCAGGATCGCGACGTCGATGACGCGGTCGAGGCCCTGGAGCAGGCCGAGCGGCTCGGCCGCCAGGCCATGGCCGACATCCGTCGTACCGTCGGGCTGCTCGACAACTGGCCGACCAAGACCGCACAGACCGCTCCCGAACCCGGTATCGACGACATCGCCGTGCTGGTCGAAGGGTTTCAGCGGGCCGGTCTGGTCGTCGCGCTGTGTGTCGAGGGGCCCACGGATCACGTGTCGGCGGCGGTCGGCCTCGCGCTGTATCGCATCACCCAAGAGTCGCTGGCCAATATCGCCAAGCATGCCCCCGAGTCGAAAGCAGGTGTGGTGTTGGACATTTCGCCGGTGTCGGCGAGGCTGGCCATCACGAATCTGCTGCCGGCTGCGGTGGCGGCCTCACAATCGGCCGAAGGACGCGGCTTGCGTGGCATGCGCCAGCGGGTCGAGCTGCTCGGCGGCGCGATCGACGCCGGCCCCACTCGCGACGGCTGGTCGGTGTGCGCGGAAATCCCGCTGCACGAAGGCGATGCCGCCTGGCGCCCGTGGTGGTGCAAGGGATGATCGACGCAACGCCCGAGATCACCGTGCTGCTCGTCGACGACCAGGATCTGGTGCGGTCGGGCCTGCGCCGAATCCTGCGCCGCAAGGACGGGTTCGTCGTCGCCGCCGAATGCGCCGACGGTGACGAGGTGCCGGCCGCGGTGGCCGAGCACCGGCCCGACGTCGTCGTGATGGATCTCCGGATGCGCCGCGTCGATGGGATCGAGGCGACGCGCAGGCTGGGTGGCAGGCCGCCGGTGCTCGCCCTGACCACATTCAACGAGGACGAGCTGTTGTCGGGAGCGCTGCGCGCCGGCGCGGCCGGCTTCGTGCTCAAAGACTCTTCGGCCGAGGAGCTGATCCGCGCGGTGCGGGCTGTCGCAAGGGGTGACAGCTATCTCGATCCCGCGGTCACCTCGCGTGTGCTCACCACTTATCGCAAGGCTGCACCCGGCCCCCGCGGCACCGCGGTCGGCGAGCTGACCACCCGCGAGCTCGACGTCCTGACGTTGATCGGCCAGGGTCTGTCGAATACCGAGATCGCCGACAAACTGTGCATCTCAGGCGTCACGGTCAAGAGCCATGTCGGGCGCATCTTCGGGAAGCTCGATCTGCGCGACCGGGCTGCCGCGATCGTCTACGCCTACGACAATGGCATCGTCGCGCCGCGCTGAAGACTTACAAAGGCGCCGACTGTTCCGCCAGGTTCAGCAGAACGTAGGCCATGCACATCAGGAAGTTCAGCACCACCACGATCAGGCCCGCGAACATCAACGAACGGGCGCCGCGCTTCTTGAGCCGCTTGTAGCGTGCGGCGCGCGATTCGCGGTCGAGCTGGATCGCGATCAACGCGAAGTGCACGTTGAGCATTTCGTGCGCGGCCAGCGGCGCGCCCGCCAGCATTTCCCGCAGCCGCTCCGGTGCCGTTCGAACGCCCACCCGTTCGAAACTGTGGCACAGACGTCGCGCCCGCCGTCGGCGGAGCGTGTGATACGGCATCCGAAGGTGCCGCGCAAGTTGCCCTCGATCGCCCCCCCAGGGGTAAGACGGGGTCATCACAAGCGGGATTCTAGATCGCTAGGCGTCACTTTCGCGCCGTGAACGCGAATTATGTTGCGTGATATCACTTCGGCGTTTCGCCGCTCATTTGCTGGGACGCGGGGAGCTCGAGGTAGCGCTCCAGGTTGCGATGCATGTTGATCACGCGGCGTTCCTCGCTGGACAACACCAGATGCGTGAAGCCGGGTTGATGCATGCCGCGTTGCAAGCCCGCGAGCAGCTGAATGTCTTGGGTGAGGACCACGCCCGGCTCGGCCGCGTCAGCGGTGACGCGGACGTCTGTCGGCTTGGTGCGCGGCGCACCCGGGGGCAGTCGTGTCATCAAGAACATGACAAGCTCGCCCTTATCGGGGGAGGCGTCCGATCCGGGCCGCGAACACATGACGGTCAGGTGATCGGCGTTGGTCAGAAGCGTCATGTTGGGAAACACGTTGTACTGGTGCAACCGGGTCATCCGGTCGGTATCAGCCCAGCCGAGGTCGACCCCGCGACTGGCCGCGAATGCCCGGGTCCGGTCCGCGATCAGGTCGGCAACCGTCTGCCCGGGCCGGCGTTCGTCGGCGGGGAACGGTGTGCCGTCGGCCGCGCCCATCAGCGCACCCTGCGTGTAGACGTAGGCGTTCCAGACCTCTTCGTCGGACAGGGCACCCTCAAAACGTGGGCTTTGCACGCCGTAGGGCTGGTCCGATTTCCCGGTGTGGCCCCAAATCTGTTGCGGCGCACGGATATCGTCGACGCAACGCAGCAGTTCGGGATGCAGGGTCTGGATGTGGTACGTCTCGCTGTAACCGTCGGCGATGGTCTTCCAGTTGGCGTCGACCTCGACGGTGAGCGTTGCGTAGCAGCGGAAATCCTCCAGGTGGCACCAGGCGATGTCGGCGGGCACCGCCTCCAGGTATTCGGTCAACGAGACCGCGCCCGGGTCGAGATTTACGAACACGAGCCCGACCCACGTCTCGACCCGCGCCGGTATCAGCGGAAAATCGGACATCCGCAGCGAGCCGAAGCCTTTGCGGTTGGGCACCCGTCTGAGCGCGCCGCCCAGGTCCCAGGTCCATCCGTGATAGCCGCATTTGAGTTCGCGTAGGCCCGAACCGGATCCGGTGCACAGCGAATTACCGCGATGCCGGCAGACGTTCTGGAAGGCGCGGAGCGTCCCGTCGTCGTCACGGACGATCAGCACGCCGTACGGGCCGCACCGGTACTCGAAATAGTCGCCAGGCGCCGCGACGTGGTCGACCATGCAGGCCAGTTGCCAGACCTTCGGCCACATCCGCTGCGCCTCGAGCGCGGCGAATGCGGGGGAGTAGTAACGCTCGGCGGGCACCAGCGTCGGGTTCTCCGGCGGGGTGCCGATCGCATCCTCGTCGCGGGCGCGCGCCGGATTGCCGGCCACCGTTGCCATCGGGCGGAGCTCAGCGCGCTCCGCGGACCAGGCGTCCGGGGCGGGCCCCGGTGTCGACGTCCTTGCGGCGCGTGACGGTCCCGCTGACGATCGTCGCCGCATAACCGCTGGCGCCCTGCAAGATCCGGTTCCCGCCGGCCGGCAGGTCGAAGGCCATCGCCGCCGGGTGCAGGGTCAGGGCGTCCATGTCGATGACATTGATGTCGGCCTTCTTGCCCGGCTCGATGGTGCCGCGGTCGGTAAGGCCGAACAGGTGCGCGGTGTCGCGGGACTGCTTGCGGATCACGTACTCCAGCGACAACTTCTCGCCGCGGTGCCGGTCGCGTGCCCAGTGCGTGAGCAAAAACGTCGGGTAGGACGCGTCGCAGATCATCCCGCAGTGGGCGCCCCCGTCGGAGAGTCCGAGCACGCCGGCGGGGTGCAGCATCATCTCGCGGATCGCGTCGTGGTTGCCCTCGGCGTAGTTGAACAACGGCAGCATCAGCATGCTGGTCGCATCGGACTCGAGCATGAGGTCGTACAGCGTGGACAACGGATCCTCGCCGCGTGCCTTTGCGATGGCCGCGACGGTGCGGTCCGGCGTGGGCTCGTAGTCCGGCGGATCGCCGAGCGCATACAACCTTCCCAGCGAGTGCTGCACCAAAGCGAACATCCCGTCGAACAACAACGTCGGGTCGGCCGGGAGGTCGTCCTCGGACAGGATTGCCGCTTTCACCGCGGGGTCGGCCAACCGCTGCGCAAGCTCGCCGCGGCTGCACTCGGCCTTCAGTCGGCGGTAGGTGGGCCGGTGGCTGAAACCGTGATGGCCCTGGAAGCCGATCATCATGCCGAACGGGCGGGCCGCGATCTGCGGGTAGAGGCGGGCCCCCGCGGCGTGCGCGTCCGCGGACAGGTCGAGCATCTCGCGCCACAATTTCGGATCGGCGTCAACCTGGATCAGCGCGAACGACACGGGCCGGTCGATCTCGCCGCTCAGTCGCCGCATCCAGTCCAATTCCTTTTTGGGCCCGATGATGTCCTCACCCGCGGCCCCCTGCGGGGCCAGCTCGAACACCGCCTGACCGCCGGCCGCCATGGCCCGGCCGAGACCGAACAGCTCTTCCTCGGCGGCGAACGTGCCGGGGACCGGTTCGCCGTCCATCGCGCGATGGCCCATCGTGCGCGACGTGGAAAACCCGAGCGCGCCGGCCTCGATCGCCTCGCGAACCAGCCGTCCCATCGCGTCGATGTCGTCGGGGGTGGCGGGCTCGTTGCGGGCGCCCCGCTCGCCCATCGCGTAGGCGCGGACCGCGCCGTGTGCGACCTGGCTGCCCACGTCGACGGCGAACTTCTGCTTGCCGACCGCGTCGAGGTACTCGGGGTAGGTCTCCCAGCCCCAGGTGATGCCTTCGGTCAGCGCGGTGCCGGGAATGTCCTCGACGCCTTCCATCAGCTCGATCAGCCACTGCTCACTGCCGGGTCGCACGGGCGCGAAACCGACGCCGCAGTTGCCGGTCACGATCGTGGTCACACCATGGCCGCTGGACGGCTCGAGCAGGCTGTCCCAGCTGACCTGGCCGTCGTAGTGGGTGTGGATGTCGACGAAGCCGGGGGCAACCACATGCCCTGTCGCGTCGATGGTTTCGGCCGCCTCCCCGCTGATGGCGGGGCCGTCGGCGGAGCGCCGCACGACGTCGACGATCTTGCCGTCCTTGATGCCGATATCGGCGGCATAGCGTTCCGCGCCCGTGCCGTCGACGACCGTTCCACCGATGATCTTGAGGTCGAACATGAGACTCCTCTTCGCCGCCGTGGGCTGTCTCGGGAGGGCTGTGCGCTGAGGCGCGCAGCATTTCGCTACGGTAGGTAGCGTAACTCTTGGCGCGACGAAGGCAATAGCCTCAGCCGAATTGAGTCTGACCTACAGAGAACCCTTCAGCGCGGCGACGGTTTCCAGATCATCGAGCGCCGCGACACCGCGGCGCAGGCCTTCCATCGCGATGTTCTCGACCTGCATTCCGCCCATGCCGGCGGTAATCAGGGGCGCGACGTATGCGTATAGCGCGCCCTGGCGGAATCGCAGCCACAAGTCGTCGCGGTCCAACTCGGGTCCGCCGGCCGCAATCAGCGCCCGACGGTAATCGTCGAGGAGTTCGCGCTGGTTGGCCTGACGGTCCTCGGGCGTCAGGCTGGTGATCAGGGTGTAGGCCAATTCGCGCGACGGATGTCCCCGGCGCACCGCCTGCCAGTCGAGCAGCCCGGCCTTGCCGCCCTGGAAGTACATGTTGCCCGGATGGGCGTCGCCGTGCATGACGGTGTGAGGAGGACTGTCGATGAGCGTGGCGACCGCGCGGTAGTTGTCGGCGATAAAGCGGCCAGTGTCGACGGGGACGTCGACAAGGGAAGTGCGCTCGGCGAGCCGCTTGATCGAGGTGTGCATGAGCGAACCGGTCAACAACGACGTGACGTCGCCGGACGGCGTGTACAGCCAGTCCATCGGACTGCTCCCGCCGCGCGGCAGCCGGCCCCAGAAGGTGGCGTGCAGTTCGGCGAGTAGCTCGATGATCAGGCTCGCCTGATCGGCCGACAACGGGTGCAAGGTGTCGGGGAACTCGCACGACTCGGCCGGTAGGTCCTCCAGGACCAGCAGGTAGCGGCCGGTCCAGGGGTCGAACGCCGCGCCATGGCAATAGGGGACACCGAAGACCTGCGGCGCGAGCTCGCGGTAGAACCGCACCTCGGTCTGCCCGAGGCGCCCGAGTTCGCCCATCAGCCGGGTGGCGGCGCTCTGCGCCGCGACCTTGACGAACACCGAGTCCGGGACGTTCTTCCGGGCAACACCAACCGGCCCCGCGAGGACGTCCCCGCGTCCCGGCTCAGGACGCGGATCGACCGGACGGTCGTTCCCATGACCCGGGAAAGGACCGCGGGACCGATTCCCTCGACCGTCCGCGGTAGACCGAATCTGCCGCCCAGTGCTGCGTCGGTGGCCACCCGGCCCGCACCGCGGCCCAGGTGGGCGGCCAGACCGAGGACAGAGAAGGCTTGCGCGAGAGAAGTTTTCATGTCCATCCATCCTGATTTGCGGGCCGGCCACGGTGCTGTGCTCTTAAACACCGGCGGCGTCGCGCAAAACGATTGAACGTCTGGACATCAGACAATATACGATTATTGTCTGATGTGTGGCACCAGGGCCCTTACCACGAACTGCTCGACGAATTCTCGCTTGTCCGCGGCGGGGCGGTATCGCCACGAAGGCGCCAGCAAGAACAGCGTCGTGGTGTGCAACCACTGGACGATCGACCGGAAGTCGACGTCGGGATAGAGCAACCCCGCCGCCTTCCACCGCTTCAGCAGCGGGCCGTAATGCCGCAGTAGCAACTCCACAATGGGTTCGGAACCCTTTTCCAGCGCCGAGGCCACCGCAGTGCTCTCGGCGGCGAACAACGCTTCGTTCAGCGGGTTGCCGTCCACCGATTCCACGCGGGCCAACACCATTTCGGGCACCGATCGAACGGGGTCGTCGGGCGCGGGCAGTTTGCGCACCAACTCAGAGATCGCGGTGTCCACACGCGTCAGCATCAGGCCCAGCAGGACATCGTCGCGACCGGGAAAATACCGGTACACCGTCGACCGGGACACCCCCGCCTCGTCGGCCACTTCTCCCACCCGGAACTGGGTATTACCGCGTCGGACAATGCAGCGTCCCGCGGCGTCGAGTATTCGCGCACGGGCCTCCTCGTCGTCGAGGATCGCGCGGTCGTCGCCCCACCGGCGGCTACGTTCCATGCCGGCGATGTTACGGGATGCGTTGTGCTGCTTTGTTATCTGACGCGGGCAGACTCCGGCGGAGCCCGTTTGTGCGATGAATCCCATTGCAGCACAACCTCTTTAAGGACGGCGAATTGCTCCGCCGACATGTACCACACGAAAGAACCGGCGCGGTGGAGCGGTTGGGTGCACATCGATGGGGAACGCATCAGCGTCGGCGGCGGCATCACATATGCCGGCGGCGACCGCAAGCGGCCCGCCCGTGCCGTCCTCGTGTTCACCGACGAGGACGGAAAGGCCCATCGGGTGATCGCCGAGGCGCCTCACCCGGAAGTCAACGCCTACTACGGCCTACCAATGGCACACCGCCATCACGACGACCTGGGCGGCGGGGCGTACTTCATCCACTTCGCCTGGGACAGTTGCGATCTCGACGACGGTCCGGTTTTGCCACGCGAACCCCGTATCCAGCAGGTGCTGGCACAGTCGGGCTGATCAGGCGTTGCGGCCGGGCCGCGTCAGGCCGGTCCACGTCAACGTGACGCGGGTGCCCTGTGGCGTGCGATCGATGCTGACGTCGTCGGCGAGCGCCTCCATCAGCGGGATGCCGCGGCCGCGCATCTGCTGCTGGTACTGGACCGGCTTTTTCCGTCGCCACCGGCCGCGGTCGTCAACGGACACCGCCAGGGTGTCCGAGCCGCCGTCGTAGGCCGCCCGCACGTCGACCGTCCCGCGCTCCGCGGCGTCGACGTACGCGAATTCCGCGGCATTGGCGATCGCCTCGTTCACCGCCAGCAGCAGGTCACTGAAGCGGTCGTCGTCAAGCGAGAAATACCGTTCGAGCCACACCCCGAACTCGGCGCGGGCCCCGGCCGCGCTGCGCGCGTCGGCGGCCACTCGCGTCCGCACGAAGCGGGACCGGTCATCGATGTTCGACACGTTCCGCGCTTGATCAGAGCGGCACATCGTCCCCAAGTGCGTATCCACTCCGCCGATGCTCACTCACCAGCTAGCCCGCTCAGCGCACCGTCCAGGCTGCTGTAGAGCGAGAGCACGCTGTCGATTCCCATCAGTTTGATCGGTCGGCTAGTGGCGGAGCCGTTGGCGACCACCGCGAACTGCGTTGGCGGCTCAATCTCCGCCTGCGCGGTCACCAGCACGGTCATCCCGGCCGAGGCCAGGAAACCGACCTTGGACAGATCAACGATCAATGCCGCGGGCTTGGTGGCCAGCGCGGTCTGGATAGCGTCGGCCAGCAGCGGCGAGCTGAGCATGTCGACCTCGCCGGAGACGGTGAGCACAACCGCCTGGTCTACCTGATGTTTGCCCACTTCAAAAGCGGTTGGATCGACAAGATCGCCGGATTGTTCGCCCATGGTCTATCACTCACATTCGGTCTCGTGTGGGACACCGCTAGCTCTACCAGCCATTGCCATGTCCGGGGGCTGTGTATTCAACCCCTCGGAGAACACGGTTGCCTACGGAGGAGACGCACCCCGTCGATCTGCGCTACCAAATGCAGATACAGCTACAAGTGTTTAGCCAATGGTATGACACGCCGCGCACCACGCTCAAAACGCTGAACGATTTCGGGTGCCGTGCCGTAGTCCAGATGTGCCTAGCGGGCAGCACAGAAGTTGCACGGGGCACCGGCCCGTGCGTGAATTGGTTCCACCGGCCTCGTCCCCAGCTTGCGCGGCGTGGCCTGCGCAAACGGGAAGGGCGGTAGGCCGTGGAACCCGGTGATGGCGACAGCGGGCAACCCGCTGGCGGGCCGCCCGACGACCCCCCGGAGGCCGCGGCCGCGCCGTCGCAAAACGGCGCGCTGAACCGGCGGCACGCGCTACTGGGCATGGGCGCGGTGGCCGGAGTCGCCGTGGTCGACGTGGGCGGGTTCGCGTATGCCGGCGGCTGGCTGCGTCCCGGTGCGCTGACCCCGCCCCGGATCACCGATCGCTTTGAGCACGTCTACGGCCGTCATGACGGTTTCCGGCGAAACCATGCCAAGGGCCTGAGCGCCACCGGGACGTTCGTCAGCAACGGAGCGGCTGCGGCGATATGCCGGGCCGCGGTCTTCCGGCGTGGGAGCGTTCCGCTGATCGGGCGGTTCTCCCTGTCGGGTGGGCTGCCGGACCAGGCCGACAAATTCGACACCTTCCGCGGCCTGGGGCTGCTGTTCGACGGGCCCGACGGCCGGCAGTGGCGCACCGCAATGATCAACATCCCGGTCTTTCCGGACAGCACGCCTCAGGGGTTTTACGACCGGTTGCTCGCGTCCAAGCCGCTGCCGAGCACGGGCAAGCCCGACCCGCAGCAGATGGCCGCGTTCCTGCAGCGCCACCCCGAGACCACCGCGGCCATGCGCCTGATCAAGCTGGAACCGCCGAGCCCAGGCTTCGCCGACAGCACGTTTTATGGGCTTAACGCCTTTCGGTTCACCAACGGCGCCGGTGCGACGGTGCCGGTGCGCTGGTCCGCGATTCCCCAGCAAGGCGTCGATGTGACGGCGTCGCCACCGGCCAAGGACTACTTGTTCGATGCCCTCATCCGCACGCTGGCACGCACGCCGCTGAGCTGGCGGCTGGTGCTCACCGTCGGCGAGCCGGGCGACCCGACCAATGACGCCACCAAACCCTGGCCGGCGGCGCGCCGCACCATCGACGCCGGCACCATCACCATCTCCGCGGTCCAGACGGAAAACGCAGGCAACGCGCGGGACATCAACTTCGACCCGTTGGTGCTGCCCGACGGCATCGCGGCCTCCGATGACCCGCTGCTCGCGGCGCGGTCGGCGGTGTATGCCCGCTCGTTCACCCGCCGCGCCGAGGAGGCCAAAGCGGCCAGCGCAGTCGACGTCGAGGCGGTCCTCCAATGACGGGTGCGACCGCCGCGGCGCGATTCACCCTGCCGTCGCGCGTTCTGCACTGGTTGATGGGGCCGATGGATGGCCAGCAGCAGAGGGTAGTAGCTCAGCGCGGCGACCATGGTCACGCCGATGAGCAATTGCCCGATCACCATCGGCCCCATCAACCAGTGCAGAACGCGCGACGGCAGGGTGAATCGCGCCGCGGCGGTCGCACCCGTCATTGGA
>NZ_LZMB01000586.1 GCF_001673555.1 Mycobacterium sp. 1165178.9 | reverse complement strand
GTCGAGAGATACCGACCGTGTGAGCGTCCTGAGGGCTGCAGCGACCCCCGGTCTACTCGATCGGCGAGCCCCGTGCCTTGACGGCACGGGGCTCAGCCGTTTTCCGCGCCAGCCTTCCGCCGCGAGCCTGCTCGTTGCGGTCATGGTGTAGACACATGGACGTGCCAGAGCCGCAGAAAACGATCCTCCCGCCGGACTTCGCTGCACCCTTCGACCGCGAGATCGGGCTGCAATTCACCGAACTCAGCCCCGACGGCGCCCGCGCACAGCTCGAGGTGACGCCCAAGCTGTTGCAGCCAATGGGTTTGGTTCACGGCGGCGTTTACTGTTCGATGATCGAGAGCATGGCCAGTGTGGCCGCCTACACCTGGTTGGCGACCCGCGGCGGCGGAAATGTGGTGGGGGTCAACAACAACACCGACTTCCTGCGCTCCATCGGCTCCGGCACGGTGTACGGCGCCGTCGAGCCCATCCACCGCGGGCGAAGCCAGCAATTGTGGTTGGTCACCATCACCGACAGCGACGACCGGGTAGTGGCCCGCGGTCAGGTGCGACTGCAGAATCTCGAGATCCGCGACAGCCGATAAGCCGCGCGGCGACCGGCCTTCAACTAAATGCGCTGTCCGGCAATCTCGTTGGATGACGCCGGCGGCTAGCTGGCCCGCCTGGCCGCCGGCCGTTTGGTCTCGGCCGCGAGCACGGCCAACTGTTCGAGCCGGGTGCGGGCGAACGCCTGCTGCTCGGTGATGGTCAGCTGACCACGCCGGGTGCTCAGGAACGTCACCGTCCAGGACAGCAGCGTACTGATCTTGGTCTTGAACCCGACCAGGTAGACCAGGTGCAGCACCAGCCACGCGAACCAGGCGAACAGGCCGCTGAACTCGACCGGACCGATTTTGGCGACCGCGGAGAACCGCGACACCGTGGCCATCGAGCCCTTGTCGAAGTACTGGAACGGCTCCCGCTCGGCCGGGTTGGCGCCGCCGAGTTCGGCCTTGATGGTGCTCGCGACGTACTTGGCGCCCTGAATGGCGCCCTGCGCCACGCCCGGCACGCCCTCGACGGCTGCCAGGTCGCCGATGACGAACACGTTCGGGTGGCCGGGCACCGACAGATCGGGCAGGACCTTGACCCGGCCAGCCCGGTCCAGCTCGACGGACGACTGATCGGCAAGGTCGCGGCCCAGCGGGCTGGCTGACACGCCGGCGGACCAGACCTTGCAGGCCGATTCGATACGCCGGACGGTGCCGTCGGAGTCCTTGACGGTGATGCCGTTGCGGTCGACATCGGTCACCATCGCGCCCAGCTGGATCTCCACGCCCATCTTCTCCAGCCGGGCCGCCGCGCGCTGACCCAGCTTGTCGCCGAACGGCGGCAGCACGGCGGGCGCGGCGTCGAGCAGGATCACCCGCGCCCTCGTCGAGTCGATGTGCCGGAAGGATCCCTTCAGCGTGTAGGACGCCAATTCCGCTATCTGCCCGGCCATTTCGACGCCGGTGGGGCCGGCCCCGATCACGGTGAACGTCAGCAGCTTGGCGCGCCGCTCCGGGTCGCGAGACCGCTCGGCCTGTTCGAACGCGCTTAGGATCCGGCCCCGCACCTCGAGTGCGTCGTCGATCGACTTCATGCCCGGGGCGAACTCGGCGAAATGGTCATTGCCGAAATACGACTGGCCGGCCCCGGCGGCGATGATCAAGCTGTCGTAGGGCGTGTCGTAGGTGTGCCCGAGCAAGTCGGACACCACGAACTTGCCCTCTAGATCGATGTGCGTGACATCGCCGAGCAGGACCTGAACGTTGCGCTGGCGGCGCAGGACGACGCGGGTGGGCGGCGCGATATCGCCTTCGGACACAATGCCTGTCGCCACTTGGTACAGCAGCGGCTGGAACAGGTGATGTGTGGTGCGGGCGATCAGTTTGATGTCCACGTTGGCGTGCTTGAGTTTCTTTGCCGCGTTCAGTCCGCCGAATCCCGAGCCGATGATGACGACCTGGTGACGGCGCTCCGGTCCAGCTGGGGTTCCTGGCTGGGGGCTCATGTTTCCGCTGCTCCTGACGGGGGGCTTCTGGACGCGCGACTGCGATTAGCCACCACGCTAGTAACGCGGGTACCCCGCCACCTAACTGATACGCATGTGTTGTTTGCAACACTAACGGTGTGCGGAAGTGAAATACCTGGTGGACGCCGGCGAGTGTGGCGTAGATATCAGCCTAGCGATGCGAGGCCGGCGTCACGAACTGGAGCCTTCGCCCGCGCAGTGGTCATGGCCTCCCTGAATCGTTCCGCCGGGTGCGCGCCCCAGCGCCGCAGCCTCCGCCTCTTCGCGTGTCGGACCCCAACCCCCGAAGTATCTGGACTTGGCCGAGTTCAAGACGAGGGCCAGGCACCCACCCTCCCCGCTGGCCAGCAGGCGACAGTCGCTGATGCTCTTGCGGCACGTCTCCATTACCGCCTTCTCGGCCGCGCCCTGGCTGGCCGCTCCGTCGGCGATGTTGATGCGGCCCGTGGAGTCCGATATGGCCATGGCGATCCAATTGTTGTCGGCGAGCGCGACGGGGGTCGGGGCGAACGCCACGCCCACCGCGATCGCCACCAAGGCTCGTTTCTTCATCGCGGTCCCGGCCCTTCGCTTCTGCGCTGCGCCGTTGCGGCACAGGTGAACGCTGCTACACGGAAGTATTACCGCGCCACGGCCGATTCGCGACTCCACACACGAACGGCACCGTTTACAGGCCCACGAGCGGACGCAGCGCTTCGCCGGCCGCCTCGATGACGCCGGGTGTGTAGAAGGGCAGATTGATGATCACGCCGTCGACGCCCGCATCGATCACCTTGGTCTTGAGCTGATCGGCGACCGAATCCGGCGTGCCGACCACCATCCGCTGTGTCATCTCCGCGGGAATCTGGTCGAGGCTGGCGTTTTCGTCGATCAGCACCGTGGTCAGCGTGCTGGTTTCCAGGGTCGCGGGGTCACGACCCACCTCCTCGCAGGACCGGCGCACGGCCTCCAGTTTGCGCGGCAGCTCGTCGAAACCCGCGATCACGTTGAGGTGGTCGAAATGCCTTGCGGCGAGCGGGATTGTCTTCTTCTCGCCGCTGCCGCCGATCATCAGCGGAATGTGGTCCCGGAAGCGGGGGTTGGCGAACGCCTCGCTGGCTTGATACCACTTGCCCGAGAAGGTGGCCCGCTCGCCCTTGATCATCGGCAGGATGATGTTCAGGGCCTCGTCGAGCCGATTGAATCTGTCGGTAAAGGTGCCGAATTCGAAGCCGAGCTGATCGTGCTCGAGCCGAAACCATCCGGTACCGATCCCCAGAATCGCGCGGCCCTGACTCACCACGTCCAGCGTGGTGATGATCTTCGCGAGCAGACTCGGATTTCGGTACGAGTTGCCGGTCACCAAGGTGCCCAGCTGCACCCCCTCGGTGGCGGTGGCCAGCGCCCCCAGGGCGGTGTAGGCCTCCAGCATCGGCTGGTCGGGTGAGCCCAACGTCGGCAGTTGGTAGAAGTGGTCCATCACGAAAACCGAGTCGAATCCGGCGGATTCGGCTTCGCGGGCCTGGGCGATGACAGTGGGGAAGAGTTGCTCAACCCCGGTGCCGTAGGAGAAGTTGGGAATCTGCAGACCGAGTCGAATAGCCACGAGAACCACCGTAGCGATCGGCCTCGAGCGGGAGAAGGGTGCGCGCTACGCCTCAGGCGAAACGAGCCAGCGCGCCGTGACTCACGTGCAAGGTCTGGCCGGTGATGTGGCGAGCCGCCGACGTGGTCAAGAACAACGCCAACCTGGCGGCCTCGGCGGCCACCGGCGCCGGCGTGCGGGAGAGGCCGTCGTAACCGGCCTCGGCGCTGCGTCCACTCGCGACGACGTTGACCGTGATGCCGCGGGTGCCGAAAATGCTTGCCTGCCCGGCGGTCCAGTTCGACAGCGTCGCCTTGATCGCGGCGTCGGCGCTTCCCGCCGGCGGGTTCTCGGGCACCACACTGATGATGGAGCCGCCCGAGCGAAGGTGGTCACCAACGGCCTGCACGGTCAACACCGCCGAAAGCACCGTCGCGTCAAGGGCATTGCGCCAGGCGTTGGCCGTGTCGGCGATCGAATAGGCCCGCGGGTCGCCGGCGTCCCAGGTGGGCGACGGCACGTTGACGATGGTGTCCAAATGATGCGGAAACAGGGGACGGGCTTCTTCGAGGCTGGCCGGGTCGGTGGTGTCGCAGACGATCGCGTCGACCTCGAGCTCCTTGGCGGCGATCTCCAGTTCGCTCTTCCGTGCGCCCACGAGGGTCACTTTGTGGCCGTCGTCGCGGAAACCCTCGGCTACCGTGCGCCCCAGGTCAGTATCTCCACCGGTAACCAGCACCTCCATGCCATGGCCTCCTCATGTTCACGCGTTATGGCATCGGTCCCAGATATGTTACTGGACAGTAGCTAGTCGGCGAAACTCTGCCCGTCGCGACGCGCGGATCGTTTGGGTAACTATTTGGCCGCTACTTTCTTGCGGAGATTCAACCGCGAAGCGGCCGCATCATCGGCGGGCTAGGGTTCATTCATGCGTCGGATCGGGATCCTGGCCGCTGCGGTTTCGACGGTACTTCTGGCTGGCTTGATCGGGTGTAGCCCGAAGTCGCCCTCGTCGCAGACCTCGCCCGCACCCGGCAAGATCATGGTGTTCGCCGCTGCGTCGCTCAAGCCGGCGTTCACCCAGATCAGCCAGCAGTTCAAAAACCAAAATCCGGGCATCGGCGTCGACTTCGAGTTCGCCGGTTCGTCCGACCTGGCCACTCAGTTGACGCAGGGCGCGACCGCCGACGTCTTCGCCTCGGCCGATACCGCCCAGATGGACAAGGTCAGCAAGGCCGGATTGCTGTCCGGCAACCCGACGAACTTCGCGTCGAACACATTGGTGATCGTCACCGCGCCGGGCAACCCGAAGACCATTAATTCTTTTGCCGATCTGGCCAAGCCGGGCCTCAACGTGGTGATCTGCCAGCAACCGGTGCCGTGCGGGGCGGCGACCCAGCGCGTCGAAGACAGCGCCGGGGTTCGTCTGCACCCGGTCAGCGAGGAACTCAGCGTCACGGATGCCCTCAACAAGGTCACCAGCGGCCAGGCCGATGCCGCGCTGGTCTATGTCACCGACGCCAAGTCCGCCGGCAACAAGGTCGCGACCGTGAACTTCCCGGAGGCCGCCGGCGCGGTGAACGTTTATCCCATCGGAGTACTGAAGAAGGCGCCGATGGCCGCGCCAGCACAGAAATTCGTCGACCTGGTGACCTCACCGACCGGGCAGCAGATCCTGGTCCAGGCCGGCTTCGCGAAGCCCTGAGGCCGGACATGCACCGCCCGACGGATCTGCCCCGGTGGGTGTATGTCCCCGCGGCGGTCGGGGCCCTCTTCGTGACGCTGCCGCTGCTGGCCATCGCGGTCAAGGTCGATTGGCCCCATTTCTGGTCGCTAATCACCAGCTCGTCGTCGAGTACGGCGTTGTTTCTGAGCCTGAAGACCGCCGCCGCTAGCACGGTGCTCTGCGTGGCGCTCGGGGTGCCGATGGCGCTGGTGCTCGCGCGCAGCACGGCACGCGTGATCCGGTTAATTCGGCCGCTGATCCTGCTGCCCCTGGTGCTGCCGCCCGTGGTGGGCGGAATCGCGCTGCTGTACGCGTTCGGGCGGCTCGGTTTACTCGGGCGCTACCTGGAAGCCGCGGGTGTCAGCATCGCGTTCAGCACCACCGCCGTGGTGCTCGCACAGACCTTCGTCTCGCTGCCGTTCCTGGTGATGTCTTTGGAGGGTGCCGCGCGCACCGCTGGCGCCGATTTCGAGGTGGTGGCCGCGACGCTGGGGGCGCGTCCAAGCGTCGTCTGGTGGCGCGTCACCCTGCCGCTGCTGTTGCCGGGCGTGGTGTCGGGGGCGGTGCTGGCCTTCGCCCGCTCGCTGGGCGAGTTCGGCGCGACGCTGACGTTCGCCGGATCCAGGCAGGGGGTCACCCGCACGCTGCCGCTGGAGATCTACCTGCAACGCGTGACCGATGCGAACGCCGCTGTGGCGCTGTCGATCCTGCTGGTGGTGGTGGCGGCGCTGGTGGTGTTGGGCCTTGGCACCCGCCGGCTAACCGGAAGCGACACCGGGTAACCATGAGCGAATTGCAGCTGCGCGCGGTCGTTGCGGACCGCCACGTGGACGTGGAATTCTCCCTGGCCGCCGGCGAGGTGCTTGCCGTGCTCGGACCCAATGGCGCGGGCAAATCGACCTTGCTGCATGTCATCGCGGGGCTGCTTCGTCCCGACGACGGGGTGGTGCGGCTGGGCAACCGGGACCTGACCGACACTGCGGCCGGGATCAACGTGGCGACCCACGACCGCCGGGTCGGGCTGCTGCTGCAAGACGCGCTGTTGTTCCCGCACATGAGCGTTGCCGCCAACGTCGCGTTCGGACCGCACAGCCGGCGCGCGAAGCTACGCCCGGCCCGCGCCACCCAGAGGGCGACGGCGCTGCGCTGGCTGCGGGAGGTGGATGCCGAGCGCTTCGCCGCCCGGAAGCCGCGACAGCTCTCTGGCGGACAGGCCCGGCGAGTCGCGATCGCCCGGGCGCTGGCGGCCGAACCCGACGTGTTGCTCCTAGACGAACCACTGGCCGGCCTCGACGTCGCCGCGGCGGCCGCGATCCGGGCGGTGTTGCGCAACGTCATCACCCGCATCGGGTGCGCGGCGATCCTGGTCACCCACGACCTGCTGGACGTGTTCACCATGGCCGATCGCGTCCTGGTGCTGGAGTCCGGCAAGATTGCCGAAATCGGCCCGGTACCAGAGGTTCTCAGCGCACCGCGCAGTCATTTCGCGGCCCGCATCGCGGGCATCAACCTGGTGAATGGAACGGTTGGCCGTGACGGTTCGCTGCGCGCGGGCGCCGGCGACCGCTGGTATGCGGCCGCTGCGGCAAGCGGCGAACCGTTGCCGCCGG
Source organism: Mycobacterium sp. 1165178.9 (assembly GCF_001673555.1). Lineage (GTDB taxonomy): Bacteria > Actinomycetota > Actinomycetes > Mycobacteriales > Mycobacteriaceae > Mycobacterium. Next base: position 36,306 of record NZ_LZMB01000586.1, on the reverse strand, counting down.
GGCAGCGAGCGATCGCGGTGTTCCCACCAACGGCGGTGGCCGTCTATCGCGATCGCCCCCACGGCAGCCCCCGCAACACCGTTGAGGTCACCGTGGCGGAGATGGATGTCCGCGGGCCGGCGGTGTGGGTGCGTGGCGCGCAGCAACCCGACGGCGCGCCGGGCCTGGCGGCGGAGATCACCGTCGACGCCGCTTCGGAGTTGCACTTGGCGCCCGGGGATCGAGTGTGGTTCTCGGTCAAAGCCCACGAGGTGGCGCTGCATCGCGTCCACTGAGGCGCTGCGCGCAACGCGTCGCGCGCTTTCGACATTGCACATTGGCAACATCGGTAAATCCACGCAGCATTGGTCCGCAATCACCCTTGCGTCACAGCGGTAACACGGTAGGTTCGTCGCCATGGAACAGGTGGACCCGACCTCGACTCGTCGCAAAGGACTGTGGACGACGCTGGCGATCGCCGCGGTGACCGGTGCCAGCGCAGTCGCCATCGCGTTGCCTGCGACTTCCAACGCCGATCCCGAGGTGCCCACGCCGGTGCCGCCGAACACGCCCGCGGCTCCGCCGGGGGCACCGGCTGGTCAAGCGCCGCCGGCCGCCCAGGCGCCGAATGGGCAACCGGCGCCAGGTGATCCCAACGCGGTCCCACCGCCGCCGCTCAACCCCAACGGGGCCCCGCCACCGCCCGTCGACCCGAACGCACCGCCGCCCCCGCCGGTCGACCCGAACGCCGGGCGGATCACCAACGCGGTCGGCGGATTCAGTTACGTCCTGCCCGCCGGCTGGGTGGAGTCGGACGCGTCGCACCTCGACTACGGCTCGGCGCTGCTGAGCAAGGTCACCGGCCCAGCGCCGGCGCCCGACCAGCCACCGGCGGTCGCCAACGACACTCGCATCGTAATGGGCCGCCTGGACCAGAAGCTTTACGCCAGTGCGGAAGCCAACAACGCCAAGGCCGCGGTGCGGCTGGGGTCGGACATGGGTGAGTTCTTCATGCCCTATCCCGGCACCCGGATCAACCAGGACGCCACCCCGCTCAGCGGAAGCAACGGGAGCACCGGCAGCGCCTCGTACTACGAAGTCAAGTTCAGCGACGCGTCCAAGCCGAACGGCCAGATCTGGACGGGCGTCATCAGTTCGGCTAACGGCGGGACCGCCCAACGCTGGTTCGTGGTGTGGCTCGGTACCTCGAACGACCCCGTGGACAGGGGCGCGGCCAAGGCCCTCACCGAGTCGATCCAGGCGTGGACACCGTCTGCGGCTCCAGGTGGGCCCGCCGCGCCGGGCGCGCCCGCACCGGGAATACCCCCGGCCCCCGGAGCGCCCGCACCGGGAACACCCCCGGCACCGGGTGCACCGGCGCCCGCGGCACCAGGCGCACCGGCACCGGCGCCCGCGGCACCAGGCGCGCCCGCACCGGCGCCCGCGGCTCCGGGCGCTCCGGGAGCACCCGCGCCTGTACCGGGTGGCGCGCCAGCCTCCGGGGTCAGTCCACCCCCCACTCCGACGCAGCAACAGACCCTCTCGGCCTGACCGCGCCGCTCGGCCGGCGCGAAACCGATTGGTCAACCGTCTCCACTTCGGCAGTCGTTTCGTAACCCAGACCCGGTATACCGAAATGACGGTCCAGCAAATAGCTGGGCTTTGCCAGCGAATGTAAGGAGACTTTCATGATCGTCATGGCAGCTACCGAATTTCTCGCCCGTTCCAGCACTTTGACCAGCGTCGGCTGGATCGGTTACATCATCATCGGCGGTCTCGCCGGAGCCCTCGCGAGCAGGATCATCCGAGGCAGCGGAGCCGGCATCGTGATGGACATAGTCATCGGTATCGTGGGCGCCCTGATCGGCGGCTTCATCCTGAGCTTCTTCGTCAACACCGCTGGTGGCGGCATCATCTTCACGTTCTTCACAGCGCTGCTCGGCGCCCTGCTACTGCTCTGGGTTGTCGGGATGGTGCGCAGGACGTAGTCGGCTTAACCCGTTGCGGCCGTGGTGGTTAGCGGCATGATGGATTGATGCCTCCGCCGGTGACCACCACGGCAATGCGCGCCTGGCGCGTACGCCGACCCGGGCCGATGAACACCGGCCCGCTGGAGCACGTCACCACCGACGTGCCACGCCCGGGACCGTCCGAACTGCTGGTGGCCGTGCGCGCGTGCGGGGTCTGCCGCACCGACCTGCACGTCACCGAGGGTGACCTGCCGGTCCACCGCGACGGCGTCACTCCGGGCCATGAAGTGGTCGGTGAGGTCGTCGAAATTGGTTCTGACGCCGGTGACGAATTCCGGGTGGGGGACCGGGTAGGCATCGCCTGGCTGCGCCACACCTGCGGGGTCTGCAAATACTGTCGTCGTGGTGACGAGAACTTATGTCCCCGCTCCCGCTACACCGGATGGGATGCCGACGGCGGTTACGCCGAATTCACCACTGTCCCGGCCGCTTTCGCACACCCACTGCCGAGCGGCTACAGCGATACCGAGCTGGCCCCGTTGTTGTGTGCGGGCATCATCGGCTACCGCTCGCTGCTGCGCGCCGAGCTGCCGCCCGGTGGGCGCCTGGGCCTGTACGGCTTCGGCGGCAGTGCCCACATCACCGCCCAGGTGGCGTTGGCGCAAGGCGCAGAGGTGCACGTGATGACGCGCGGACCCCAGGCGCAAGAACTGGCGTTGAAGCTCGGGGCGGCGTCGGCGCAGGGCGCCGCCGATCCGCCACCGGTGGCGCTGGATGCCGCGATACTGTTCGCCCCGGTGGGCGATCTGGTGCTGCCCGCGCTGGAAGCGCTGGACCGCGGCGGCACCCTGGCGATCGCAGGCATCCACCTGTCCGAGATCCCGGCCCTGAACTACCAGCGTCACCTGTTCCAGGAACGCCAGGTCCGATCGGTCACTTCCAATACCCGGGCGGACGCGCGGGCCTTCCTCGACTTCGCTAAGAATCACCACATCGAGGTGACGACCCCGGAATATCCGCTCTCACAGGCGGATCGGGCGCTGGCGGATCTGAGCGCCGGCCGCATCGCCGGTGCGGCGGTGCTGCTGGTCTGATCCGGCGTCAGGTGGACAGGTGCCACACCAAGGCGGCTGCCAGCGCGCCGAGGCCATTCAACGACCAGTGCAACGCGATGGGCGCGATCAGGCTGCCGCTGCGCCGGCGCAGCCAGCTGAAGACGAATCCGGCGGCTCCGGTCGCGAGTACCGCGCCGGTCACGCCGATCACCATGCCCACCAGGCCGCCACCGAACAGCCGGGTGAAACCCACGTTGCTACTGGTCAGCCCGAACGACGTCGCGACGTGCCACAGCCCGAACAACAGCGAACCCGCCAGCGCGACGCCACGAAAGCCCCAGGCCCGATTGAGCGCGCCGTGCAGGACACCCCGGAATGCGAGCTCCTCGGGAATGACGGTCTGCAGCGGGATGACGACCATGGAGGCGACCATGGCCCCCGAGATCGTGGCGTAACGGTTGTTCATGAACATCGGCCGGGTCTGCGGCAGCAGCACGCCCAGCGCGATCACCGACGCCACGACCGCCACGGCGGCCAGTGCGTAACCGACGCCAGGCCTCCAATGCTCGCGACCCAGGCCGAGGTCCGCCCAGCCCAAGCCCCGCCAGCGCATCAAGATGACCAGGCCGACAGCCGCGGCCGGGACGGTGGCGATGCTCGCCCACGGGGTGGTGAAGTGCGCGACCAGGTTGGTCAGCACCAGCACGACTACGACGACGCCGATGTCGAGGTGAATCCGGAAGCGGTGCAGCGCCGAGAGCTGGGACACCGCGGGATGAATATCGGCGGTCCCGGTGGCGTCAAGCATCCGGCCAGTTTACCGGCGCCGGACGGCCCGGCAGTTCGACGAGATTGCCATCACGGTTAGGGCCGGAACCCCGAGCACAGCCTGCACGACAATGTCGGCGTCCGATCACTCGGCCGTCCAGGTCCAGCCCGCGATCCGCGGGTCGTCCTCGCCGTGCTCGCGGGTGTACATCCTGGCCGCGAGGCGAGCGTCGACCATGCGCTGACGCAGCACGGCCGCGCGACTGGCCAGCCCGTCCACCCGATCGATGACGTCCATGACCAGGTGGAAGCGGTCCAGATCGTTGAGCATCACCATGTCAAAGGGCGTAGTCGTGGTGCCGCGTTCCTTGAAGCCGCGCACGTGCAGGTGGGCATGGTTGGTGCGGCTGTAGGTGAGCCGGTGGATCAGCCAGGGATAGCCGTGGTAGGCGAAGATGACCGGCTTGTCGCGGGTGAACAGCGCGTCGAACTCGCGGTCCGGCAGGCCGTGCGGGTGCTCGGAATCCGGCTGCAGACGCATCAAGTCGACAATGTTGATCACCCGGACGCCCAGCTCGGGCAACTCGGAGCGCAGGATGTCGGCGGCGGCCAGCGTCTCTAGGGTGGGGATGTCGCCGGCGCAAGCCAGCACCACGTCCGGTTCGTCGGTGGCCGTGCTCGCCCACGGCCAGATGCCCAGACCGCGCGTGCAGTGCGCGATCGCCTCGTCCATGTCGAGATAGGCCAGCGCGGGCTGCTTACCCGCGACGATGACGTTGATGTAGTCACGGCTGCGCAGGCAGTGATCGGCCACCGAGAGCAGCGTGTTGCCGTCCGGCGGCAGGTAGACGCGGGTCAGCTCCGGTCGCTTGTTGGCGACCAGGTCGATGAAGCCCGGGTCCTGGTGGGACGCGCCGTTGTGGTCCTGGCGCCAGACGTGCGAGCTGAGCAGGTAGTTGAGCGACGCGATCGGCCTGCGCCACGGCAATTCCCGGCTGGTGGCAAGCCATTTCGCGTGCTGGTTCATCATCGAGTCGACGATGTGCACGAACGCTTCGTAGCAGTTGAACAACCCGTGCCGCCCGGTCAGCAGGTAGCCCTCCAGCCAGCCCTGGCACAGGTGCTCGGAGAGCACCTCCATCACGCGGCCATAGGGTGCCAAGTGCTCGTCGTCGGGTTCGACCCCGGAAAGCCACACCTTGTCGGTCGATCCGAAGACCGCGTCGAGCCGATTGGAGGCCGTCTCGTCGGGTCCCATCAGGCGGAAGCGGTCCCGGTTGCGGGCGATCACGTCGCGCAGGAACGCGCCGAGCACCCGGGTGGCCTCGTGCGTGGTGGCCGCCGGCCGCTCGACGGCGACTGCGTAGTCGCGAAAGTCCGGTAGGTCCAGATCGTGCAGCAACAGCCCGCCGTTGGCGTGCGGGTTGGCGCTCATGCGGCGATCGCCGGTGGGCGCCAGCGCCCGCAATTCGTCACGCAGCCTGCCGTTTTCGTCGAAAAGCTGATCGGGGGAGTAGCTGCGCAGCCACTCCTCGAGCTGGGCGCGGTGCTCGGGATTGTCGTGCGTCTCGGACAGCGGCACCTGATGCGAACGCCAGGTGCCCTCGACCTTCTTGCCGTCCACCACCTTGGGCCCGGTCCAGCCTTTGGGCGTGCGCAGCACGATCATCGGCCACACCGGTCGCTCGGCCTGACCGCCACCGCGGGCCGCTGCCTGGATCGCGGCGATGTCGTCGAAGGCGTCGTCGAGGGCGGCGGCCAGTTGCTGGTGCACGTCGGCCGGGTCCTGGTCTTCGTGCGCGGCGACCGTGATCGGCCGGTAGCCGTAGCCGCGCAGCAGCGATTCCAGCTCGTCGTGCGGGATGCGGGCCAGCACCGTGGGGTTGGCGATCTTGTAGCCGTTGAGCGCCAGGATGGGCAACACCGCGCCGTCGGTCACCGGGTTGAGGAACTTGTTGGAATGCCAGCTGGCGGCCAGCGGCCCGGTTTCGGCCTCGCCGTCACCGACGACGCACGCGACCACCAGGTAGGGGTTGTCGAGGGCGGCGCCGTAGGCATGCACCAACGCGTAGCCGAGCTCACCGCCCTCGTGGATGGAACCGGGCGTCTGGGCCGCCACGTGGCTGGGGATGCCGCCGGGGAAGGAGAATTGGCGGAACAGCTTGCGCAGCCCTTCGGTGTCCTCCTCGATGCCGGTGTACACCTCGCTGTAGGTGCCTTCCAGGTAGGCGTTGGCGACCAGCCCGGGCCCGCCATGACCGGGCCCGGTCACATAGATGACGTCGGCGTCACGATTGCGGATGACCCGGTTGAGGTGCGCATAGACGAGGTTGAGCCCGGGCGTGGTGCCCCAGTGCCCCAGCAATCGCGGTTTGACGTGCTCGGTCGCCAACGGCTCGGTGAGCAGCGGGTTGTCCAGCAGGTAGATCTGGCCGACCGACAAATAATTGGCGGCGCGCCAGTACTTGTCGAGCAGAGCGAGTTCGTCGTCGGAGAGCGGAGATTGCGAGGGCGCGGGGGTGCGGGTTTCTAGGCTCACCCGGCCGATTGTCCGCGCCTCCGGCGAACAATGCTCGTGCGCGGTTAATCCTCGCCCCGGGCGCGGGCCTCGTACGCCTGGCGTTTGGCGACGTCGACGTCGTCGGTGAAGACGTGGTCACCGCCGAGCATCCGGTTGAGCGCCTCTGCGATTCGGCGCGGCCAGAACTTCTGGGACACCACCATTGCGCCCGCCGCTTTGGTGACCCGCACCCGGGGCTTCGGGTGGGCCACCAGGTTGACGATCGCGTCGGCGATCTCGGCGGGCTCGGCGTTGCGGAACCCCTTCATGCCCGGAGTCCCGGCGACCAGCTCGGTGTTGACGAACGTCGGCAACACCGCGGAGAACCGGACCCCGGCCGACCGGTACTCGAGCCGGGCCGAGTCGGTGAACGCGACCACCGCGTGCTTGCTGGCGCAGTAGGTGGCCAGGCCGACGATGTAGAGCTCACCGGCCAGCGAGGCGACGTTGATGACGTGCCCCTTGCCGCGCGGGACCATGCGCTGGGCCGCCAGCTTGCTGCCCAGGATCACGCCGTAGACGTTGATGTCCAGAATGCGCCGGGTGACCGCGTCGGGCTCATCGACGATCCTGCCGACGGGCATGATGCCGGCGTTGTTGATCAGCACGTCGATCGGGCCCAGCTGGCGTTCGACCTCGTCCAGGAAATCGGAGAACGAATGCGGGTCGGTGACGTCGAGCTTCCCGTAGACGTCGAGGCCCAGGTCGGCGCCCGACTCCTTCACCCGCATCTCGTCGACATCGCCGATGGCGACTTTGGCACCCAGTTTGTGCAGCGCGGTCGCGGTGGCCAGCCCGATTCCCCGGGCGCCACCGGTGATCACGACGACCTTGCCTTTCAGCCGGCCGCTGCCCTTCACGCCAATCGAAGCCGTGTCCGCCATGCCGGTCCCCTCCAGATTTCTTGACGGGTGTCAACTGAGACAACTGGCTAAGCACAGCATCCGAAGTCGCCCCGCGCAACAATCCCCGTTACCGCGACCGCGGATCGGCGCCCGCCGGCAGTAGCGACTCAGCTCAGGGCAAACCAGACCAGGCTGGCCCCGCCGGCCAGGGCGCAGTAGATCGCGAACGGCGTCAAGGTGCGGGTCTGGAAATACCGCGTCAGGAAGCGAACGGCGAGGTAGGCGCAGACGAACGAGGCGACACTGCCGGCCAGCACCTGGCCACCGATTCCGGCGCCGAGCGGCCCGAAGAGTTCCGGAATCTTGTACACGCCGGCCGCCAGGATGATCGGCGTCGCGAGCAAGAAGGAGAACCGGGCGGCGTCCTCGTGTGACAAGCCCCGCCACAGGCCGGCCACGATGGTGATCCCCGAGCGGCTGATGCCGGGCAGCAGCGCCAGGATTTGCGCCGCGCCGATCACCACGCCCCGGGGCAGGGAAAGTTGCGCGAGCCGATGGTCGGAGGCCTCGTCGCCGTGTTCGAGTTCCACGCCGGCCGTCGCGGCCTCATCCGGAGGGGGCGCGATGCGCCTGCGAAGCACCTCGCCGACGTAGAGCGCGATGCCGTTGAGTAACAGGAAGGCCGCCGCGGGGACGGGCTTGCCCAGTGTGGTGCGAAACAACTGTTCGAGCGCCAGCCCGGCCAGACCCACCGGGATGGTGCCCGCCACGATCAGCCACGCCAGCCGTTCGTCGGGCGTCTGGATCCGCCGATGCCGCAGCGACGTGAAGAACCCCGTCAGGATGCGCACCCAGTCACGCCAGAAGAACACCAGCAGCGCGGCGGCGGTGGCCACATGCAGGCCCACGATGAACGCGAGGTAGGGCGACTTGGGAGCGGACACGCTGAGGTCCTGAGCCCATCGCCCGCCGACCAGCGCCGGCACCAGTACCGCGTGTCCCAGGCTGGAGACCGGGAAGAGCTCGGTGACGCCTTGGAACGCGCCGACCACGACGGCCTCGACGTAGCTCAGGTGCGCGGTCATAGATAAGCCTCCATGAGACGACGGGTAGGGCCGGGCGGATCGGCCTGTGACGATAGCCGACGCCGCGGCGGCGCGGACCTTCGACTGAGCTTGCTTCGGGGCCGATCGCGCATACGCCGAATCGGCTTGCCCACCCGGCACTTTGGCCGTCACCGTGGCCGCTCGACGAGGGGGGCGGTCGTCGCGCAGCGCCCTGACCAGGCAGGTACGGTGTGCAGATGGCCGACGGGTTGCTCGATGCCGTGCGCGTTCTCGACTTGTCGAGCGGCGTCGCGGACGCGGTCACCCGGCTGTTCGCCGACCTGGGCGCCGACGTCCTGAAGGTGGAGCCGCCGGGCGGTTGCCTGGGACGGGATGCGCTGCCCACGCTGCGTGGAGTCAGCATTCCGTTCGCCGTGCACAACGCCAACAAGCGCAGTACGGTGCTCGATCCGTTCGATGACGAGGACTGCGCCCGCTTCCTGGACCTGGCCGCCGAGGCCGACATCGTCGTGGACACCGGCGCCGACGAGCGCGGGGCCATGTTCGGCACCTCGGGCGAGGAGCTGGCGGCCCGCTACCCGCACCTGGTGGTCCTGTCGATCACCGACTTCGGCGCGACGGGTTCGCGGTCGTCATGGCGTGCCACCGATCCCGTGTTGTACGCGATGTGCGGTGCGCTGTCGCGGTCCGGCCCCACCACCGGCACGCCGGTGTTGCCTCCGGACGGTATTGCGTCGGCGACCGCCGCCGTCCAGGCGGCGTGGGCGGCGCTCGCGGCGTACTACAACCGATTACGTTGCGGCACAGGTGATTACATCGATTTCTCCTGGTTCGACGCAGTCGTCATGGCTCTCGATCCCGCATTCGGCGCGCACGGGCAGGCAGCTGCCGGCGTCCGCCACAGCGGGCGGTGGCGGGGCAGGCCGAAGAATCAGGACGCCTACCCGATCTATCCATGCCAGGACGGTTACGTCCGGCTGTGCGTGATGGCACCGAGGCAGTGGCGTGGCCTACGGCGGTGGCTGGGGGAGCCGGCAGAGTTTCAGGATCCGAAATACGACGCGATCGGCGCGCGGTTCGCGGCCTGGCCACAGATCAGCCGGCTGATCGAGGAGCTGTTCGCCGGACAAAGCATGAAGGACCTGGTTGCCGCCGGCCAGGCGAATGGGGTGCCGATCGCCGCGGTGCTGACGCCCGCGCGGATCCTGGGGTCCGAACACTTCCAGGCGGTGGGAGCCATCACCGACGCCGAACTCGTCGCCGGCGTGCGCACCAGCGTGCCGACCGGATATTTCGTGGTTGACGGCCGGCGTGCGGGTTTTCGGACGCCGGTGGCGGCCGCGGGATCCGACGAACCCTATTGGCGCGACACTCCTTCGGTGGTGCCGTCGTCGTCGGGCCGGCTCGGCGACTATCCCTTTGCCGGGCTGCGGATTCTCGATCTGGGCATCATCGTCGCCGGCGGCGAGCTGAGCCGCTTGTTCGGCGATCTGGGCGCCGATGTCATCAAGGTCGAAAGCGTGGATTACCCGGATGGATTGCGGCAGGCCCGGATCGGCGACGCCATGAGCGAGTCGTTTGCCTGGACGCACCGCAATAACCGGGGATTGGGACTGGACCTGCGCAGCGCCGAGGGCAAGAAGATCTTTGGGCGCCTGGTGGCCGAGGCCGACGCGGTGTTCGCCAACTTCAAGCCGGGAACCCTTACGGCACTGGGCTTTTCGTTCGATGAGTTGCGCGCCATCAACCCGCGGATCGTGCTGGCCGAAAGCAGCGCGTTCGGCGACACGGGGCCGTGGAGCACGCGGTTGGGCTACGGCCCGCTGGTCCGCGCCACCACCGGGGTCACCCGGCTCTGGACGTCCGACGGTATGGAGGGCGAAGCCGGCACGGGTAGGCACGGGTTCTACGACGCGGCGACGGTCTTTCCGGACCACGTGGTGGGGCGGGTGACGGCGATCGGGGCGCTGGCCGCGCTGATCCACCGCGACCGGGCCGGCCGGGGAGCCCACGTACACGTCTCACAGGCCGAAGTCGTGGTCAATCAGCTCGACACGCTGTATGTCACCGAGGCCGCGCTGGCCGCGGGCGTCGCTCAGATCCGCGAGGACACCAGCCTGCATGCGGTCTGCCCTTGCGCCGGCGACGACGAATGGTGCGTCATCTCGATCCGGTCCGACGATGAATGGCATAGCGCTGCTTCGGTTTTCGACCACGAAGGGTGGGCCGACGATCCGCGCTTCGCGACCGGCGAAGGGCGGCTGGCCCATCGCGGCGAGCTGGTGGAGCTGGTCTCCGGCTGGACCCGCACGCGGACGCCGCTGCGGGCGGCCGAACTGCTGCAGTCGGCCGGCGTCCCGGCCGGGCCGATGAACCGTCCGCCGGACGTACTCGAGGACCCGCAGCTGATTGCACGAAACGTCTACAGCCCCATGGTGCATCCGCTGATCGAAAGTCCGTTGCCGGCCGAGACGGGCCCCGCGCCGTTTCGGCACATCCCGGCGGCCCGGCAGGCCCCGGCGCCGTTGCCCGGCCAGGACACGGTCGAGATCTGCCTAAGCCTGCTGGGAATGAACCTCGCGGACATCCAGCGGCTGATCGACGACGGCGTCCTGTCCATCCCGACCGACACCGCCTAGCGCCGGCGGCCCGCCAGGACGAGCAGATCCATAGCCACGCTAAATTCGTTCCCATGAGCGTCGACCCCAGGACCCCGGTGCTGATCGGCTACGGCCAGGTCAACCATCGCGACGAGATCGACCCGGAAACCCGCTCGGTCGAGCCGATGGACCTGATGGTGGCGGCGGCCCGGCAAGCGGCCGCTGCCGCGGTGATCGAGGCCGTGGATTCCATCCGCATCGTGAACATCCTGTCGGCCCAGTACCGCGACCCGGGCCTGTTGCTCGGCCAGCGAATCGGTGCTTCCGACTTCACCACGCTGTACAGCCCCGTCGGCGGCAACGTGCCGCAGTCGCTGGTCAATCAGGCCTGCCTGGACATCCAGCGGGGCCACGCCAAGGTGGTGCTGCTGGCCGGCGCCGAAACGTGGCGCACCAGGCGCGGTCTGCGGGCCAAGGGCGCCAAGCTGGTGTGGACCGAGCAGGACCAATCGGTCCCGATGGCCGAGGTCAGCGGCGACGACGTCCCGATGGCCGGTGACGCCGAGATCAGGATCTCACTCGATCGGCCCGCCTACGTCTACCCGATGTTCGAGGAGGCGATTCGGATCGCGAACGGCGAGTCGATCGACGACCACCTCGAGCGCATCGGAGCGCTGTGGGCACGATTCAACGCCGTGGCGGTGGACAACCCGAACGCCTGGATCCGCAAACCGTCGGGCGCCGACGACATCAGCCAGGCGGGCCCGCAGAACCGGATGATCAGTTGGCCTTACACCAAGCTGATGAACTCCAACAACATGGTCGACCAGGGCGCGGCGCTGGTTCTGACCTCGGTCGGGGAGGCGACGCGGCTGCATATCCCCCCCGAGCGGTGGGTGTTCCCGCACGCGGGCACCGACGCCCACGACACCCCATCCATCGCCGAGCGCCACGAGCTGCACCGCTCGCCGGCGATCCGCATCGCCGGTGCGCGGGCGCTGGAATTGGCGGGCCTGGGCGTCGACGACATCGACTACGTCGACCTGTACTCCTGCTTTCCCTCCGCGGTACAGGTGGCGGCGTCGGAGCTCGGCTTGAGCGCCGACGATCCCGCCCGCCCGCTGACGGTCACCGGTGGCCTGACGTTCGCGGGCGGACCGTGGAGCAACTACGTGATGCATTCGATTGCCACCATGGCGGAGTTGCTGGTGGCCAACCCGGGCCGGCGCGGCCTGATCACCGCCAACGGCGGCTACCTGACCAAACACAGCTTCGGGGTCTACAGCACCGAGCCCCCTGCCGAATTCCGTTGGGAAGACACGCAACCGGCCGTCGATCGGGAGCCCACGACCGACGCGGTGGTCGAGTGGGAAGGCGTCGGCACCGTCGAAGCCTGGACGACACCGTTCGACCGCGACGGCCAGCCCGAGAAGGCGTTTTTGGCCGTGCGCACCCCCGACGGGTCGCGCGGGCTGGCCGTGGTCACCGATCGCGCCTCGGCGCAGGCATCGGTGCGCGAAGATATCGGTGGCGCCAAGGTTGCCGTCACCGCGGACGGCAGCGCGACGCTGCAATAACCCCGGCCGACCGCATCACGCCAAGTCGCCGAACCGTTACCGGACTAACGGTCGCGTAGCCGGTGTCTATTTGCCTATTGTTGAATGCTGAGGGTTGGGGGAGGTGAGCCCAGGTGCACATCCTGGTTACCGACGCCACCGGCGCACTCGGGCGGCTGGTCGCTGGGCAGCTGATCGCTGCCGGGCACACTGTCACCGGCATTGCTGAGCTACCGCATCCATGCCTGGACCGCAACGTCGAGTTTGTTTGCACGTCGCTGCGTGACCGGGTACTGCGGGAGCTGACGGAGGAAGCCGATGCGGTGATCCACCTGGCGCCCATCGACCCCTCCGCCCCGGGCAGCGCGGACATGGACGGCCTTGCGCGGGTGACGGACGCGGCCGCGCGCGCCGGTTCCCGGCTGCTGTTCGTGTCGCAGGCCGCCGGGCGCCCAGAGCTGTATCGACCGGCCGAGGACCTGGTGGCCTCGAGCTGGGGCCCGACCGTGGTCGTCCGGATCGCACCGCCGGTCGGTCGCCAACTCGACTGGATGGTGTGCCGTACCGTGGCCACCCTGGTGCGCGCCAAGGTTACGGCCCAACCCATGCATGTGCTGCATCTCGACGACTTGATGCGCTTTTTGGTTCAGGCGCTCAATACCGACCGCACCGGAGTGGTGGACCTCGCCAGCCCGGACACCGTCAATCTGATCACCGCATGGCGGATGCTGCGGGCGACCGACCCGCGGTCCCGCCTGCATCGGGTGCGCAGCTGGTCACAGCTGATTCCGGAAGTGAATGTCTCTGCGGCACAAGAAGATTGGCTATTCGAGTTCGGCTGGCAGGCCGTGGACGCGGTCGCCGACACCGCGCGCGGGCTCGTCGGCCGCCGGCTCGACACCGCGGGCGCGATCAACCACGGCGGCAGGCTAGCCCTCCCGGTCGAGGTGCTGGCACACTCCCGGCGGCCTGCCGACGACGCACACAGTGCGGCACCCGAAGGCGTCGAGGGCGAATTCGACGACCAGATCGATCCGCGGTTTCCGGTCTTCAGCGGCTCCGCCCTCAACGAGGCGCTGCCCGGACCGCTCACGCCGATCACGCTGGATGTCCAGCTGAGTGGGCTGCGCGCCGCGAGCCGGGTGCTGGGTCAGGTGCTCGCGCTGGGCGGCGCGGTCGACGAGGAATGGGGCAGCAGGGCCATCGCGGTGTTCGGCCATCGCCCCTACGTCGGGGTGTCGGTCAACATGGTCGCCGCCTCCCAGTTGCCCGGTTGGGACCAGGAGGCCGTCGTCCGCGACGCCCTGGTCGGCCGGCCCCACGTCGGGGATCCGCTGCCGTTCGGTGAGCCGGCCCTGGCAGGCGGAGCGCTCGGCTCGGTCGCCAAGGCGGTTGCCGCGGGACGGTCGGTGGCTGCGCTGCGCCATCTGCGGGCCGATACCCGGGCCTACAGTGCCGCCGCGACCGCGGAACACCTCGATGCCGCCCAGCTGGCGTTGCTGCCCGAGGCGGCGCTGGAAGTCCGCTTGCGGCTGCTGCGCGACCGCATTCATCAGGGTTGGATCCTCAACGCGCTGTGGTTGATCGATACCGGCATCAGCGCCGCGGCGCCGGTGCGCAGCCAGACCCGTCGCGGTGTGCCCGGGGTGGGCATGATCACCGACAGCGACTTGGTCGCCACGGAGATCGCCGAGTTGGCGGCCGCGCTCCGCGCCGACCCGCCGTTGTGTGCGCTCGCGGAGGAGGGCAACCTCGCGAGCATTCGCGCGTTGTCGCCGACCACCGCGGCCGCCGTGGATGCCGCCGTGGCGCGGATCGGGCACCGCGGCCCGGGGGAGGCCGAGCTGGCCAGCGCGACATTCGCCGACGACCCGACGATGTTGCTGATCGCCGCGGCCGCCGCCGCCGCCCAGCCCGCCCCGGTGCTGACCCAGGACGAACGGTTGGCCGTCAGCGCCCGCGGCTCGCGGGAGCTGGCGCACGACGCCACCATGCGATTCACGCATGATCTCCGGATGACGTTGCGCGCCTTGGGTTTTCTACGAGTCCAGGCGGATCTGATCGATGACGTCGAGGACATGTACTACCTGACCTGCAACGAACTGGTCACGCTGCCCGGCGATGCGCGGCTGCGGATCAAACGCCGCCGAACCGAACGGGACCGGTTGCAGGTGCAATGCCCACCCGACGTCATCGACGGGAAATGGGCTCCGGTGCCGCACAGCGCTGAGCCATCCGGCACCGGACAAACCGTCAGCTGACGCTCAACTCAAAAGCCCGCGCAAGGCCAGCGCATTGCGGACCGCGTGGCCACCCAGGTCGTTGTTGAAATACATCCACACGTCTGTGCCGGCGCCGTCCCACTCGGCGATGCGCTCCGCCCAGTGCCGTAAGTCGTGGTCGGAATACGAGCCGGCGTAGTTGGCATCCGGGTCCGGGCCGTGCATCCGGATGTACACCAGGTCGGTGGTCGCCCGGGGAATGCACTCGAGTCCGAGACCGCTCATCACCACATAGGCGGCGCGGCGGTGTTTCAATAACTCGAACACGGCGGGGTCGTTCCACGACGGATGACGCAATTCGACGGCAACACGGATCGACTCGGGTATGAGGGCCAAGAACGAATCGAGGCGTGCGTCGTCGCGCCGCTGCTCGGGGTGCAGTTGCACGAGCAGGACCCCGTGCCGATCACCCAGCAGACGCCAGCAACGTTCGAATCGTTCGATCCACGGCTCGGGTGAGGCGAGCCGGCGGTAGTGTGTCAATCCGCGGTGGGCCTTGACCGACATCGTGAAGCCCTCCGGCAGCTGCTGGCGCCAGCCCGTGAAGGTCGAATCCTGCGGCCACCGGTAGAAACTCGCATTCAGCTCGACGGTGTCGAACACTTCGATGTAGCGAGCGAGCCGGCGCCCCGAGGGCGTTCCGGTGGGGTACAGCACATCCACCCAGTGGTTGTACGACCACCCCGAAGTACCGATGCGTATGGTCACGGTTCGCTCAGCCGGTCACGCGCCGACGCACATCGTCGTCGAGCGACACCCTGACCAGCGCGGCGGCGAGGCGCGCATTAGCCTGGGGCGCAAGTGATCCGAGCTGTTCAGGGGTGGCGGGCAAACCCAATTGTTTGGCGGTGCGGATGGCGCGGTCGTCGAAGTATGGACGTACCCACGTCCACACGTCCTGAACTTCGCGCAGGTAGATGTCCGCGCCGGTGTCGCCGATTCCCTTGAATTTCTTGAGCATTCGTTTGATCGCCGCCGGGTCGCACTGGCTGCGATCGGCCAGTCTGCGTAGATCACCTGAGTAATCGTCGCGAACACGGTCGGCCATTTCGGCGAGTCGGGTCGCAGAGCTCTCGTCATAGCGGACGTAATGTGCGCGTCCGAACGCCTCGATCATGGTCCGCCGGTCCGCGGCCTGTACGGCTTTGGGTGTCCGGAGACCGGCCTTGAACAGTTCGCGCGCGGCGGCCATGGCGATGCCCGCGTCGATCGGCTTGCTGGCAAGCATGCACAGCACCAGAAGCTGAAACAGGGGCATCGGCTTGTCGCTCATGGTGATACGCGCCTGCGACGCGTACGTGGTACCCGCGACATCGAGCAGTCGCCGCACCCGCTTGTCCATAGGCACCCGCGTACCCGCGCTCCGGGCGAGCAAACCGGGCGCTACTTGGGCGGCAGGCTTCGCGCGTAGCCGACTCCACGGTTCACCCAACTGTGAAGCTGGCGTTTGGTTTGCACACCGGTGACCTCTACGCGCAGCCAGCCTCGGGCTTCCCGGCCGGCCATCACCATCGGGCTCACATGGGCGCGCTCACAGAGCTTGTCGGTGTCCGCCGGCGGCACCCGCACCAGCAGCCCGCCCTGGCCGCTGACGGCCACCGACATGTTGCCGTTGATCAGAAACGCCAGGCCGCCGAACATCCGTTTCTCCTCGACGCCAGGCTCAGAGCCGAGGAGTTCGCGGATCCGGTTGGCCAGATCCTCGTCGTAAGCCATGCGCCGACCCTAATCCCGCCGACCGACAGATGGGACGGCGTCAGTCCAGATCGACGCGGATGGTCAGCAGCTCGCTTCCCATCAGCCGCACCATCGCGCTGTTCAGTCGCGGCAGGTTGCCCAGCCGCTGGACGGCGTCGTCGTCGGGCAGCAGGTGCGCTGTCCCGTTACGCCATTGCCCGCCAACCCGCACGCGGACAGCAGGATTGGCTTTGATGTTGCGGACATAGTCCGAGTGCTCGCCGTGTTCGGAGACCATCCAGAACTGGTTGTCCAGGACGCGCCCGCCCACCGCGGTACGCCGCGGCTGCCCGCTCTTGCGTCCGGTCGTTTCCAGCATCGTCATTGGCAACTGACGGCCCACCGGATTCACCGCCAACTTCTGAATGCGATGGACGACTTGCCGCTTAAGCTTCGCAAAGTCACTCATGGCTTGGATTGTGCCCGCAAACGAGAACAGCCGCCGCAGAAGCGGCGGCTGCCTCGAACGAGCCGTTTAGACCGGCGGCGCCGGAACGAAGGTACCGTCGGGCAAGAAAACGCCCCACTGGTTTACAGCCGGGTTGAACACGACTGGGTAGTCACCCGGTTGGCCCATCGGTGCCCAGCGGGCCGGATACCCATACCCGCCCGGGTCGTTGTAGTGTCCGGGCGGCGGAAAGCCGTGCTGCCCGGGCGGAAGCGGTGTGCCCGGACCATTGCAGTTGACACCCGGCCCGCCGTTACAAATCGGCTGCCCAGGGATCCACTGCCCCTGACCCGGTCCATCCCGGTCAGGAACGTTCGGGCCTGGCACGTTTGGCCCCGGCACGTTCGGGCCTGGGTGCGGGCCATTGGGGTCGGCCTGTGCCAACCCCACGCCCACTCCGAGCGCGCCTGTCGTCAACGCGCCCGCAATAGCGGCGCTAGCAGCTATTCTGTTCAACCTCACGATGAACTCCTTGTCCGGCCGCTCACCGCCCTTTCAGCGGCTTCACGGCGCGATTTGTTGTTCGTCACCCACGTCCTGCGACGTCGGGTGGAGGTCAAACCCCCCTCGGCTGGCTTTGCCTCTGCGCTTGTGGCTACCCCCGGCCCAAGGAACCCAAAACCTCTAGGCAATCCCCGGGGCTCCACTAAGAAGGCGTGTTCGACTCGGTTAACAGTTCCTCACGCGGCCACCCTGGCGCCGTCGGCCGCCGGTTCCAGCGCCTGGGCCACGATCTCGGCGACGTCGGTCATGGGCCGCACGTCCAGCGCCTCGAGCACCTCGCCCGGCACGTCGTCCAGATCCGGCTCGTTGCGCGCCGGGATGAAAACCGTTGACAATCCGGCGCGTTGGGCCGCCAGCAGCTTCTGCTTGACGCCGCCGATGGGCAGCACCCGGCCGTTGAGCGTGACCTCGCCGGTCATGCCGACGTCGGAGCGGACCTGTCGGCCGGTCGCCATCGATACCAGCGCGGTCACCATGGTGACCCCGGCCGACGGGCCGTCCTTGGGCACCGCGCCCGCCGGCACGTGGACGTGGATGCGCCGGTCCAGCGCCTTGGGGTCGACGCCCAGCTCGGCGGCGTGGGAGCGCACGTAGGACAGCGCGATCTGCGCCGACTCCTTCATCACGTCACCCAGCTGTCCCGTCAGCTGCAAACCGGGCTCGCCGTCGGTGGCCCCGGCCTCGATGTAGAGCACGTCGCCCCCCAGGCCTGTCACGGCCAGGCCGGTGGCCACCCCGGGCACCGCCGTGCGCTCGGCCGACTCCGGCATGAACCGCGGGCGGCCCAGGAAGTCAACCAGGTCCGGCTCGTCGATGGTCAGCGACGCCGGATCCTCGGCCAGCTTGGTGGTCACCTTGCGCAATGCCTTGGCCAGCAGCCGTTCGAACTGCCGCACCCCCGGCTCGCGGGTGTAGTCGGCGGCGATCTTGCGCAGCGCGTCATCGGTCACGATGACCTCGTCCTCGGTAAGCGCCGCCCGCTCCCGCTGCCGGGGCAGCAGGTAGTCACGCGCGATGGCGACCTTGTCGTCCTCGGTGTACCCGTCGATAGCCACCAGCTCCATGCGGTCCAGCAGCGCCGAGGGGATGTTCTCGATGACGTTGGCGGTGGCCAGGAACACCACGTCGGACAGGTCCAGGTCCAGATCCAGGTAGTGGTCGCGGAAGGTGTGGTTCTGCGCGGGGTCGAGCACCTCGAGCAACGCCGCACTCGGGTCGCCGCGGTAGTCGGAACCGACCTTGTCGATTTCGTCCAGCAGCACAACGGGATTCATCGATCCCGCCTCGCCGATCGCGCGCACGATCCGGCCCGGCAGCGCGCCCACATAGGTGCGGCGGTGCCCACGGATCTCGGCCTCGTCGCGCACGCCGCCCAGGGCGACGCGGACGAACTTGCGGCCCAACGCCCGGGCCACGCTCTCGCCCAGCGACGTCTTGCCGACGCCGGGAGGGCCGGCCAGCACCATCACCGCGCCGGAGCCGCGTCCACCGACGACCTGCAGCCCGCGCTCGGCGCGGCGGGCCCGCACGGCCAGGTACTCGACGATGCGGTCCTTGACGTCGTCCAGCCCGTGGTGGTCGGCGTCCAGGACCTCGCGTGCGGCCTTCAGGTCGGTCGAGTCCTCGGTGCGGACGTTCCAGGGCAGCTCGAGCACGGTGTCGAGCCAGGTGCGAATCCATCCGCTTTCCGGGCTTTGGTCGCTGGAACGCTCCAGCTTGCCGACCTCGCGCAGGGCGGCCTCGCGCACTTTTTCGGGCAGCTCGGCCGCCTCGACGCGGGCCCGGTAGTCATCCGAACCGTCGGGTTCGCCTTCGCCCAGCTCCTTACGGATGGCCGCTAGCTGTTGACGCAGCAGAAACTCCTTCTGCGTCTTCTCCATGCCCTCGCGCACATCCTCGGCGATCTTGTCGCTGACCTCGACCTCGGCGAGATGGTCACTGGTCCAATCGATCAGCACACGCAACCGCTCGGCAACATCGACGGTTTCCAGCAGCTGCCGCTTCTGCGCATTAGTCAGGTAGGACGCGTAGCCGGAGGTGTCCGCCAGCGCCGACGGGTCGGTCAACCTGTTGACGTAGTCGATGATCTCCCAGGCCTCGCGCCGTTGCAGCATGGCAAGCAGCAGCTTCTTGTACTCCGCCGTCATCGCCTTGATCTCATCCGTCGCCTCGGTCTCGGGGACCTCGGTCACCTCGACCCACAGCGCCGCACCCGGTCCGGACGCTCCAGCCCCGATCTGGGCCCTGCGCTCACCGCGCACCACCGCAGCGGTGCCGCCGCCTGCGATGCGTCCGACCTGCAATATTTTCGCTATCACGCCGTGTGACGGGTACCGGTCCTCCAACCGGGGGGCGATCAGCAGCTGCCCGGAGTCGCTCGCCTGAGCGGCATCGATCGCCGCGCGGGCGGCCTCGTCCAGCGCGATCGGAACCACCATCCCGGGCAACACGATGGTGTCAGTGACAAACAGCACCGGCACCGACTTGGCTTCAGCCATCAAATCCTCCAAAAGTTGAGTCTGATGCGCTTAACCCAGCCTAGCGCCGGTTTGTTCCCAAACCAGGTTTCGCTGCGAGCGTGAGGCCCGTCTCACACTGGGGGAACCGGACCCAACCGTCTCAGCTGCGTGACGTGCTCCGGTGACAGCTCTTGCAGACAGGTGACGCCGAGCAACGCCATGGTCCGCAGAATGCCGCTCGCGATGATGTCGATCGCACGGCTGACGCCCGCTTCGCCGCCGGCCATCAGGCCGTAGAGGTAGGCCCGCCCCACCAGTGTGCAGCGGGCCCCCAGCGCGATCGCGGCGACGATGTCGGCGCCCGACATGATGCCGGTGTCCACCAGGATCTCGGTGTGTTTCCCGAGTTCGCGAGCGACGATGGGCAGCAGGTGAAAGGGTACCGGGGCCCGGTCCAGTTGGCGCCCACCATGATTGGACAACACGAGGCCATCGACGCCGCGGTCGACGACGGCGCGCGCATCCTCGAGCGTCTGAATCCCCTTCACGACGAGCTTTCCGGGCCATTGCGCCTTGATCCATTCCAGGTCGTCGAAGGTGAGGCTCGGGTCGAACATGGTGCTCAGGTACTCGGAGACGGTGCCCGGCCAGCGATCCAGCGAGGCGAAGGCCAGCGGCTCGGTGGTCAGCAGATCGAACCACCATTTCGGGTGTGGCACCGCGTCGAGCACGGTGCGCAGTGTCAGCGTGGGCGGGATCGTCATGCCGTTGCGGTTATCACGCAGCCGGGAACCGGAGACGGGAACGTCGACGGTCGCCAGCAGGGTGTCGAATCCCGCGGCGGCGGCGCGCTGCACCAGCGCCATCGAGCGCTCGCGATCGCGCCACATGTAGAGCTGGAACCACTTTCGGCCCTGCGGGACGGCGGTGACCAGATCCTCGATCGCGCAGGTGCCCAGCGTGGACAGCGAGAACGGGATTCCCGCGCGGGCGGCCGCCTGCGCGCCGGCGATCTCGCCCTCGGTGTGCATCAATCGGGTGAAACCGGTGGGCGCGATCGCGAACGGCAACACCACCGGCTGGCCCAACACGTCCCAGCCCGCGGTGACTTGGGAGACGTCGCGCAGGATAGTCGGATGAAATTCGATGTCGCGGAACGCTTGTCGCGCACGCGCAAGCGACAGCTCGTCGTCGGCCGCGCCGTCGGTGTAGTCGAACGCCGCCTTGGGGGTGCGGCGTTTGGCGATGGCTCGCAGATCCTCGATGGTGTAGGCGGCGTCGAGGCGGCGCCGGGTCGCGTTGAATAGGGGCCGCTTGAATTGCATCAGCGGTGCCAGGTCGCGCACTTTGGGCACTCGTCGTCGGACTGCCATGTGTGCAACCGTAGTCAAATGGACTCGGCAGCCGACCCGTTCGACCTCAATCGCTTTGTGGACGCGCAGGAGCCGGTGTACGGCGACGTCATCGCCGAGCTGCGCGCTGGGCGAAAACGCAGTCACTGGATGTGGTTCGTCTTTCCGCAGCTGCGCGGGCTGGGCGGCAGCGCCATGGCGGCACGGTTCGGCATCGCCTCGCTCGACGAAGCCGAAGCCTATCTGCGCCATGAGCTGCTGGGGCCGCGGCTGCGCGAGTGTTCCCGGCTGGTCGCCGCGGTGCAGGGGCGATCCATCGGTCAGATTCTCGGCTCGCCGGACGACCTCAAACTGCGCTCGTCGATGACGCTGTTCGCCCGCGCCACCGAGGACAACCAGGACTTCATCGCGGTGCTCGACAAGTACTACGGCGGCGACCAAGACCGGCTGACGCTGGATCGGCTGACGAAGTTCTGATGGGGGCGACCCGCTTCACCCGGCTACGCCGCGCTCGCGATCGCCAGTGTTCTGATGGGGGCGACCCGCTTCGCCCGGCTACGCCGCGCTCGCGATCGCCCCTGTTCTGACGGGGGCGACCCGCTTCACCCGGCTACGCCGCGCTCGCGATCGCCCCTAGGCCGGGCTCAGGATCCGCCAGCCGTGCGCCTCGACCGCGAGGGTGTCGACGACCTCCTGCGGCGGGGCCGCCGATCCGCCGATCACCTTTGCGCGGGCCGTGCCCAGCTCCGGTAGCGAGACGCGCAGCGGCTCGTCGTCGATATTGAGCACCACCAGCAGCGCATCGTCGCCGCTGCGCGTCTCGTACACGTACTGCCGGTTTTTGAGCAGCCGCGCGGTTGTGGATGCCGCGTGCAGCCAGGGGTAGCGGCGCCGCAGCCCGACCAGATACTGGTGCAACCGCCAGGTCTCGACGCCGGACTCATCCAAGTGCAGTGGGGGAGAACCGAACTCGGGTCGAACCGCGTCGTCGCCGCCGTACCGTTCTTCCTTCACTCCCGCAAACCCGAGCTCGTCGCCGGCGTACACGCTGGGCACTCCGCCAATCGTCAGCAACAGCACCAGCGCGTGGGCCACATGTTGGGGCGCGTCCAGCCGGCTGGCGATGCGGGTTACGTCGTGGTTGCCGATGAACGTCAGCGGCGCGAAGGCGGTCAAAAAGTCGTTGTGGCGCTGCAGCGCCCAATCGAGTTCGAAGAAGTTGCCGTCGTTGAGGCTGCTCCAGATCGCCTTCCACAGCTCGTATTGCGTGGCCGAGTCGAAGGTGGCAGCCCGCACGTCCGCGGCGTAGTCGCCGTGGATGAGTTCACCGACGAACCAGGCGTCCGGGTAGCGCTCACGCACCCTCGGCAGGGTCGATGCCCAGAAGTGGTGTGGCACCGCGTAAGCGGCATCGAGACGCCAACCGTCGGCGCCGCGTCCCAACCAGTGCGTCATCACGTCGACGGCGTAGTCGGCGACCTCGGGGTTGTCGTGGTTGAGGGTGATCAGCCCGGAATGGCCCTCGAAGGTGTGGAAACGACCGGGACGTCCGCGAAACCAGCGCGCGGCCCCGTCGTCATCGGCCGCCGCGCGGTAGCGAGCGAAATCCTGGCCCACATGATTGAACACCCCGTCGAGAAGGACCCGCAGTCCGCGGCGATGCGCCTCGGCGACCAAGTGGTCGAAGTCGGCGTCATCGCCCAGCCGGGGGTCGATGCGGTAGTGGTCGGTGGTGTCGTAACCGTGTGTGCGCGAGGCGAAGACGGGACCTAGCGCAATGCCCGATGCGCCGAGTTCGATGGCATGGTCCAGCCAGTCGACGAGCCGCCGCAACCGGCGTTCCTCCGGTTGCGGCGGCTCGGTTGACTGCGGCGTGGGGAATGCTCCCACGAACCCCAGGGGGTAGACCTGCCACCAGATGGCGTGCTGGACCCAGGCGGGTTCGCTCACGGCACTGGTCACGGCGGCGCGATCAGCCGACGGCTGCCAGCGTCTGGGCGGCGACGATCGCTTGTGCCACACCGGAAATGATCGCCGCGGCCTTCAACGCCTCCTGGATGGTTTCCCGGCTCACACCGGATTCGCGCAGCGTGTGCTCGTGAGCGGCCACGCAGTCCGGGCATCCGTTGATCGACGACACCGCGAAGGACCACAGCTCGAAGTTAGCCTTCTCCACGCCGGGGTTGGCGATGATGTTCATCCTCAACCCCGCGCGCAGGTCGTCGTACCTGCCATCCAGGAAGCCCCGGCCACGGTAGAACACGTTGTTCATGCCCATGATCGATGCGGCTCCCAGCGCCGCGTTGTACGCCTCGGCGGACAGGATGCCGGCCGCCTCGGCACCAATCTCCGTGAGCACCTGCGTGTTCCGGGTAGCCGCGGCGCTGGCCAGTAGCGTGCCCCACAGCTGCTCGGAGTTGAGCTCGGTGGTGCGGGTGATCGAACCCAGGTTGAGCTTGAGGTCCTTCGCGTACTCCGGTAGCGCTTCCTTGAGGTTTTCTATGCTCATTTCGCCTCCTAATCCGACCTTATGCGATCAGCGGACAATCAGGCCGACTGCTTGAGCAGCTCGGTGGCGTCCAGCGTCGGGTCACCCTTGCGCCAGTTGCAGGCGCACAGTTCGTCGGACTGCAGCGCGTCCAGGACACGCAGCACTTCTTCGACGTTGCGGCCCACGGAGCCCGCGGTGACCGAAACGAACTGGATCTCGTTGTTCGGGTCGACGAGGAAGGTCGCCCGGTCCGCGACGCCGTCGGCGTTGAGCACGCCGGTACCCAGGCTCAGCTCCCGCTTGATGTCCGAGAGCATCGGGAAGGGCAGCTTCTTCAGGTCCTCGTGCTGTGCGCGCCAGTTGAAGTGCACGAACTCGCTGTCGATCGACACGCCGAGCACCTGCGCGTCGCGGTCTTCGAATTCGTCGTTGAGCTTGCCGAACGCGGCAATCTCGGTCGGGCACACGAAGGTGAAATCCTTCGGCCAGAAGAAGACCACGCGCCACTTGCCGGCGTGGTCCTCATTGGTGATCGTGGTGAAGTAGTCCCCAGGCTGCTTGGCGTCGACCTTGGACAGATCGCCCGCGATCAACGCAGTGAGCTCGTAGGCGGGGAACTGGTCGCCGATGGTCAGCAGAGGCATATCGCTCCTTGTCTGGATTCAATCAAGATTAGCTTTTCCTTCACCATGTTGCCGCGTACCCTAGTTGAAGTAAAGGTGATATTTCCCACTAGGCTCATAGGTATGACCGATAAGTCTTATCAACCCACGATCGCCGGCTTACGCGCGTTCGTCGCGGTCGCCGAGAAGCGGCAATTCAGCAGTGCGGCAACGGCTCTCGGGCTAAGTCAGTCCACGTTGTCGCAGGCGCTGGCGGCGCTGGAAGCCGGGTTGGGCACCCAGCTGATCGAGCGCTCCACCCGGCGGGTCTTCTTGACAACGGAGGGCGGGCAGCTGCTGCCGCGCGCCCAGGCCGTCGTCGAGGCCGCGGACGCGTTCAGCGCCGCGGCCGCGGGTTCGTCGGATCCGTTACGGGCCGGCATGCGGTTGGGCCTGATACCCACGGTGGCACCCTATGTGCTGCCGACGGTGCTGGCCGGTGTCGCCGAACAGCTGCCGGAGCTGGCACTGCGGGTGACCGAAGACCAGACCGAACGCCTATTGGCGGTGTTGCGGGAAGGCGCATTGGACGCGGCCCTGATCGCCCTGCCGGCCGAGGGCCCCGGCATCACCGCGATCCCGATCTATGACGAGGATTTCGTGCTGGCCCTGCCTCCGGGTCATCCGCTGGCGGGCAAGCGCCGGGTGCCGGCGACCGCGCTGGCGGACCTGCCGTTGCTGTTGCTGGATGAGGGGCACTGCCTGCGCGACCAGGCACTCGACGTCTGCCATAAGGCGGGTGTGCGAGCGGAGCTGGCCAATACCCGGGCGGCGTCGCTCGCAACCGCCGTGCAATGCGTGACCGGCGGCCTGGGCGTGACGCTCATTCCGCAGAGCGCGGTGCCGGTCGAGGCGTCCCGAAGCCGCCTGGGCCTCGCGCAGTTCGCCGCGCCCCGCCCGGGTCGGCGCATCGGTCTGGTTTTCCGCTCGTCGAGCGGACGCGACGAGTCCTACCGCCGGCTGGCGGGGATCATCGGCAAATTGGTCAGCAGCCAGCACCAGGTGCGGCTGGTGAAGTAGCCGCGTGCCGACTGTAAGTTCTGCGTATGGAGAAGGTCATCGCAGTGCTGAGGCGTGCCGAGCCGGATGACGCATGGTGCGCTCGGCAACGCGGCCACATCGCCGACGCGCTGCTGCAGCTGGGCGTCGCCGGGCTGCAGATGAACGTTCGTGACGGCGCCGTGCGTCACTCGCTGATGACACTGACTACCTTGGACCCGCCAGTGGCCGCGGTGGTGAGCATGTGGACCCAGCAGTGCTACGGCGACCAGACAACGGCGGCACTCAAATTCCTCGCCCAGGAATGTGAGCAGCTGGCCGCTTACCTGGTGACCGAATCGGTCCCACTGAGCGCGCCGGCCGTCGAGTCCGGCACTCGCACACCAGGTTTGGCCAATATCGCGCTGCTGCGCCGGCCCGACGGCATGGATCAGGCAACCTGGCTGAACCGTTGGCAGCGTGACCACACATCGGTCGCCATCGAAACGCAGTCGACGTTCGGTTACACCCAGAATTGGGTGGTGCGGGCGCTTACGCCGAATGCACCGGGAATCGCGGGCATCGTCGAGGAGTTGTTCCCACCGGAGGCCATCACCGACCTCAAGGCTTTCTTCGGAGCCGCCGATGATGACGATTTACAGGACCGATTGGGCCGAATGGTCGCCAGCACAACTGCATTCGGCGCCAACGAGAACATCGACACCGTGCCGACCAGCCGCTACGTATTCGAGACACCGTTCCGGGATTGAGGACCGCTCATGACAACACTCGACGAGGCAGTCGCCCTGGCCAAGGAAGAAAGCGGTCTGGCGGTGATATCGACGGTTCGCGCCGACGGGACGGTGCAGGCTTCGCTGGTCAACGTGGGCCTGCTGGCGCACCCTTCGAGTGGTGAACAAGTCCTGGGCTTTACCACTTACGGGAAGGTCAAGCTGGCGAACCTGCGTGCCCGGCCGCAGCTGGCGGTGACTTTCCGCAACGGCTGGCAGTGGGCGACCGTCGAGGGCGGCGCCGAACTGGTCGGCCCCGACGACGAGCAGCCCTGGCTGACGGAAGCGGATCAGCTGCGGTTGCTGCTCCGCGACGTGTTCACCGCCGCGGGCGGCACCCACGACAACTGGGACGAGTACGACCGGGTGATGGCTTCCGAGCGGCGCGCCGTGGTGCTGATCGCCCCAACCCGCGTCTACAGCAACGGCTAGCCTCGGGGCTGCTGGCGTGGTGACCCGCTGCGCCCGGCTGCGCCGCGCTTGCGATCCCCACTAGGCTGCTGGAGTGACGCTGCAGATCGATGACGACAAACGGGTACGCACCCTCACGCTGAATCGGCCCGAGGCGCTCAATGCGTTCAACGAAGCCCTCTACGACGCCACCGCCGAGGCGCTGCTCGCCGCCGCCGAAGACCCGGAAGTCGCCGTCGTGCTGCTGACCGGCGCCGGGCGTGGCTTCAGCGCCGGCACCGACCTGGCCGAGATGCAGGCTCGGATCGCCGATCCCGGCTTTACCCCGGGTAAGCACGGCTTCATCGGGCTGATCACCGCGCTCAGCGCGTTTCCCAAGCCGCTGATCTGCGCGGTGAACGGCGTGGGCGTCGGGATCGGCGCCACCATCCTCGGCTACGCCGATCTGGCGTTCATGTCGTCGACCGCACGCCTGAAGTGCCCGTTCACCAGCCTGGGCGTGGCGCCCGAAGCGGCCTCGTCGTACCTGTTGCCCCAGCTGGTGGGCCGGCAGAACGCGGCCTGGCTGTTGATGTCGTCGGAATGGGTCGGCGCCGACGAGGCGTTGCGAATGGGGCTCGTCTGGCGCGTCTGCGAGCCCGACGAGCTGTTGGTGCAGGCCCGCCAGCACGCCGAAATCCTTGCCTCCCGCCCGATTTCGAGCTTGATGGCCGTCAAGCACACGATGATGGAACCGGTCCGCCCAGAGATCGTGGCGGCCACCGCACGGGAGAACGCGCACTTCGCCGAACTCATGGGTGCGCAAGCCAACGCGGCCGCCCTGGCCGACTTCAACAAACTCTGAGGCGGTAGCTAAACCGACTGCGCCGTCCGCAATTTGGCCGAGTCGGCGAGGATGGCACGCAGGGTACGCCGGCAGCGGCCGCAGTCGCCGCCGGCGCCACAGGCAGCGGCGATCTCTTTGGAGGTCGATGCGCCCTGGGCGACGACATCGCAAACGGTCTGGTTGGTTGCCCCAACACAGAGGCACACGTACATCAGCGCACCTCCTGCACGTCCGCGTCCCCTTCGTCGTTTGGTCGAGCGTCTGCGATTCGTCCCCGACACCGGCGTTCCGAATCCTCGGGCACCGTGGCGGTGAGGCCGAATACGCGTGGCGCTTATTAGTGGAGTCTAACCTAAGTTCGTTAGTGCAGTCTAACCTAACCAAGGGGCGACTTACCTCACTCGGGACCTCACTGAGTGCAGCCAAACCTTGCTGGAACATTCCAAGCGGCCGTGGCAAAGTGCTGCTACAGCCCAGGTTTGGTGCGCTTGCGCCCAGCGCACCCACCGCGGCCACACATGACAGCGCTCACACCGTAGGAGTGACAATGCAAGGGGATCCGGAAGTTTTGCGTCTGCTCAACGAGCAGTTGACCAGCGAGCTCACCGCGATCAACCAATACTTCCTGCACTCCAAAATGCAGGACAACTGGGGGTTCACCGAGTTAGCTGAGCACACCCGGGCCGAATCGTTCGACGAGATGCGCCACGCCGAGGCGATCACCGACCGCATCCTGTTGCTCGACGGGTTACCGAACTACCAGCGCCTGTTCTCACTGCGCATCGGCCAGACGCTGCGCGAGCAGTTCGAGGCCGACCTGGCTATCGAATACGAGGTGATGGAGCGACTCAAGCCGGCGATCATCCTGTGCCGGGAAAAGCAGGACTCCACCACGGCGAACCTTTTCGAGGACATCGTGGCCGACGAGGAAAAGCACATCGACTACCTCGAGACCCAACTCGAGTTGATGGACAAGCTGGGCGTGGAGCTGTACTCGGCGCAATGCGTGTCCCGCCCACCCAGCTGAACCCTCGGGCGCCGTCCTACGCGGGTTTTGGTTGCCACCGGTTGACCGTGGGCACTCGTTACCATCGAACGCCGTGGGAAGGCAGGCATGACGAGGGCGACACCAGCAGCGGCTTCGGCCGGCCGCGCTTCGGATTCGCAACCCGTCAATATCGCGGTCGACCCGCAGCGACGCAATTTCATCTTCGTGGCGATCCTGCTCGGCATGCTGATGGCCGCACTGGACCAGACGATCGTGGCGACGGCGTTGCCGACCATCGTCGCCAATCTCGGTGGCGCAGGCCATCAATCGTGGGTCGTGACCAGTTACCTCCTCGCCTCGACCATCATCACCGCCCTCGTCGGCAAGTTCGGTGACCTGTTCGGCCGCAAGCGGGTGTTCCAGGCGGCCGTCGTGTTCTTTGTCGCGGGATCCGTGCTGTGCGGGCTTTCGAGTTCGATGGGCATGCTGGTCGCGTCGCGCGCACTGCAGGGCGTCGGAGGCGGCGGGCTCATGGTGACCGCCATGGCCCTGATCGGCGAGGTGATCCCGCTGCGGGACCGCGGCCGCTACCAAGGGGCGATGGGAGCGGTGTTCGGCGTCACCACCGTGATCGGCCCGTTGCTCGGCGGCTACTTCACCGACCACTTCACCTGGCGGTGGGCGTTCTGGATCAACGTGCCGATCTCGGTCGTGGTCTTCTTTGTGGCGGCAGCCGCCATCCCCGCGCTGACGGAACGCACCAAACCGGCGATCGACTACACCGGGATCCTGTTCGTCGGACTTGGCGCCGCCGGCCTGACACTGGCCACCAGTTGGGGCGGGACCACCTATCCGTGGGGGTCGCCCATGATCATCGGCCTGTTCGTCGGCTCGGTGGTCGCGTTGTGCGCCTTCGCCTGGGTGGAGAGCCGCGCCGCCGAGCCCATCCTGCCGATCCGGTTGTTCGGTAGTTCGGTGTTCACCGTCTGCTGCGTGCTGTCCTTCGTGGTCGGGTTCGCGATGCTGGGCGCCCTGACGTTCCTGCCGACGTACATGCAGTTCGTCGACGGTGTCTCGGCCACGACGTCGGGCCTGCGCACGCTGCCGATGGTGATCGGAATGCTGACCACGTCGATGGGCAGTGGGGTCATCGTCGGCCGCACGGGCAGGTACAAAGTCTTTCCCGTCGCCGGCACCGCCGTCATGGCGGTGGCGTTCTTTTTGATGTCGCGGATGGACCCGTCGACATCCGCTTTGGTCCAATCATTGTTCCTCGTCATCCTCGGGGCCGGGATCGGGATGTGCATGCAGACCCTGGTCCTGATCGTGCAGAACACCTCGAGCTTCGACGATCTCGGCGTCGCGACCTCCGGCGTCACCTTCTTCCGCACGATCGGCAGCTCGTTCGGGGCCGCCATCTTCGGTTCACTGTTCACGAACTTCCTGCACAGCCGGATCGGCCCGGCGATGGCGGCCAGCCACGCGCCCGCCGCGGCCGCCGCGTCGCCGGAGGCCCTGCACCGGCTGCCCCGCGAAGCGGCCGCTCCGATCGTCTCCGCCTACGCCGAGTCGCTCACCCACGTGTTCGGATGGGCGGTTCCGGTCGCCCTGGTGGGATTCGTGCTGTCGCTGTTCCTGCGGCAGGTCCCGCTCCGGGAATTCCACGACAGCACAGTCGATCTCGGCGATGCGTTCGGGATGCCGACCAGCGAGACCCCGGACCAGATGCTGGAGAACGCGATCGCCCGGATGATGCGCGGCGTTCCCGGCATGCGGTTGCGCAGCATCGCAATGCGACCCGACTGCCGGCTCGACGTCGCCGGGCTCTGGGGAGTCCTGCGGATCAACCGCTACACACAGATGTACGGGACCGCCCGCGTCACCGACATGGCCGACTACCTGCGGGTACCGTTCGAGGTTCTCGAACCGACCTTCGCCCGCTTGGTGTCCGGCGGATACGCGCAGCGCGACGGCGAGCAGCTGTGGCTCACGCCGGCCGGGGGACAACAAGTCGCCTACGTGCACTCGCTCCTGTTGGCCTGGCTCGTTGACAAGCTGTCCCGGTCACCGGACTTCGCAGGCCGCCCGGACCGCCGCGCCGTGGAAGCGGCGCTGGACCGCGTCGCGCATCGCCTTCTGGCACAACGTGATTGGCAGGATGAACAACCAACGATGGCCATTCCGGCGGCCGCTCGCTAACCGGTGCCGATAGCCATTCGCCGACATCCCCGCTCCGGGTCCTGACGCGGGCGTACCATCACGCCATGAGCCGAATCGGAACATTTGCTGACGACGACCTGGCCGGCTGGTTTGCGAAGTCTCCGGACATCGGCGGCGCGCTCGGCGGCTTCAGCCAGGCGGTCTACACCAAGAACCGGTTGCCGGTGCGCACCCGCGAACTTGCCCGCGCCGTGATCGCCCACCGCAACGAATGCGTCGTCTGCGTCAACACCCGCGACGAGGACGGACCCGCCGCGGGCGTGGACGAGGAGCTGTACGACCACGTTCACGAGTGGCGCACCTGGCCCGGCTACAGCGAACAGGAGCGGCTGGCCGCCGAGTTCGCGGACCGCTTCGCCACCGACCACACTGCCCTCCGCGACGACGAAGACTTCTGGAGCCGCTGCGCCGAACACTTCTCCGATGAGCTGCTGGCTGACCTGGCCCTGTCCTGCGCGCTGTGGGTGGGGATGGGTCGAGTGCTGCGGACCCTCGACATCGGCCAGGCCTGCAGGCTCACCATCCCCAGCCGCGCATAGTCACCCACGTTCGCGGGCACAAACGGCGCCACCGCCGTGTTGCGATACGTACGCGACGATCGGCATGGAGGGTGAGGCCGTGAAGATTCGGTTTGGCGTCGGGCTCGGCGCGGACACCGCCCCAGATCAGCTGGCCGCCATCGTCGATCACCTCGAGGCCGGCGGGGTGGACTCGCTATGGTTTTCCGAACTGGTGTATTCCCCGGCCGTCGATCCGGTGGTCGGCATGGCGTATGCGCTCGCGCGGACGACCCGGCTGAAGGTGGGCACCTCGGTGGCCGTGCTGCCGGGGCGCCATCCGGTGCTGGTGGCAAAACAGTTGGCGTCTCTGGCGGCCGTCGCACCGAAGCGGGTGCTTCCCGTCTTCGGTCTCCGCTCAGCCATACCGGCCGAACGCGAGGCCTTCGTCGTCCCCGAAGGTGAGCGCGCGGCCGTGTTCGACGAGTCGCTTCGCCTGCTGCGTACGGCGCTAATCGAGGAGTCGGCGACCTTCACCGGCCGATACTTCAGCGTCACCGACGTGGCCGTCGCCCCGAAACCGACACCGCCGCTGGACATCTGGGTCGGCGGCTCGGCGCCGGCGGCGTTTCGACGCGTCGGCGCACTCGGCGACGGCTGGCTGGGCAGCTTCCTCACCCCGGCCGAGGCGCGGGCCGGGCGCGAGGCGATCCAGCGGGCGGCCGCGCAAGCCGGGCGCAGCATCGAGACCGACCACTTCGGCATCTCGTTGGCCGTTGCAGAAGACGGGGAACTGCCCGCCGAATTGGCCGCGGCGGTACGGCGCCGCCGCCCGGACCGTGACCCCGGCGAACTGATCGCCGCCGGGTGGGATCAGCTGCACCGGCAACTCGACGGCTACATCGAGGCGGGATTGACGAAATTCGTCATCCGGCCGGTGGGCAAGGCGCCGGTCGACGGCTTCCTGGATCGGTTCGTCACCGAACTGGTCAGCCGGCAGAACTGAGCGCTGCGGGTCAAGCCGTTTGGCGTACCGGAGCGGTTCGAGGTTGGGAGAATGCCTGCATGACCGGCACACCGCTTGCCGCCGCGGCCATTGCCCAGCTGGAGGCCGAGGGCGTCGACACGGTTATCGGCACCGTGGTGAATCCCGCCGGGCTGACCCTGGCCAAGACCGTGCCGATCCGGCGAACGAACACGTTCGCGGATCCTGGTTTGGGGGCCAGCCCGTCGTGGCACGCGTTCGCCATCGATCAAACCGGCATCGCCTTCACCCCCGACGTCGGCGTGGTGGGCGATCAGCGTCTTCGTATCGACTTGTCCGCGTTGCGCATTGTCGGTGACGGCCTGGCCTGGGCGCCCGCCGCGTTTTTCGAACAGGACGGCACACCGGTTCCCACCTGCAGCCGGGGAACGTTGCGGCGGATCGAGGCCGCGCTCACCGAAGCGGGCGCCGAGGCCGCGATCGGGCACGAAATCGAGTTCCTGTTGGTAGGGCCGGGCGGCGAGCGGCTCCCGTCGACCTTGTGGGCGCAGTACGGCCTGGCCGGTGTGCTGGAGCACGAGGAGTTCGTGCGGGACGTGATCGGATCGGCCACGGGGGCCGGCATTTCGATCGAACAGTTTCACCCAGAGTACGGCGCCAACCAGTTCGAGATCTCCCTGTCGCCGCAGCCCCCGGTTGCCGCCGCCGATCAGCTGATACTGATGCGGCTCATCATCGCCCGCGCGGCCCGCCGCCACGGGGTGCGCATCAGCCTGTCACCCGCACCCTTCGCCGACGGTGTCGGATCCGGGGCGCATCAACACTTTTCGCTGTCGGCGTGCGACGGCCCGTTGTTCTCCGATGGCCTCGAATCCCACGGCATGAAAGTTACGGGGGAGGGCGCGATAGCGGGGGTCGTCCGCGGCCTGCCGGAGGCTCAAGGCGTGCTGTGCGGATCGATCGTCTCCGGCTTACGAATGCGGCCCGGCAACTGGGCCGGCGCCTATGCGTGCTGGGGCACCGAAAATCGCGAGGCTGCAGTGCGATTCGTCAGTGGCGGCCCGGGAAGTCCGCGCGGCGGCAATGTCGAGGTGAAAATGGTCGACCCGTCCGCGAACCCGTACCTGGCGTCGGCGGCGATTCTCGGCCTTGCCCTGGACGGGATCAAGTGCCAGTTGGCACTCCCCCCCGAGATCACCGTCGACCCGGCCGTTCTGTCCGATTCCGACCGTGCGCGGGACGGTATCGTGCGCTTGACCGATTCGCAGGCCGAAGCGATTGCGGCACTCGAGGGTTCGGAAGCGATGCGCCGCATCCTGGGCGATCCCGTGGTCGACATGGTCGTCGCGGTTCGCCGCATGGAACAGGAGCGCTACGGCGACCTGTCGCCCGAGCAGCTGGCGGACAAGTTCCGTATGGCCTGGAGCCTGTGACGGCGCCGGTTATGGTCTCCGACAACGCGCTGACCCGACACATCGGCGAAGTGGCACTGATCGATCAGCATGTCCACGGCTGCTGGCTGAAGCCCGGAGACCGGTCGCGATTCGAGAACGCGCTCAACGAGGCCGACACCGAGCCCATCAGGTATTCGGGTTTCGACTCACAACTCGGGTTCGCGGTGCGGGCTCATTGCGCACCCGTCCTGGGGTTGCCCAAACACAGTGATGCGCGGGCCTATTGGGAGCGTCGTAGCCAATTCAACGAGGACGAACTGGCCCGCCTGTTCTTACCGGTCGCCGGGGTGAGCGACTGGCTGGTGGACACCGGGATCGGATGCGGCGGCGTCGCCGGGGTGACGGACGTGGCCGGGCTGTCCGGCAATCACGCGCACGAGATCGTTCGTCTCGAGGAGGTAGCCGAGCAGGCGGCGCAAGCGCCGGGCGACTACGCGACGGCTTTCGAGGAGATCCTGCGTCGGCGTGCGGACGGCGCGGTCGGCCTCAAATCGATTCTGGCCTATCGTGGCGGATTCGCCGGCGATCTCAGTGAGCCGTCGACGGCGGAGGTCGCTGAGTCGGCCGGCAGGTGGCGTGAGCGCGGCGGCACCCGCTTGCAGGATCGGATCCTATTGCGGTTCGGATTGCACCAGGCGCTGCGGCTGGGCAAGCCGCTGCAGTTCCACGTCGGGTTCGGTGACCGTGATTGCGAGCTGTCCAGGGCGAATCCGCTTCTCCTGATTGACTTTCTGCGACAGGCGGCGGACGTTCCGATCGTACTGCTGCACTGCTATCCCTACGAGCGCGAGGCGGGCTATCTGGCGCAGGCGTTTCACAACGTCTATCTCGATGGCGGGCTGAGCGTGAACCACCTGGGCGCGCGGTCGCCGGCCTTCCTCGCGAGACTGCTGGAGATGGCGCCCTTCTCCAAGGTCCTCTACTCGTCGGACGGATTCGGCCCGGCGGAGCTGCATTTTCTCGGTGCCGTTTTGTGGCGCAGGGGTATTGACCGCGTGTTACGGGATTTTGTGGACCGCGGTGATTGGAGCGAGGCGGACGCCGTCCGGGTGGTCGATCTCATCGCCCGCGAGAACGCCATGCGTATCTACCGCGTTTGACCCCCGGTAACGCCGGGGTATACCCCCGGTCATGGCGACCGTGAAGGGCGTCTTGGGGTGGGCCCGCGACAAGGTGGTGTCGTGGGTGCCCAAAGCCGACCTCGACCAGCGCGATCCCGACTATATCCGCGACCAACTGCCGGGAACCTGGTTGCTGGCGTCGCTCTATTTCAGGGCTGATGTGCGGGGCTTGGACCGCATTCCGTCCGAGGGCCCGGTGCTGCTGGTGGGCAACCACAGCGGCGGCAACGTGCCGCCCGACACCTTCGTCTTCACGCTCGCCTTCTGCTCCTACTTCGGCGTCGAGCGCCCCTTTTACCAGTTGGCGCACGACCTCGTCGTCTCCGCGCCGCCGCTCGGGTCGCTGCGCAAGTTTGGCACCGTCGCCGCCAACCCCGAAAATGCCCGCCTCGCACTGGAATCCGGGGCGGCTTTGCTGGTCTACCCCGGCGGCGACTACGAGGTGTTTAGGCCCTCGTGGGAACGCCACAAGGTCGACTTCGGCGGGCGCATGGGCTACGTGCGGTTGGCCCGCGAGGCCGGGGTGCCGATCGTCCCCGTCGCCAGCATCGGTGGGCAAGAAAGCGCGCTTTTCCTCAACCGCGGGCAGTGGCTGGCCAAGTTGCTGATGGCCGACAAGTTGCTCCGGCTCAAGAGCATCCCGATATCGCTGGCCCTGCCCTGGGGCCTCAACATCAGCGACCTGGCGGGCCACATTCCGTTGCCCACCAAGATCGTGATCGAGGTTCAAGACCCGATCGAGGTCGACGGCGACGATCAAGCGGTGCACGACAAGGTGATGGCCTCCCTGCAGGGGGGCGTCGACCGGCTGGCCGCCGAACGACGATTCCCGGTGATCGGCTGATGCGCGTCGAACGCCGCTGCGTCATCAACGCCGACCGCGACGCGGTCTGGAAAATCGTCAGCGACCCGAACTGCTACCCGTCGTTCATGACGAACCTCGAGCGGTGGGAGTCGTCGAACGATAAATCAGCCGGTGTCGGTGCGCGCTACACCGTCCACTGGAAGATCGGCTCCGTACCCGTTGGCGGGGTGATCGAGGTGGTCGAGTTCGACGACGGCCGCGACCTTGCCTGGGTGGGCATCACAGGGGTGACACTGCGCGGGCGGATGCGGCTGCGCGACGCAGGCGAGGGCTGCACAAAGGTGACGTTCCGGCTGTCGTATCAGGCGCCTGGGGGAATACTCGGGTACATCGCCGACCGGGTCGCCGTGCGCCAGGTGGGACGCACGCTCGCGGATACGTTGAAACGCCTCCGGAAGCTGGCCGAGTCCTAGGACGACCGTGCCACTGCCGCAGGCGGCGTTGCCCCGGGATCGTCAGACCAGTGCCGAAGCGTCAAAGACCCAGCTCACATCACCTGAAGCCAAGCCCTCGAAGTGGTTCGGGGGAGCGAAGGCAACCAGGCTGTTGAAGTCCCAATAGTCTTTCCGTAGCCCGCACCTAGCGCTGTGCTGTGACCTGGGAAAACGGGAGAGATGTGTCGAAAATGGTTCGCTGGATGCGAAAATGATCGGCGTGACTCATTTCCGGGTGATCGGCGGCAACTCCGCGTGGCCCTGACGGACTATGCTGATTGCTGATGTCCAAATAGTTCAGTCCATAGCGTTTACCCCTGACCTCGTTTTCCCAGGTCACAGCACAGCGCTAGGTGCGGGCTACGGAAAGACTATTGGGACTTCAACAGCCTGGTTGCCTT
>NZ_LZMB01000585.1 GCF_001673555.1 Mycobacterium sp. 1165178.9 | reverse complement strand
CCGCCACGAAGTTGTTGCCCATACCGATGCTGAAGTAGGGCAGACCCTCGGTGTTGTAGAACAAACCGGCAAACGGGGCGTAGCCGTTGACCGCCGTCCCCAGGTTGGTGGGCAAGACGGTCTGGCCGGTCAGCAGGAACCAGAGCTCGGTCAACGGATCCGTGGCCGCCTGAGTGGCCTGGGTGGTCGCGTTGGTCGTGGCGTTCGTGGTGTTCGTCGCCGCGTTGCTCACGATTTTCGACGTGTTGGTCGCCGTCGAGTTCGCCGTGGCGTTGGTGACCGCATTGGCCTGGTTGGCCGTGCCCGCGTCGTTGGTGACCTTCGGAGCGGGCTGAATGGTCGTCATGCTCTTGGTGAGCGTGGTCGACTGAGCCGCGTAGGTCGACATCGCGGCGGCGTCTTGGGCCCAGAACTCGCCGTACTGCGCCTCCAGCTGCATGATCAACGGCGTGTTCTGGCCGAGGACGTTGGTTGCCTGCAGCTGCTGGGACTGCATCCGGTTGGCCGCGATCAACGGCGGCGCGACCGACGACGCCAGCGCCGTCTCATAGGCCGCCGCCGCCGCCTGCGCCTGGGTCGCCGTCAGCTCAGCCTGAGCCGCGGTGGTGCTCAGCCACTCTGCGTACGGAGTCGCCGCCTGGGCCATCGCCGCCGAGGCTGTTCCCGTCCACTCCTCGCTGGACAGCTGCGTTATCACGGTCTGATAACTCAACGCAGCCGACTGCAGCTCCGCGGCAATCGCATTCCACGCCGATGCCGCGGCCACATACGAACCCGACCCCGGACCCGAATAGATCCGCGCCGAATTGAACTCCGGCGGAAACATCCCGTAATCCAACATCATCGACTCCTTAACCAGCCGCGGCGGCGTTGGCCGCCTCAGTCAGCGCGTACGACCCGGAGCTTGTGCTCAGGGTGTTGACAAACATTTCGTGGATCGCCGCAGCCTGAGCGCTGACGGCCTGATACATCTGCGCGTGGGCGGCGAACTGCGCCGCTGTCAGCGCCGACACCTCATCGGCGGCGGCCGGCACCACCCCCGTCGTCGGGGCCGCTGCCGCGGCGTTCTGAGCGCTCAGCGTTGAGCCAATGGTTTGGAGGTTGCCAGCTGCCGCTGCCAGCGCCTCCGGCTGCGTGGTCACAAACGACATCTAGATTCCTTCTTCCTTTACATCCGACCCGGTGACGCGCCGGGCCTGGCTTGCTGGTGGGTTCATCTGGCTTCTCCGTTATCCGGCCGATGGCGGTCGGGTCAGCACGCTGTAGCGGAACCCGTATTTGTTGACGTAGCCGGCCGCGGCGCCGCGCCGGCCCATGCCCCCCACCGGCATCCCCCGCAGCAGACCATTGGCCGGTGAACCGGGCGCCCCTGTCGCGCCGACGGCCTGGACGGGGGTGGCCTCCTCGGAGACCGCCGCCGGGCTGACCGCGGAGGTCAGATTCGCCCAGTGCTGGGGTACCGAGAGCATCCCCACCCGGGCGGCCTGCCCGGCACCCGCGGAGACCGCGCCCACGTGCCCTACCCCGCCGCCGAGGTTGCCCAGACCCAGGTTGGCGAACTGCGGGGTCGGGAACCATGCACCACCGGCACCCGCCGTGCTACCACCGGGACCGAAGGTCAGCTGCTGAGCGATCGACGAACTGAATTGCGCTATACCGTTCGAGAAGTAACCCAGACCCGTCATCCTCTTGAAGATCGTGTCGTAGAAGGTGGGGGTCAGCCCCAGGTAGTTGTTGGTCGGGGTCGGCAGCCCGGACTGGAAGAAGTTCTGAAGTGCGCTCGTGAGCCAGGTGAACGGTCCCGGATCCGAGGCGTTGGCGGCGGCCGTGGGCGCCTGTACCGCTTGAGTTGTGCTGAGCGACAACGCTTGTGACGACGCCAATTGCGAGGTGGTGTTGGCTGTGGTCTGTGCGGTGTTGCCCGCCGGCTGGGCCGCGGCTTGCTCGACCGCGGCGGCCTGGTTGGCGATCGCTTCCGGAGTGCTGGTGTTGGGCGGCGTCGCCAACGGCGGCAGCACCGACGCGGTCGCCGACGATACGGCGTAACCGGTCATCGCGGCGGCGTCTTGTGCCCACATCTCCATGTACTGCGCCTCGGTCGCCATGATCGCCGGGGTGTTCTGCCCGAAGAAGTTCGTCGCGACCAGGGTCGCCAGCAGCACTCGATTGGCCGCGATCACAGGCGGCGGCACCGTCATCGCAAACGCCGCCTCAAAGGCCGCCGC
The DNA here is from genome assembly GCF_001673555.1 of Mycobacterium sp. 1165178.9. Lineage (GTDB taxonomy): Bacteria > Actinomycetota > Actinomycetes > Mycobacteriales > Mycobacteriaceae > Mycobacterium. The sequence continues at coordinate 25,289 of NZ_LZMB01000585.1, read as the reverse complement.
GGCGGCCCGGCCCTGCCCGGCCGTCTCCTCGGCCTGGGCGGCCATCGTGCTCAGCCAGCTCACGTACGGGGTGATCGCCGAAACCATCGACATCGATGCCGGCCCCACCCATGGCCCGCTGGTGAGCTCGGTAATGACCGAGCCGTAGCCGCTGGCGGCTACACCCAATTCAGCCGCAATCTCATCCCACGCGGCGGACGCGGCCATCATTGGCCCCGACCCCGGACCCGCGTACATGCGACCGGAATTGATTTCGGGCGGTAACGCCGCGAAGTCAAACACCGTGTCCTCCTCAGTCGGCCGGAAACGCGATCTCGGCTGTCACACAGGCATCAGTGGTGGCCATGGTCACGGCTCTGTAGACGACGCCACCGGTCGGCCGCTGCGCGCCGCGGGAGTCACCAGCGGGCCCCCTCGCCCCGCAACCCCGTCAGCCGGGCCGGCGGGCGCATGGTGACCAGTTGGCAGTCTCCGCAAAAGTGGTCTGCCACCGCGCTTCTCGGACTTCTGGTCGGAAACGACATGCACCTTCTGCCCCGGCTAATCTCCCGCTATCAGCAACCGAGCGACAGCTCGCGTATGCCCGAACTGCCGCCCGGCACTGAGATTAGTTCGTTACGAGGCAAACACCGACCCCACAAAGCCACCTGTTCATCAATGGCCAGCCACTGTTCATTCCCGGTCGGCGGGAGTTCATGAAAGGCAACGGATTGTTCACTAACCGTTTGCTTTCCGCCCGCTGCGGTGGCACCGGCTTGGGCCGTCAATCGTCTTCGAGAATCAGCGCCATCTCGGGACAGGACGCGACGCCGTCGCGGGTGGATTGCTCGTCCTCGGGCCGGACCTCATGCTCCTCGAGGATCGAATAGCCCGACTCGTCGATGGGGAAAAGGTCTGGGTCGACGGCATAGCACTGAGCGTGGCCCACGCACTTCGACTGATCCAGACGAACCCTCACGAGGCTTCCTCCCTTGCCGGCCCGGGCGGCCGGTGACTACTTCGCAACCAGACGGGCGTGCACTTCACGGTTCGGTAGCCAGATTAGCCGGTCGGTACAGTGTCCAGCATGCTCGCGAATCGCTTAGCGGCACCGGAAACCCCGGGCTAGCGTGGGCAGGCGGACCGTGTTCCGTTGCCGCGCATGCAATATTGATGCGCCGCCACGCGTTGATAGCGAGGGAGTGCAACAGACAACCGGAGACCGAAGCCCATGAACGATGGCCAACAAGGCTCGTTCTACCTACCCCGGCTTGATTTCGCGACGCTGCCGATGACCGTTGACCGGGGCCTCGGGTGGAAGACGTTGCGCGACGCGGGACCGGTCGTGTTCATGAACGGCCACTACTACATAACCCGGCGCGAAGATGTGCTGGCCGCACTGCGCAACACCAAGGTCTTCTCCTCGACGGTGCTGCAGCCCCCCGGCCACCCATTGCCGGTGCTGCCATTGGCTTTTGATCCGCCGCAACACACCCGCTACCGCCAAATCCTGCAGCCGTACTTCAGTCCGCACGCGTTGAGCAAGTCGCGTCCCGTGCTGGCGCGCCACGCCAGTGACATGATCGCGGCGCTGGCCGGGCGGGGCGGGTGTGAAGTGATGGCGGACTTCGCCCACCTGTACCCGTTCCAGGTGTTCCTGGACCTCTACGGCCTGCCACTAAAAGATCGCGATCGTCTCATCGATTGGAAAGACGCCGTCGTCAACGACAAGCCGTTCATCACCCGGACCGACATCGAGAAGTCCGAACAGCTGCTGGCGTACCTGGCCGACGCCATCGCACAGCGCAGGCAGAACCCGGGGTCGGACATGTTGTCGCAGGTGATGACCGGCAAGGGTGACTTCACCGACGTCGAACTGCTGGGCATGAGTCACCTGCTGATCCTGGCGGGCCTGGACACGGTGACCGCGGCCATCGGATTCTCGTTGTACGAATTGGCGCGCAGACCGCAGCTGCGCAAGGACCTGCGCGACAACCCAAAGCAGATCAGGGTTTTCATCGAGGAGATCGTCCGGCTCGAACCGTCGGCGCCGGTGGCGCCACGGATAACCACCGAATTCGTCGAGGTCGGCGGCATGACGCTGCCACCGGGCACCTCGGTGCGGCTGTGCATGGCCGCGGTGAACCGCGACGACAGCGACCCGATGTCCACCAACGAACTAAACATGGACGGAAAAGTCCACCGGCACTGGGGGTTTGGCGGTGGACCACACCGCTGCCTCGGTTCTCATCTTGCGCGCATTGAACTGACGGTGGTCGTCGCGGAATGGCTGACCCAGATCCCGGATTTCGAACTGCCGGAGGATTACTCCCCCGTGATCAATTACCCCTCAAAGAGTTTCGCGCTCAAGGAATTGCCGCTGCGCTGGGGCTGACACTTCGGTGTGACCCGGTCGGCCCCAGCGCAGCGGCGCCGTCCTACTTGCGCAATTCGGTCGCCGCGACCTGAACGAACACTCCGGTGTCCTCGGCCATCAGCAGGCCTCGGCCGCGAGGCAGCGGACCACCCTTCATCTTGCCGCGGATGAATCCCTCGTCGGGGTCGGCGTCCATCACCAGCAGCGGTGCGTTCGCCTGCGCCAGCGCCCGCAACATCGGGTCGCTGCCGGCCGAAGACCAGCCTCCGAAGGTGCGCGTGACAAGCACGTGCAGGCCGACGTCGGCTGCCCGGGTCACCCAGGGGGCGGCCTTGTGTAGCGGGGAGTCGAAACCCGCCGGCAACTGCTGGATGTCGTCGACGATCAAGAAGATCTCCGGCCCGCTCCACCAGTTGCGCGCCAACAACTCCTCGGCGGACAACCCGGGGGGCGGCTCGCGGCCGGCCAGAACGGCGGCCAGTTCGCCCATCATCGCCTGCACACCATCGAGGTTGTAGGCGAACTTCTCCACGTAGTCGGGGCCGAGCGTGGTCAGCAGCTGACGACGCGGGTCCACGAGCCACACCTGCGCCGAGGGCCGCCCGGCCGGCGGCGTCGGCGCGCTGGTCGCCCCGGGCGCGTACAGCCGGCCGATTTCGGACATGATCGTGGCCAGCGTCGTGGTGCGCCCACATTCGCGACGGCCCGTCACCATCAGGTGTGCGTTCTCGGCGAAGTTGAGGTAGACCGGCGACAGGTCCAATTCCGAGATGGCCCAAGCGATTCCGCCCGCGCCCACGCCTTGGCGGGTGTCGTGCGCGGCGAGCTCGCGAAGCTGTTCCACCCCGAACCTCGCCGGCAGCCGGCGCACCGGCGGAGCCTGACCGCTCGTGATCCGGCTGACGGCCTCGACGACGCTGTCGGACTCGAACCGGTTGTCAGGCGTGCCGGCCAGCGCGGGACGCGCGACCAGGGTGTGCAGACCCGACTGGGGGTCGGCGTCGAGGCGGACGTAGTTGACCGCGACCATGCCGCGACCCGGCTTGACCGGGACGTCCTTGGCGAACCGGGAACGCACCAGCTTGGCGTCTTCCACGGCGGCCAGCCGCAGCTCGACCCGGGAGCCGAAACCGCTGCGCACCGGCGGCCGCAGCTCGGACTCGCGATCGGCGGTGACCACCACGTGCACACCGAACGACGGACCCTGGTTGATGATCACGTTCACCTGCTCGATCAGCACCTCGTTTTCCTCGGCCAGCGCCCGGTAGTTGTCGACCACCAGGTAGACGTCGCCGAACCCGTCGCTCGGAACCGGACCGGGCTCGTTGCCGAACTTGCGCCGCCGGAAAACCTCCATCGAGGCGATCCCGTACTCGAGGAAGCTGCGCTTGCGCTCCCGCACCAGGGCCAGCAGTTCGGCCACGGTGCGGCGAACGCCGTAGGGGTCGGTGGGGCCGGCCACCTCACCGACGTGGGGCAGGCGGGCGACCGTGGTCAGCGCGGTGCTGCTGTAGGCCAGGCAGTAGAACTGGATCTGCTCGGGCGTGTGGGTCAGCGCCGCCGAACAGATCAGCGTCTGCAGCGCGGTGGTCTTACCGGAACCGCCGGCACCCAGAATCAGCACGTTCGCACCGGGCCCCGACGTGTCGACCGTCCACGGCGGCTGGTCGTGCTTGAAGGGACGGTCGATGATCCCGATCGGGAAGACGAGGTCCTGCGCGGTGCCGTAGTCCTGCTGCCAGGGACGGCCGAGGAATCGGTTCACCAGTTCGTCGATGGCGACGGGCTGGTTCAGCGGCGGCTGCCACAGCCGGTACGGCTGGAAGTCGATCTTGCGCAGCTGGTCGATGATGACCGTGCCGACCTTGGGCGTCCGGATCCCTTCGGAGTCGTCGTCCTCGGCCGCCTCGATCGGGAGCGCGTCGCCGTCGGCAAGGATCGCGGGGGCGGTGACCTCCGGCCCCCCGACGCTGACTTCCAGCGGGGTGAACGAGTTGGTGAACAGTTGCGGACGGATGTAGTCGATGCTGTGCACCAGCGCCGGCGCTTCCTCTCCGTCGTCGGTGAGGCCGCGCGGAAAGTAGTCCCGCCAGAGGAATTCGGCCTGGAACCGGGTGATGTCTTCCAGGCTGCGGCGGAAGTAGCCCAGACCTGCCTGGGCGGGCAGGTTGACCGCGTTCGGCACACCCGCCGCCTGCGCCGCACCGGCGGTGCGCGCCTTCAGCACCAACCGGTAACCCATGTTCTCCATGAGCTTTTCGGCGCGGCTTTCGATGGTCTGCGACGCCATCATCAGGTGGATCCAGTACGCGCGGCCCTGACGGCCGATCGAGTCGAGGACGTCGACGGCCGTCGGCATGATGCGGAACCACTCGTAGAACTCGTCGATGACGACCACGAGCATCGGCAGCGGCGCCATATCCTGGCCGCGCGCCCGCATCCGGCTGCGCACCGAGTTGTATTCCTTGGCGTCGTCGACACCGGCGCTGTCGCAGATCGCCTTGCGACGGGCGATCTCACCCCACAGCGCGTCCAGGAAGCGCTCCATCAACGCCTGGTCTTCTTCCAGGTCGGTGATGATCCGGGACACGTGCGGCACCCCGGCGAACGGCTTGACGGCCGACCCACCCTTGAGGTCGGCCAGCACGAACTGCAGCTCTTCCGGCGGGTGGCTGAGCATCAGCGATTCGATCACCGTCCGCACCAGGGTCGATTTACCCGAACCCGTCGTACCGGACATGACGCCGTGCGGACCGTCGCCGCCTTCGTCCAGCGATTTCATGTCCAAAAACAGCAGCTCGCCGTTGTCGGAACGCACACCGAACGGCGCCCGCAACCGCGACCTGCCCATCGAGTCGTTGCGGCTACCCCACAGCGCCTCGAAGTCGATGCGGCCCGGATCGTCGATTCCGTAGTAGGCCATGATGTCTCGGGCGCCGATGTGCGCCACCCGCTGGCCGATCTCCTCGTACGCCTCGGCGAGGCGCCAGCGCGCCAACTTCTGCGAGAACTCTTCCGCCTCGGCTGTGCTGATGTGGTCGGTGAGCGCGAAGAACCAGGGCTTCTCGTCGATGACCATCCAGGTGTCGCGGTCGCGGGGCAGCGCCTCGATCACACCCGTGTTGTCAAAACGCAGCGTGCGCTCCGGGACCGCGGTCCACATCGCCGAACCGGTGAGGTCGAAGAACGTCACGCCGTCGACGCCTTCGCCGCTGATCACGTACTCCCATTGCGGGTCAACGACATCGGCGATGATCACGGTGTGCGGTGTCGGCGTCTGGGCCGACGAACTGGCGTGCCGGGGTGTGAAAGAGCCACGGCCGGCAAACAATTCGGCCTGCTCGGCGGCGAACTCGCGCACCGAGCTGTAGACCATCCGGGCGTTGCCCGCGGCGTCCTGGCGGCGCGGGTCACCGAAGTGCGGCAGCCACTTCACCCAGTCCCATTCGTCCAGGTTCGAACTGACCACGATCATGCGCATGTGGTCGGGCCCGTGGGAGAACGCCAGCTGGCAGATGATCGCCCGCATCAGTCCCGCCGCCTGCTCGCGGTCCCCGGCCAGCGAGTACCAGGGCTCGACTAGCACCGAGATCATCTTCGGCAGGTTGTAGACGACGCTTTGATAGCGACCGAATTCCTGAAGCGCCTTACCGGTCACCGGCTCGAGCTCGATGTCGGTCGGCATGTTCTGGGGCTCGCCCCAGGTCACCTCGGGACGCGTCATACCGACGCCGACGCGGACCACGCCGAAGTTCAAGTCCTTGCCGTCGGGCTTGCGCTCCCACATCCGCGATGACCCGACGGCGGCGGCCAGCGTGGTGGGCGCCGGGTGGAACCACCGGTAGTTGGCGTCCATGCTGTCGGCCGATTCGTGGGCGGTCTCGCGCAGCATGTCCAGCATCAGCATGAACTGGGCGCGCATCGAGTCCAGCTTGGGCCGGCTCATCTGCTGCTGCCCGCCGAACCGGCCGCCGAACATCATCATCGCCACGCCACCGATCATGAAGATCGGGAAGATCGAGCCGGCGCCGCCGAACACGTGCGAACCGCTGGCGAAGGTCATCGCGACCATACCGATCAGCAGGCCGACCACCACGACGCCGACCACGATCAGCCACCAGGGCTTGCCTTCGGGCGGCGGGATGCTCAGCGGCGTCGGAAGGACGATGTTCTCCGGCTTGATTACCGGAGGCTTCTCCGGCGTCGGCCGCGCAAATCCACGTTTCACTTCGGTACCGCCAACTCTCCTGGGGACATATCCATCGGTAGCGTGTCGTGCGCCACCAGCGCATCCGCTCGCGACAACGCCGGGCCTTGCGGGAGCAGCCGCAGCGCCACCCACGGCGCCAGGCCCGGTTTCGTCTTCAGGCCCAACGCTTCTCGTACCTCGCGGGTGTCGTCGACCCCGAAGCGCGCACCCGCATCCGTGAGCCACCACAGCGATTCGGTCGTCTTGGCGCCGGGGTCGTTTCCGGTGACGGCCACGAAGTTCGCAAAGTCGGGGCCAAAGAAGACCTGGTCCGCTTCGCGCCCGGTGGTGTCCGCCTTGACCAGCGACACCACCTTGTTGACGTCCTTCGACTCGACCGGAATGGTCGCACCGGAGATGACCTGGACGCGGGCCCGGTTTTCACCGGAGGTCTTCTGCCACCACCAGCAGGTTGCCGGGTTCTCACGGATGTCCATCACATTCAGGGGTGCGTCCGGGTAGGACGACAGATCCAGCTTGTTGACCACCGGCATCTTCGCCAGCGCGGACGGCTCGACGGTCACCGGCTTCGTGTTGCCCGGTCCGGCGTTCTGCAGGATCTGGGCCACCAGCGGCGGCAGCGTCTGCACGCCGTCGGCCAACACCAATGAATACTGTTGCGGCCCACTGATTTGCGGGGTGACGAGCACCGTCCCGATCGGGCCGGGCGCGTTCGGGAACGACGCCCCGGCGCCGGCATTCTGGATCTGCGGCACCGTCAGTTCCGGACCCACCGGCAGCGCGTCGTACAGCGCGCGGCTCATCGGCTTCGCCGTGCTGACCTGCTCCGGGGTTAGCCCCAGCGGCAACAGCACCGATCGGTTCGACCCGTCGATGCGTGAGCGGCGCCCGTCCCGGATCACCCAGGCGTCTCCGCCGTAGTTCAGCACCACCGCGTCCGACCCGGTGAGCACCCGCCGGTGGTTGCTCAGATCGGGATTGCCGTCGATCACCGTGACCGTCACACTCGACGGTGCGCCGGCACCGGTCGAATTGGCCACGGTGTCGCAGACCAACCAGGACGACGCGGTGGGGCTGGTCGGGTGGAAGCTCGACGGTGCGCCCGGAATGCCCACCATCGGACCGCGCGGCAGGGTGGCGATCTGGTTGGCCTTGACCAGGTGCGGGTTGTCCGGGCGGCCGGTGATGAGGCGCGCCGAAGCCAAGTTCAGGGCCGGGTATAACTTCTCGCCGACGCGGACGTAGAGGGCGCCCGAGTCGCGGTCGGCGATGATCGGCGACTCGTTGATCTGGCCGGCCGGGCTGATGAAGGAGTAAAGCAGCGCGCCCAGGCAGATCACCAGCGCGGCGGAGATAGATGCCACGATGGCCAGGTTCTGACGCCGGCCGGGCTCGACCTCCATGCGGACGCGCCACCGGGTCAGTGCCATCGCGGTCCGGCGCGCAAGGAACTGGTAGCCGGTCACCTGGGTCCGGGTCGACAACCCGAGGCCGTAGCCCGACCCGCGCTGCCCGCGACTCTCTTCCGCCACTTAATTCACCATCCGGTCTGCTGATGCGTCTGAATATTGTTCCTGCTGGAACTGGTCCAGCGCGAAGTACATGACAACGTTAAGGCACCTGCACGGACCTCGCCACGCGGCGCCAGAGCGATTCACTTCTACATCTCTTTATGCACCCGGATCCGGCGGCACCCAGCGCGCCGGAGCCCAGCGAGGCAGGCCGCGCCATACGCCCCTGAGCTGGCAGTTTCTTTTCCCCCAGGGATGAGCTCACCGTATCCTTGTCTCCTTGGAGCATCGTAGTTGCCGCGCGGCCTTCCGTCCTGTCGAGCGCAAAGCACCGGCGCCCGCAGCAGACGTTCATCAGGGACAAGCCACCGCCCAGCAAAGAATGGGCTGACTTGCGCCGGGTCCGAGTCGCTGGTTCGCGAATCCTGGCAGCAAGATGGCGGTATGACTGAACTCGCGCCGTCGCTGATCGAACTTGCCCGGAGATACGGCATCGCGACGGATTACGAGGACTGGACAGGCCAGCGGGTGCGGGTTTCCGAGGCCACGCTGAAGGCCGTGTTGGGTTCCCTCGGCGTCGCGGCCGATACCGAGCAGGAGCGCAACGTCGCGCTGACCGCGAAGTTGCGGTCGCATTGGGCGCGCCGGCTGCCGGCGACCATCGTCGGGCGTACCGGCGAGCCGATCCGGTTCTGGGCCCACGTCACCCATGGCGATCCGGCCGAGGTGTGGTTGCAGCTCGAAGACGGCACGGTGCGCGCCGGCGTCGAACAGGTGGACAACTTCACCCCGCCGTTCGACTTGGACGGCCGCTGGGTCGGCGAGGCCAGCTTTCTGCTGCCCGCCCATCTGCCGCTGGGCTATCACCGGGTACACCTGCGCTCCGGCGACTCGGAGACCAGCACCGCGCTGATCGTCACGCCGGACTGGCTAGGGCTGCCGGAGCGCCTGGGCTCCCGCCGCGGGTGGGGCCTGGCCGCTCAGCTTTATAGCGTGCGGTCACGGCAGTCGTGGGGTGTCGGCGATCTGACCGATCTGACCGACCTGGCGGTGTGGTCGGCGTCGCGCCATGGCGCCGACTATCTCTTGGTCAATCCGCTGCACGCGGCGGCCCCGACCAAGCCGATGGAGCCTTCGCCGTACCTGCCGACCTCGCGGCGCTTCTTCAACCCGATTTACCTTCACGTCGAGGCGGTCCCCGAATTCGCCGACCTGACGAAGCGCAGCCGGGTCCGCCGGCTGCGCTCCGAGGTCCAGCAGCTTGCCGGCCGCGTCGACGCCATCGACCGCGACAGCTCATGGGCGGCGAAGCGGGCAGCACTCAAGCTGCTGCATCAGGAACCGCGGTCGGCGGGTCGGGAGCTGTCCTACGCCGCGTTCCGCGACCGCGAGGGCCGCGCCCTGGACGACTTCGCCACCTGGTGCGCGCTGGCCGAAAAGTATGGCGCGGACTGGCGTTCCTGGCCCGAAGCGCTACAGCACCCGGACGCGTCCGGGGTTGCGGAGTTCGTCAAAAAGCATTCGGACACAGTCGATTTCCACCGCTGGCTGCAATGGCAACTCGACGAGCAGCTTGCCGCGGCGCAGTCACAGGCGATCCGGGCCGGCATGTCGCTGGGGATCATGCATGACCTGGCCGTGGGCGTGCACCCCAGCGGCGCAGACACCTGGGCGCTGCAGGATGTGATGGCGCTGGGCGTGACCGCCGGCGCGCCGCCGGACGAGTTCAACCAGCTCGGCCAGGACTGGTCCCAGCCGCCCTGGCGCCCAGACCGGTTGGACGAGCACGAGTATCGGCCTTTTCGCGCGTTGATCCGCGCGGTGTTGCGCCATGCCGGTGGGGTGCGCATCGACCACATCATCGGGCTGTTCCGCCTCTGGTGGATCCCGCGGGGTAACTCACCCACCGAAGGCACCTACGTTCGGTACGACCACGAAGCCATGATCGGCATCGTCGCGCTGGAAGCGCACCGGGCCGACGCGGTCGTCGTCGGCGAGGATCTCGGCACGGTCGAGCCGTGGGTGCGCGACTACCTTTTGTTGCGCGGGTTGCTGGGGACCTCGATCCTCTGGTTCGAGTTGGACCGCGACGACCCAAGTGCCGGCGGAGCTCCGCTCCGCGCTGAGCGTTGGCGCGAGTACTGCCTGTCCTCGGTCACCACGCACGATCTGCCTCCGACGGCCGGCTATCTGGCGGGTGACCATGTGCGGCTGCGCGATTCGCTCGGTCTGCTGACCCGTCCCGCCGAAGAGGAGCTGGAGTCCGGCCGGGCCGAGCTGGCGGCGTGGATGGCCGAGCTGCGGCGGGTCGGGTTGCTCGAGGAAGGCGAAGAAGAACCCGAGCAGGTCGTGGTGGCCCTGTACCGCTACCTGGGCAGGACGCCGTCACGCCTGCTGGGCGTGGCGCTGACGGACGCCGTCGGTGACCGCCGGACCCAGAATCAGCCCGGCACCACCGACGAGTACCCCAACTGGCGGGTGCCGCTGACCGGTCCCGACGGGCGCGCGGTGATGCTGGAGGACGTGTTCGCCGATCGCCGCACCGCCGCGCTCGCCGAGGCCGTGCGGGCGGCGATCGCGCCGGTCGCCGCGGAAAGCGCGGCCCGCTAGTCGTCCCGGCTCGAGCCTTGTTAGCTTCGAAAACCATGAAGGTCTCAGTCGTGGCCCCGGTCGGCGACAGTGTCACCGCGGACCCCGACTGGATGGTGGCCTTCGCGCGCCACCTCGAAGCGTGCGGGTTCGAATCAATCGTCGCTGTCGAACACACCGTGTTGGTCACCCGCTACGACAGCGTCTATCCCTACGACAATTCGGGACGCGTCGGCCTGGCACCGGACTGCCCCATCCCGGATCCGCTTGACCTGCTTGCGTTTCTGGCCGGCCACACCAGCCGCCTTGGGCTGGCCACCGGCGTGCTGGTGCTGCCCAACCACCACCCGGTGGTGCTGGCCAAGCGGGCCGCCACCGTCGACGCCCTGTCGGGTGGCAGGCTGCGGCTGTGTGTGGGCGTGGGCTGGCTCAAGGAGGAGCTGGCCGCCTGCGATGTGGACTTCGAGAGCCGGGGCCGGCGGGCGAATGAGCAGCTCGCCGTCATGCGGGAGTTGTGGGCTCAGCGGCCCGACGGAGCGTCCTTCACGGGCGAGTTCTTCGACTTCGAGAATGTCATGTGCTACCCGAAACCCGTTGCCGCGGAGCGTCTCCCGATTCACATCGGCGGACACAGCCGAGCCGCCGCGCGCCGCGCCGGACGCCTTGGCGACGGCTTCCAGCCGCTGGGCGTCACCGGGCCCCGGCTCGCGTCGCTGATCGCGCTCATGCGCGACGAGGCATCGTCGGCGGACCGTGACCCGGCGACGCTCGAGGTGTCATTGGGGCACGCGGTCACCAAGGTAGATGCCGAGCGCGCGGCCGCCCTCGTCGACCAGGGTGCCGACCGTCTGGTGCTGGCCATGCCGCCGACCACTGACATCGAGCACGCGAAGGACCTGTTGTCGGCGAGTGCGCAACGGCTGTCGTTGAGCTCATGACGCTTCCGGCCGAACAGCGGACCGCACTGAGCGATCTGGTGCACCGGTATGCCGCCTACGTCGATGACCGCGAATTCGCCGCTGCTGCAGAACTTTTCACTGACGATGCCGAGCTGTTGGTGCCCGCGCCCCCAGCCGATCTGCGGCCGGTCCAGGCGCATCGCGGCCGGCCGTCCATCACCACCGCGGTCGCGGCCGTCGCCGCGGTCGCCCGCACCGAGCACGCGGTCATCGGTGAGGTGTACGACGCGTTCGCGCAGCCCGGTACCGCCCGCGGGCGAATCGCTGCCGTCGCGCACCACTGGAACCAGCGCGACGACGACCTGGTAGACGTGGCGTGGCACCTGCGCTACGACGACGAGTATCTCTTGACCGACGCGGGTTGGCGGATCAGCCGCCGGTTATTGACGATCAACGCCATCGAGACCCACCCGGTGCGGCGCCTGTTGCCTCGCGACACCGTCTAGCGACGGCTGCTAGGAGGTTATGACAGAATTCACAGCAATCGGCAAGGAAACCGAGTTTGCGGAGGGATTCAGGTTTTCCGGAGGTAGTTGCGGGAGCAGTCATCTACACCGAGTCAGATTCTGCCCCCAGGCAACTGTTGTCGACGAACACCCGGCCGGAAGGGGGGCCGCGGCGGGCCCTTTTTTCCAATCTGACTTGGATTTATTCGGGCTTCTTGGTGTATTTTCAAGCCCGTGACGCAGGCCGAAAGCAAACACGTTGATCCGGTGGGGAACGGCTCAGTCTCGACGGCGGCGGTGGGCACCCCGCTGACGTCCGATCCCGATTATCGGAACGAGATACATACCGCCCACGACACTATCGATGTCGAGCATTACGGCGGTGGCTTCGATCTCAGCAGGCGGGCCACCGCTCCCAAGCTGCGGGTTGGACGGGACCGCTGGTTCAACCTGTTGTGGTTGATCCCGATCGGCTTTGCCGTGTTGATCGCGTCGGTGGCGATCGGCAAAGGCCTGCACAATGTGCCCGCGGTGCAGTCGTTCATCGCGCGTTATCCCGGCACCGACAGCGCCGGTGTTCCCACGGGCTTACCGGCTTGGATCGGCTGGACGCATTTCTTCAACCTCTTCATGATGATGTTCATCATCAGGACGGGGATCCAGATTCTCTGCGACCACCCGCGGCTGTACTTCAGCCGCAACGCGACCCCGGGCAAGGACGAGTGGCTGCGGGTCGGCCCGCCCGTGCCGGACGACGAACTGTGGACCGCCAACGCCGACACCGTCGCACTGCCGCCGCAACTCGGACTGCCGGGATTTCGGCACTCCATCGGATTGGCGCGGTGGTGGCACCTCGGCGTCGACGTGTTGTGGCTCCTCAACGGGGCGGTCTTCTACGTGCTGTTGTTCACAACCGGACAGTGGCGCCACATCGTGCCGACCAGCTGGGACGTCTTCCCCAACGCAGCGTCAGTAGCGATTCAGTACATGTCGCTGGACTGGCCGATCGACAACGGCTGGGTCGCTTACAACGGCTTGCAGTTGCTGGCCTACTTCACCACCGTCTTCATCGCCGCCCCGGCCGCGCTGATCACCGGCCTTGGGATGTCGCCGGCGCTGTCGCAGCGCGTTCATTGGCTGAGCAAACGCCTGAGCATTCAGCACGCACGCTCGCTGCACTTCGTGGTGCTGGTGTACTTCCTGTTCTTCATCCTGGTGCACGTGACGATGGTGTTGACGACCGAGGCCCTGCGGAATCTCAACCACATGTTCGCCGCCCGCGACGACAACAGCTGGGTTGGCTTCGGGATCTTCGCCGCGGCCATGGTGGTGACCGCGATTGCGTGGGTTTGGGCTACTCCTTTCACCATCAAGCACCCCCGGGTGGTGCAGCGGGTCGGCTACGCGCTGGTGGGTCCCTTCCAACGGGTGCTCGAGCAGCTGGACCCCAAGCCCGGCGCCTTCACCGAAAAGGACATCTCGCCGCACCACTGGCGCAATGGGCGCCTGCCGGAGACCGTCGAATACAAGGAGCTGGAGCGCGACGACTTCAAGGACTGGCGGCTGAAGGTCTACGGCCTGGTCGAGCACCCGATGGAATTCTCGCTCGAGGATTTGATGGCGCTGCCCTACCACGAGCAGATCAGCCAGCACTTCTGCATCCAGGCGTGGTCAGGCGTCGCCAAATGGGGTGGCGTGCAGATGAAAACGATCATGGACATCGTCAAACCGCTTCCCGAAGCGAAATGGGCGGTCTTCTATTCGATGGGTCTGGGCGCCACGGGTGGCATCTACTACAACGCCCACCACATCGGTCAGATGGACCACCACATGACGATGCTGGCCTACAACATGAACGGCCAGCAGCTTCCCTACATGCACGGCAGGCCGCTGCGGCTGCGCAACGAATTGCAGCACGGCTTCAAATTGGTGAAGTGGATCAAAGGCATCGAGTTCGTCGCCGACTACCGCGACATCGGCAGCGGTTACGGCGGCTACAGCGAGGACCACAAGTACTTCGGGCGCCACCAAACACTCTGACCGCGGGCACGCGTCACCTCCGCCAAGTCGTTTGTCCGAACGGCCTTTCGGGTAGCTGAAAACACATCGGTCGAAACGGATGTGACAGCAGAGGAGACGCCAATGAGGCACAGCCCTGTCGACCACGATCGGACCGCGGGCCGGTATCCGCACGGATTGGCCGCGGCGCGAACACCCGGGCTGCTCGTGGTCGCGGCGGCCGCGCTGGCGTTCGCGGTCTGCGTGACGAATTTCGCCCTCGGCGAGGCAGGCGCGGGCGTTGTTTCCGCCATCATCTCCATGCTCGGGTTCGGGGCCGGTCTGTCCTGGCTTGCCATGGACGGCAGGCGAATCCGCGACGCCGAACGGGAATTGGTCCTCGGCCGAAGAATGCGATAGCGGAGCGGCTATCGCAGGGCCGCGAGGTTGTTCACAGACTTTTGTACGTCGGAGCGCAGCACCCGGGCGACCAATCCTCCGACCGGTCCACTGAGTAATCCGCCACCGAGGTCGGCGGTGAGGTGGAACGTCGACCCGGGGTGATCGTCGGTGACGTTCATCGCCACCGTGAGGCGGATACCGCCACGCCCGCGTCCCTGCAGCTCAATCGCTTTGGGCTCGTCGTAGCGGGTGACCTTCCAGTGGATGACGTTGCGGAAGCCCTTGACCTTGACGCACGACGACACACACGTGCCCTCTTCGATCGTGTCGGGCACCGGCCCCCGCCACCCGGCGAAAATCGTCATCCACTCATCGAATCGATCCAGGTCGGACGCCAGCTTCCAAGCGGCCTCCGGTTCCACCTGCGACGACACCGAGACATCTACGCGAGCCAACGTCTTCCTCCCTGGCGATTAGAACGCACAACCATGGCTGGGTACCCCGACGGCGTCGCGCGTATTCGTAAGCCGGACCGCTCAGGGCCAGACCTGCTCCAGTTGCTGGGACACGTCGATGATCTGCGCCGCCTGTGATTGGGGCGCGTCGATCTCGGTGGCGACATAGTGCGCGATGAATCGCCGGATCTCACCGTCGACACCGGCCAAGATCCGCAGCACCTCGCCACGTATCGACTTGGATGAGACGTTGACGGTGATGTCGGAAGGCCGCGGTTTGGCGACATCGACGATCAGCAACAGTGGTTCGGCCGCTCGCGCGGTCGCGCGCAATTGAATATCCCCGGACACCACAAAACGTTGCTTGTCGAGCCATAGGTCGACCAGCAGGTCGATCGAGAGCGGAATGTGAATGACGAAGGTGATGCTCTCCCCCAGCCGGCGTGTCACCCGGGGCTCTTGAATTTTGACGTTGGCACTCACTTTGGCGATCCGCCCGGGCCCCTGGGCAATCGGCTCCATGGCGAACTCGCTACCGGCGATGTCGGCGAGCGCCGCGGCGACCCGCTCCGGAGTGACGGCGACCTCGAAGAACCTGCGGCCAAACTCTTCGTAGGTGACATAATCGTGATTCGTCATAGGCTTATACCGTCTCATGTCGCCTGCCGGAACGGTCGCTGATCTGCTCGCGTCGCACGAATCGCGCGTCAGATCCCCTCTCGTCGGACCAGCAAACCCAATCGGTGCCGGGGGGCGATCAGTGTCGATTCCGCGGATTTGTGAAGCGCATCACAGACGAGGCGCTTCGATTCGATCTGTCGGGCGGTCGCCTGCAAGGCTTGATGGTGGAGGTGTTTTTCAGTCTCATGCCCCAGGAACTAACTGAACAGCGCGCGGGCCTGGCGCAGGTCTCGGCGGCCCTCATCTGGCTCGGTGGCGGACACCGGCGCGAGCTGGGTGAGCGTCACGAACGGTCCACCCACGCCGTCGCCGGCGCGGTCGTGTTGTCGGGTGCGGCGCTGGCCTGGCTGGTGGCGACGCTGGCGATCAGCGAGTCGGCTCGCTGGCCGCTGCCGGCCGTCCTGCCGCTCACCCTTGTCTTCGGCCTGCTGGTCGGCGCCGTCGCCCGCGGCACCATCCCTGGGCCGGAACGGAGCCGCCCCGGTGTCGTGGGCCGCGCCGCCGTGGCGGCGGCGGTGGGCGTCGTCGTCGGTGAACTTGCGGGGCTGGCCATACTGTCCAGCTCGATCGACCATCGTCTCGACGAACGAGCATCGCGCAACGCCGAATCGGCCCCCACCGTCGCGCAGGCGTCGGCGTCCCTGCAGCAATCCAGGGCCGCCCGCTCCGAGCTCGACAACGCGGTCGCGCAGGCCCATGACCGCCAGGACAAGGCCTTGGTCGTCGCCCGCTGCGAATACCATCCCACGCCCGGCTGCCCGGCGACCCGGATCACCGGTGATCCCGGCGCCGGACCGGAAACACGCACGGCCAACGAGCTGCTCGCGGATGCCCAGCATGAGTTGGACACCGCGCTGGCGGCGCGGGACAGCCGCGCACCGGACCTGGACGCCACGATTTCACGAGAAGAGCTAGCGCTGCGGGACGCACGCAGCGGTGTCGTGGCGGACGCGGACCACGGCCTGGGCGCACGTTGGGTCGCGATGAACGACATCACTGCCGCCGGCGCCGGGGCACTGACCCTGCGGCTGGTGACGATCGCGCTGTGCGTGCTGCTTTACGTGACGCCCCTGATCCTGAGTCTGTGGCGCGGTGAGACCACCCACGATCGCCGTGCGTCCTCCCGTGCCGCGCGTGAACGCGCCGAACTCGACGCGGACACCGCCATCGCGGTCAAGCGTGCCGAGGTGCGCCGCGAGGCCGAAATCCTCTGGGCCGAGCACCAACTGACGCAGGCTCGGCTTGCCATTGCCGCGCAGACCGAGATCGACCGCGAGGCGCAACGCCGCCGGGTTTCCGAGGCGTTGGACGCTGCGGTGCACGCGCCGTCGCAGCGAGCCTTCGGCCCGGGCGACGACGACGTGTATCTGCCGATCGCCGCCGAGGCCGAGGCGGCCAGCCGGGCGATCGCCCAACTGCCCGCTCCGGAACCGGCCGCGACTATTGCCCAAACCCCAGAGATTCCGGAGAACCTGCCTGCTCCCGCGTCGCCGGCCGGCGAGGTCGAAGCTCACGAGGAACATCATGCCCCGTTGATCCCGTCGATCCCGGACGCCACCAGGAGCGCAGCCCGCTGGATTCGCCCGCTGGTGCCGCCGATCGTGGCGAAGGTGATCGACACCACCACCGCGCCGCTGCGCACCGCCCGCCAGGCCTTCGAAGGCGTCCTCGAAGAAACCGAGGAAATCACGTTCACCCTCAAGCGCTCCCGCAAGGTGGCGGTCAACTCCGAGGCAACGGGCACCCAGCTGTCTGGGCACCCAGCGAGTGCTGAAACAAGCTCGGCGAAAACGGAATTCGTCACCTCATCGCGGCAAGAACCCCGGAGCCGAGCACGCCGGCAGATGGCGGGTCGCGATTCCGCATCGCCCTTGCCACGGCGGTCCGGCGATGATCCGGGGCGGTTGTCCGTGGAATCCGCCGACGGCGCCCATCGGCGAGCGCTGACGAAGCGTGACGGGCCACCGGAATTGGATCCGCCCGATGGCCCGCGCCAGCTGCCGCCGCCGAAATAGCCTGCCGTTAGTCGAGAGCCAAAGCGCTACCGTCCGAATAGGCTGTCGGATCGATGGGTAGTTGGAAGCGGCCGGGCAACCCCTCGAAGCTCGGCCGCCCCAACGTCTTGGCGCCGTCAATAGGTCAGAGCGGCGGATTTGAATAGCGCGCCCCACTCGTGGCGGGCTGCGGACTGCGCGTCGACGAAGCTGGGAGTCTTCTCGCCGTCGCCGGCCAAATGGACCAGCGCCCATGCCATGGCGAATACCGGTACCTTGTGCCGTATCGCCGCGCTGTGCAATTCGTCCAAAGCGGCATCGGAAGGACACCGGCGAAGCCCGATGAGAATGCCCCGCGCGGTGTCGAGAATGCGACCCGAATTCGGGCCACACGAAGTTTGGGCGGGGACCCAGTTCGACGTCATGCTGTGTGATACCTCCTGCTGCGCCCTTGCGAAACCGCTATTCGCATAGCGGCAGGAATTTGTGCGGTACGCTTCGTCGCGGCCGCAATCCCCAAAAAGCGCCCTGTGCAATGATTTGCGGATCCGTCGCGTTGTGCCAGTCCACCATTGACATTGAGACACGGCCGTGACCGTATCGGAATCGGTTGCTCATCAAGAAAATCGCGACAGATGGTATCGGAAAAGGCTGTGAAGCAGCGCAATTACCGGTTGCACCTTGCGCACTAGAGAATGGCCTTGGACTCCTTGGCCTTGGCGATGTCGTCCCAGTCGATGTCGAGTTCCAGCAGGATCTCCTCGGTATGCTGCCCGTGCTCCGGGGCGCGCGCGGGAGCAGGCGGCGTCTCGTTGAATTGCACTGGCGCGGCAACGATTCGGTACTTCTCACCGTGGTCGTCGACGTTGGTGACCACGTATCCGTTCGGTTCGACTTGCGGGTCGTTGAGGGTTTCGCGCGGGGTGGCCAGCGCGCCCCACACGCCCGGCTCGTCTTCGAGCACCGCCTGCCAGTGTGCGAGGTCGTGACGCGCGAAAGTATTCGCCAACAGCTCGGTCGCCAGCGCCGCATTGGCGATCAGGTTGCCGGACGGGACGAATCGCTCATCGTCGGCCAGTTCCGCAAGTCCCATGCGCTGGCAGAAGCCCGCCCAGAACTTGTCGGGCTGCAGAAACACCAGCTGGATCCACCGCCCGTCTTTGGTCTTGTACCGGTTGACGAGCGGATTGATGGCCAGCCCCGGCGGTGCGCCCGGAATGCCATCGATATCGAAGAAGTCGGCGGCCGAAATCGATGGCGCGATTGACCACATCGCCTGCGCCAGCAGCGAGGAGTCGACTATGGTCGGTTCGCCGGTGCGCTCCCGATGAAACAGCGCCGCGCACACCCCACCGGCCAGCGTTGCGCCGCCCTGCAAGTCACCGAAGCCGGGCCCCTGGACCGCGGGGGTCTCGCTGCCGAACGGCGTGAGCGTGTAGGCGACCCCACCGCGCGCCAGATACGTCGCGGCATCGAATCCGCCCCGATCGCGATCGGGACCGCGGACGCCCAGGCCGGTGCCCCGCGCGATGATGATCTTCGGGTTGAACGAGCGGATGTCCTCGACGGTCAGCCGGGCCCGTTCGAGCGCGCCTGGCAGCCAATTGGTCAAGAACACATCCGCACTGGCCAATAGCCGGCCGAACAGCTCCCTGCCCGTATCCGATTTGATGTCGATGGCGATGCTGCGCTTGCCGCGGTTGCCCAGCTCGAGAATGAAGTCGGCATCCGGGCGGGCCGCTTGCCGGGTGAACCCGCCGACGACCAGCGCCCGCCCGGGATCGCCCGTGGCGACGCCTTCCACCTTGATGACGTCGGCGCCCCAGTCCGACAGGGCGGCACCGGCAGAGGGCACGTAGGTCCACGAGGCCAATTCGACAATCCGCACACCTTGAAGGACTCCTGCGTGCAGGCCAGACATCGCCACTCCTCCGTCGGGTCCATTCCTTGCTATTTTAGATATTCTAGCTAGTCTTGGGCGTAGTGATAGCCCATCTGCAGGTCAGCGCAGGTTTTCGTGGAAGAGATGCGATGGAGCCGACGGAAGGTCTCAGTTCGACGCCCGCCGCGTTGACTGGGTGCCGTAGTCCGGCGCGGACGGGCGAGCAGTCGATTCATTCCCGCCGCAGAAGCAGCCGATGCAGTGAATGGCGTTGGGCCCCAGCGCGGGTCGTGGTGTAGACACACGGACGAAGGACGGGCGATGGGCAGGGTAACGGGCAAGGTGGCCGTGATCAGTGGCGCCGCGCGCGGTCAGGGCCGCTCACACGCGCGAATGCTGGCCGCCGAAGGCGCGGACATCATTGCCGTAGACCTCTGCGCGGACATCGACACCAATGAGTATCCCCTGGCGCGCCCCGAGGACCTGGACGAAACGGCGCGGCTGGTGGAAAAGGAGGGGCAGCGCGCCTACACCGCGATCGCCGACGTCCGCGACCGCGTCGCGCTGTCCACGGCCATCGACGAGGGCGTCGCCGAGTTCGGCCACCTCGATGTCGTGGTGGCCAACGCCGGCATCTGCCCATTGACCGCGGGCCTGCCACCGAAGGCTTTCGCCGACGCGGTGGACGTGGATTTGGTCGGCGTGCTCAACCTCGTCCATGCCAGCCTCAAACACCTCGAGGCCGGCGCGTCGATCGTGGTGATCGGTTCCAACGCCGCCTTCATGTCGTCGATGAACACCACCGGCATCGACGGCGGCCCCGGCCGGGCCGGGTATGCCTTCGCGAAACTGGCTGCCGCGCACTATGTCAACGACTTCGCCCTGGCGCTAGCCCCGTTCTCCATCCGGATGAACGCGGTGCATCCGACGAACGTCAACACCGACATGTTGCACAGTCCGCCGATGTACCGGGCCTTCCGGCCCGACCTGAAGGAGCCGACCCGCGAGGACGCCGAACCCATCTTTCCCTTCGTCCAGGCGATGCCGATCCCCTACGTCGAGCCCGAGGACATCAGCGAGGCGGTGCTGTTCCTGGCATCCGACGCCGCCCGCTATATCACCGGCCAGCAACTCCGGGTGGACGGCGGCGGTTTCCTCAAGGTCAAGCCGTGGTCGGGCGCGTGACGGCAGTGTCACCAATCGGGCTGCACCACAACGGGACTGCGCGATGACCGACGAGCGCTCGATGCAACGGCGCATGTATGAGCTCATGGTGCTGATGAAGGCGGCCGACGACCGGCTGTCCAAGGGGATCGGCACCGGCGAATTCATGTGCGTGTACTGGCCGTCGCGCGGTCAGGAGGCAATCGCCGCCGCGATGGGTGTCGCGCTGCGGCCCGACGACCAGCTGGTGACCACCTATCGCGGATTGCACGACCTCATCGGCAAGGGAGTGCCGCTCGAGGAGATCTACGGCGAAATGATGGGCCGGACGGCCGGCGCGAGCCGGGGCAAGGGCGGCACCATGCACATCGCCAAACCCGAGGCCGGCGTGATGCTTTCGACAGGCATCGTCGGAGCCGGGCCACCGGTGGCCGTGGGGCTGGCGATGGCCGCCAAGCGGAAAGGGCTCGATCGTGTCACCGTCGTCAGCTTCGGTGACGGTGCCACCAACACCGGCTCCTTCCATGAGGCGGCCAACATGGCCGCGCTCTGGGACCTGCCCATCGTGTTCGTCTGCCAGAACAATCTGTACGCCGAGATGACACCGACCGGCGACACCATGAAACTCGAGCGGGTGGCCGATCGCGCCGCCGGTTACGGAATGCCGGGTGTTCGCGTCGACGGCAACGACCCGCTGGCGGTAAAGGCCGCGCTCGACGCGGCGCTGCAGCGGGCGCGCGGCTACTCGAATGAACGGGGCCCCACCTTCATCGAGTGCGTGACATTCCGCTTCCGCGGCCACTATTTCGGCGACCGGATGCCCTACATCCCCCCCGAACAACTCGAAGCGGCGATGGCCGCCGACCCGGTGCCGCGCTTCCGGCGCCACCTTGCCGCCGCGGGTGTGTGTGGCGAAGACGAACTCGCCCGAATCGACGACGAGGCACTGGCTGCGGTGGAATCCGCCCTCCAGGCCGTGATGAGCGCGGATCCGCCGACGGCGGACGAACTCGACCGCGACGTGTACGCGACCGGAATCCGGTTCCCGGTCTGAGGATTGGCGATGGACGACAAAGAGATGACGATGCGCGAGGCGCTGAACCTCGCGCTGGATCAGGCGCTAGCGGCCGACGAAAGGGTATTCCTGCTCGGTGAAGACATCGCCGACCCCGGCGCGTCCGGTCCGACAGCGGGGCTGTCCACCAAGTACGGCCACGAGCGCGTCCTCGACACGCCGATTTCGGAGGCCGCGATCCTGGGCGCGGCAATCGGTGCCGCCATCGACGGCTTACTACCGGTGGCTGAGATCATGATCATGGATTTCATCGGCATCGCCGCCGACCAGCTGATCAACAACGCCGCCAAACTGCGGTTCATGACCGCCGGCCGCACGTCGGCGCCGATTACCGTCCGCACCCAGGTCTACGCGGGGCTGGCCACCGGCGCGACGCATTCGCAGAGCCTGGAGGCGTGGTTCATGCACATCCCCGGCATGAAGGTCATCGTGCCGTCCACCCCGCGCGACGGGAAAGGCCTGCTGACGTCGGCGATCTTCGACCCCGACCCCTGCCTGTTCGTCGAAACCATCCGGTTGCAGGGCAAGAAGGGGCCCGTCCCCCTCGACCCCGGCTTCTCCATCCCGCTCGGCCAGGCCGACATCAAGCGGCCCGGCACCGACGTGAGCCTGATCGGCTACGGGCGCTGCGTACACGACGCGCTCACCGCCGCCGGCACGCTGGCCGAGCGCGGCGTCAGCGCCGAGGTCATCGACCTGCGCACGCTGGTGCCGCTGGACGTCGAAACCATCGTCGACTCCGTCCGGCGGACTCGCCGAGCCGTGATCGTGCACGACGCGGTCCAATTCGCGGGTCCAGGAGCCGAAGTCGCCGCGATCCTGTCCGCCGAGTTGTTCGGCGAACTCGCCGCGCCCATCGAGCGCGTCGCCGCACGGTTCGTGCCCAACCCGGCAGCGGCGGCGCTCGAAGCACAGGTGTATCCGTCGCCGGCGCGCATCGTGGAAGCGGCCCAGCGCGCGTGTAAGGGGGCGAACGTGCATGGCTGACTTCATCATTCGCATCCCCCGCGTCTCGGTGGCGGTCTCCGAAGCCGAACTCACCGGACTGCTGGTGGGGGCCGGCGAGCACGTCGAGGCGGGCACGCCGATCTACGTGATCGCCACTGAGAAGGTGGAACAGGAGATCGAAGCGGGAGCGTCCGGCACCGTCAGCTGGACGGGCCAGGTCGGGACCACCTACGACATCGGCGCCGAAATCGGCGTCATCACGTCATAACGAGGAGAGGTAAAGCCTTATGGATCTCAACGAGACCCGCGAGAGAATCATCTACGAAAAAGAGGGCCCGATCGCCCGCGTCACGTTGAACTGGCCGGAGAAGGCCAACGCCCAGGACCAGAAGCTGGCCGAAGAGGTGGACGCCGCGCTGCTGGACGCCGACCGCGACTACGACATCAAAGTGCTGATCATGAAGGCCAACGGCAAGGGCTTCTGCTCGGGACACGCCATCGGCAACAACGCCGTCGACTACCCGGCGTTCGTCGAGGGCGCCAAGGTGATGGGTACGCCGTGGAAACCGCAGACCGACCTGTTCGTTAAGCCGATCCTGAACCTGTGGGAATTCTCCAAGCCAACCATCGCGCAGGTGCACGGGTATTGCGTTGGCGGCGGCACCCATTACGGGCTGACGACGGATATCGTCGTCGCATCGGAGGACGCGTACTTCTCCTACCCGCCCCTGCAGGGTTTCGGCATGCCGTCGGGCGAATGCTCCATCGAGCCTTGGGTGTTCATGAACTGGCGCCGCGCCGCCTATTACCTGTACCTCGCCGAGGTGATCGACGCCAGGAAGGCTCTCGACGTCGGCCTGGTCAACGAGGTCGTCCCGCGCGACCAGCTCGACGATCGGGTCGAGGCCATCGCCCGCCACATCGCCCAGGCGCCGATGACGACCCTGCTGGCCACCAAGGCCAACCTCAAGCGCGCCTGGGAGCTGATGGGCATGCGGGTGCACTGGCAGAGCTCCAACGATCTCGTCGCGCTCGCCTCGATCAGCAAGGATGTGCAGGAGCTGATTCAGACGGTGTTCAAGGACAAGGTGCTGCCATCCGAGCAGGCCCGCCGCCAGGCCGCGGCCGCCGCCCAGACCGACGGCGCCGCAACAACTTAGGACCGCTGGTGAATATCGCCGACCATGCGATGACAGCCGCACAGTCACCGGCCCTGGTCACCGACGGCGGCACGATCTCGTTCGGCGAACTGTACGCCCGCAGCCAACGGGTGGCCGCCGCACTGCACGACGCGGGGCTGCGCCGCGGCGACGGTGTGGCGCTGGTCCTGCCCAACCGGCCGGAGTTCTTCGAAATCACTTGGGGCGCCCAGCTTTCCGGACTATACTACACCGCAGTCAACACCCACTTCATCCCCGACGAGGCCAGCTACGTCATCGACGACTCGGACGCCAAGGCCGTCTTCGTCGATGCCTCGATGCCCGATCTGGCCGCGCACATCCGCGATGCCAACGCCGATGTGGTCGCGCATCTCTGCGTGGGTGGCCCCCTGCCGGGCTGGCGATCCTACGAAGACGCGCTGGGGGCGGCGGGCGAGGCGCCGCCGGCATCGGACGGATCGGAGATGCTCTACTCGTCCGGCACCACGGGACGGCCCAAGGCGGTGCGTCGACCGCTTCCCGTCGACGGCAACGGGTCCTGGGCGCAGTCGGTGCTCGAGATGGCACTGATCCACAAATACGGCATGAGCGCCTCGAGTGTGTACCTGTCCCCCGCGCCGCTGTATCACGCGGCGGGGGTGAACTACACCATGGCGGCCAACCGGGTGGGCGCGGCGTCGATCCTCATGCGCAAGTTCGACGCAGAGGAGGTGTTGCGGCTGATCGAGACCCACCGGGTGACCCACGCGCAGTTCGTCCCGACGATGTTCGTGCGCATGCTCAAGTTGCCCGCGGCTATCCGGGAACGCTACGACGTGTCCAGCTTGCGCTGCGTCATTCACGCGGCGGCACCGTGCCCGGTCGATGTCAAGCACCGGATGATGGAGTGGTTCGGGCCCATAATTCACGAATACTACGGCGGCACAGAGGGATTCGCGGGAACCACGATCGGGCCGCAGGATTGGCTCGCGCATCCGGGTTCGGTGGGGATTCCGATGGCGCCGGTGCACGTGCTCGGCGAAGACGGGCAAGAACTTCCCGTCGGCGAATCCGGCGAGCTCTATTTCGAAGGTGGGCCGGAATTCGAGTACTTCAAGGATCCCGCCAAGACCGCGTCGGTTTACAACGACCGCGGGTGGCGATCGCTCGGCGACATGGGCTATGTCGACCACGACGGATTCCTGTACCTCACCGACCGGTCGACGTTCATGATCGTGTCCGGTGGGGTCAACATCTACCCGCAAGAAGTGGAGAATCTGCTCGTCATGCATCCCAAGCTGCTCGACGCGGCGGTCTTCGGGGTTCCCAACGACGAGTTCGGCGAAGAGGTCAAGGCCGTCGTGCAGCCGGCCGGCGGCGTGGTGCCCGGACCCGAGCTCGAGGCCGAACTCGTCGAGTACTGCCGGGCTCACCTGGCCGGGTACAAGTGCCCGCGCACCGTCGAATTCGGCTCCCTGCC
>NZ_LZMB01000584.1 GCF_001673555.1 Mycobacterium sp. 1165178.9 | reverse complement strand
CCTTGATGACGGCCAGGTAGTTGTGCGGGGGGGTCATCATTCGTCTTCCTCCCTGATGGGCTTGGCTCAGCTCTCCCGGCGGTGGGCTCCTCCGGACGTTCCGCGGCCCTCCTGGCAAACCCTCAACCTCAACCATAGAGTTAGAGTTATGTCAAGTAGTTCCGCGCAACCAGAACGGTATGGGTACCGCGCGCCCTAACCGCGCAGGCGCGCCGACACGCGCCCCGCAAATTTTCGGCGATTTCCGCAGCGCCGGAGCGCCGGAGCGCTGTTCCCTGGGCCTCGTGCGCGACGACGTGATGAGGATCGCTACTTGACCGTGGGCAGGTCGGGGCTCGACACGTCGTAGACCTTGCCGGGCTGGGTCAACAGGGCCGCCAGTTTCTCGGCCTTCTCGTCGGTGCGGTCGGTGGTCCCCCAGATCACCACCCGGCCGTCGCCCAGCGTCAGGGTGATCGAGGCGACCGACGGCGCGGCGATGTGGCCGACCTGACCCTCGATCTCGGGACGCAAGGCGGTCAGCACCTGCAGGGCCGCCTTGGTGGCCGGGTCGTCGGGCCCCGGGTCGGCGACATCGAGGTACGGCAGCGCCGGTGGTGGCGGCCCGGTCGCGAAGTCCACTCCGTCCCGGTCGAAGAGATGCGGGCCGTCGGGAAAGTCTTTGACGGCCACGGGGACTCGCTCGACGATGGTGATCCGCAGCGCCGACGGATACTGGCGCTGCACCCGCGCGCTGGCCACTCGCCGGATCGCGGCCACCCGGTCGGCGACCTGGCTGGTGTTGATCTGCAGCAGCGGCGTTCCGATCCGCACCCGCGCCGCATCCAGGACCTCTTCGCGGGTCACCACCCCGGTGCCGACGACAACGATGTTGCGGGCCGCCATCGCGGGCGTGAAATAGAGGATCAACGCCAGCCCGATGCCGACGATCACCAGCAGAACGGTCGCCAGCAGCAGCTTCAGGCCCCGAACAACGCCCCGCGCAACGGGTTTGGGCTCGTTGATCAGCCGTCCGCTGGCCCGGCGCTTCGCCTCGCGGCGGGCCTCTTCGATGGCGGTAGCGCGGGCCTGGGCGGCACGGCGTTCGGCCCGCTCTCGCCGGGCGCGCCGGCGCGGCCCCTCGACCTCGGCCTGATCGGCCTCACGATCGTCACCGGCGTCGCTCCCCGGCCGGTCCGCGCTCGTGCCGGTGACGAGCGGTTCGGTGACCGCGCTGTCTCCAGCAGGCTGGGCGTCGGCCTGTTCGCCGACCGCGTTTGCAGGGACGGGGTCGTCCGGCTGCGTCATCGCAACGCCCCGGGGGCGCTGCGGTTGGCCCGCACCCGCAGTGCCGTGACGATCTCGGGCCCCAGCAGCGTCACATCGCCGGCCCCCATGGTGACAATGACGTCGCCGGGCCCGGCGACCGCCGCCACCTGCTCGGCGGCCGCGGAGAAGTGCGGGAGATAGCGCACCGGCACGCTGACGTGCTCGGCCACGCTGGCCCCGCTGATGCCGGCCAGCGGTTGTTCGCGGGCGCCGTAGACATCGAGAACGAAAACCTCGTCCGCCGCGTCCAGGGCTTGCCCGAACTCTTCGGCGAAAGCCTTTGTCCGCGAATACAAATGGGGCTGAAACACCGCGATGCTGCGGCCGTCGCCGCTCTGCTCGAGCAGGGTGCGGACCGCCGCCAGCGTGGCGACGATCTCCGTGGGGTGATGGGCATAGTCGTCGAACACCCGCACCGATGCCGCGCTGCCGACCAGCTCGAATCGGCGCCGCACCCCCTCGAAGCCGGCAAGGCCGTCCAGCACCGCATCGACCGGTGCGCCGATCTCGAGCGCCGCCACCAGCGCTCCCATCGCGTTGAGCGCCATATGGCGGCCCGGCACCGACAACCGCATCACCCGCGGGTGCTGCTCCGGGTCCAGTTCGGGGGCCAGCCGGACCTGCGCGACGGCCTCGACGCCCTGCTGCTGCCAGGACAACAACGTCGCGGCAAGTTCGTCGTCGCCGGACCCCGCGGATCCGTAACGCAGAACCCGGATGCCCAGCTCGGCCGTGCGCCGTGCCAACTCGGCGGCCCCCGGGTCGTCGACGCACACGACCAGCGCCCCGCCGGGGGCCAGCCGCTCCACGAAGGCGTCGAAGACCGCGACATAGGCGTCGGCGCTGCCGTAGAAATCCAGGTGGTCGGTCTCGATGTTGGTGACCACCGCCACGTTGGGCGTGTACTCCAGCAGCGAGCCATCGCTCTCGTCGGCCTCCGCCACGAAGCAGTCGCCGCTGCCGTGGTGGGCGTTGGTGCCGGCCTCCCCCATCTCGCCGCCGACGGCGAAGGACGGGTCGCGCCCGCAGTGCTGCAGCGCCACGATCAACATCGACGTCGTCGTCGTCTTGCCGTGCGTACCGGTGACCATCAGCGTGGTGCGCCCGGCCATCAGCTTCGCCAGCACGGCGGGCCGCAGGATCACCGGGATGCCGCGCCGACGGGCCTCGACGAGCTCGGGGTTGGTCTTCGGGATGGCGGCGTGCGTCGTGATGACCGCGGTGGCGCCGCCGGGCAGGAGATCGAGTGAGGCCGCGTCGTGCCCGATGTTGATCTGCGCGCCCCGGGCGCGCAGCGCGTGAATGCCGCGGGACTCCTTGGCATCCGAGCCCGATACCAGGCCGCCGCGGTCGAGCAGGATGCGGGCGATGCCCGACATCCCGGCTCCCCCGATGCCCACCATGTGCACCCGCTGCAGCTCGGGCGGCAACTGGTCGGTACTCACGGCTTGCCCCCGGCCGCCGAGCGGCCCAGCTGGGCCTTCCTGGCGATGTCCAGTGCCGCCTGGGCGACCTGGCGTGCTGCGTCGGGATGCCCCACTAGCGCGGCGGCGGTGGTCATGGCCGCCAGCCGCGGCGGATCGCCCACCAGCGCCGCCACTTCGCGGGCGACGAGCTCGGGCGTCAGGTCGGCGTCGGCGACGATCATGCCGCCGCCGGCGTTGACCACCGGCAGGGCGTTGAGCCGCTGCTCGCCGTTGCCGATCGGCAGGGGCACGTAGATGGCCGGCAATCCCACCGCCGAGACCTCGGCGACGGTCATCGCACCGGAACGGCAGATCACCAGGTCGGCGGCCGAATAGGCGAGATCCATCCGGTCGAGGTACGGGACCGCCACGTACGGCGGGTCGCCCGGCTGGGGCTCGCGCAGGTCGAGCGTGTTCTTGGGGCCGTGCGCATGCAGGACGGCCACGCCGGCGGCGGCCAGTTCGGCGGCCGCCCCGGAGACCGCCCGGTTCAGCGAGGCCGCGCCCTGCGAGCCGCCGAACACCAACAACACCCGGGCGTCATCGGCGAAACCAAAGTGGCGGCGCGCCTCGTCGCGCAGCGCCGCGCGGTCCAGTGAGGTGATGGCCTCGCGCACGGGCACCCCGACCACCTCGGCGCGTGGCAACCCGCAATCGGCCACCGCGGAGAGGATCCGGACGGCGGTGCGGGCGCCGACCCGGTTCGCCAGCCCGGCGCTGGCGTTGGCTTCGTGGATCACCACCGGGACCCGCGGCTTGCGCGACGAGACACCGCGCGCGGCGAGGTAGGCCGGCAGCGCCACGTACCCACCGAAACCGATCACCACGTCGGCGTCGACCGCCCTCAGCACGGCACGGGTTTCCCGGACGGCCCGCCACACGCGCGAGGGCAGCCGGGCCAGGTCGCCGCTGGGTTTGCGCGGCAGCGGCACCGGCGTGATCAGCTCGAGGTCATAGCCGCGCTCGGGCACCAGCCTGGTTTCCAGCCCCCGGGCGGTGCCCAACGCGGTGATCCTGACCTGCGGGTCGAGGGCGCTCAGCGCGTCGGCAACGGCCATCGCCGGCTCGACGTGGCCGGCGGTTCCGCCACCGGCGAGCACGACCGACAGTGGCTTGAGAGGCTTAAAAGACGACAACGCGGCACCGGCGGGCAAAGGGTTTCCCCCCCGCCCGCCGGTCGGCTTGTTGACCGTGTGGTTCACCCGTAACGCTGACCTTCCAGTGCGCGAGCGCGTCGTGGCTGACGCTGGCCGGCCGCCTGACTGACGCGGCGTTGGCCAGATCCATGATGCCTCGCCCGTGATCGAGCGCTACCCCCAGTCTGGCGAGCCGGCCGGCCGGCCGTTCGCGATGCCGCCGGCCGCAGCGGCGCGTCGGCCTTGCGGGATGCCTGGTTCGAGGCCTTGCGCCCGGGTGCGCCGGCGCCCTTGCGTGACGGCTCGGCCGACTTCGGACGAGCCCGCTTGCGATCGCGGACCGACTCCAGGCGCGTCGGCGAGTAGGGCTCGGGCAGCGGCAGCCGCAGTATCCGATTCATCTTGTCGTCGCGGCCGGCCCGCAGCGCGGCCACCGCCTCGGGTTCGTGGCGGGCCGCGTTGGCCATGATGCCGATCATGAAAAGCGTTGCCGCGGTGGAGGTTCCACCGGCAGATATGAGTGGCAGCTGAATACCGGTGACCGGGAGGATGCCGATCACGTAGCCGATGTTGATGAACGCCTGGCCCAGCACCCACATGGTCGTGGTGGCGGTCAGCAGCCGCAGGAATGGGTCGGCCGAGCGACGGGCGATCCGCATCCCGGTATAGGCGAACAGCCCGAACAGCACCAGCAGCGCGAACGCACCGATGAAACCGAGCTCCTCGCCGATGATCGCGAAGATGAAGTCGTTGTGGGCGTTGGGCAGGTAGTTCCATTTGGCCACGCCCTGGCCCAGACCATCGCCGAAGACGCCGCCGTGCGCCAGCGCGAATTTGGCCTGTCGGGCCTGGTAGCCGGTGTCCTGCGGGTCGTTCTCGGGGTTGATCCAGGACCGCACCCGGTCCGACCGGTATCCGGCCGACATGGCCAGGACCGCGCCGGCCACGAAGACGGCCATCAATGAGGTGACGAAGACGCGCAGCGGCAGGCCCGCGTACCACAGCAGGGCCAGCAGGATGATGCCCAGCGACACGGTCTGCCCGAGGTCGGGCTGCGCCACGATCAGGGCCAGCGCGATCACGGCCGCCGGCACCAGCGGGATCAGCAGTTCGCGCAGGCTCCCCCGCTCCAGGCGACGGGCGGCCAGCATGTGGGCCCCCCAGATGGCGAAAGCGATTTTGGCCAGCTCGGACGGCTGCATGGAGAAGCCCGCGACCACGAACCACTTACGGGATCCGTTGGCCAGGTTGCCGATCCCGGGAACGAGCACCAGCACCAACAGGATGACCGTGACGACGTAGCCGGTGAACGCGACGCGGCGGATGAACCGCACCGACATTCGCAACGAGGCGTAGCAGGCAATGAGACCGATCACGGTCCACAGCACCTGCTTGCCGAAGATCACCCAGGCGGACCCGTCGGCGTCGTAGGACCGCACGCCCGATGCGGACAGCACCATGATCAGCCCCAACGTCGTCAGCAACCCAGCCACCGCGATGATCAGGTGAAACGACGTCATGGGCCGGCCCAGCCAGGCGCCGAACCGGCTGTGCGAGCCGCCCTCTTTGGCGATGGCCTTCTCGGGCTTTTGTGGCTTGTCGGCCTTCTTGGTCTTGGCTTCGGGGACGTCGTCCGTGGCGTCGTCGTCAGCCGGCGCTGGCTCGGCGGCGGCGGTCTCGGTGTTGTTTTTTCCCCGGCGCAGCAGCCGGGTCAGTGCGTTACCCACGCCCGCCCTACCGGAGCGCCGCGTGCACGGCGGACGCGAATGCGTCGCCACGGTGGGCGTAACCCGAGAATTGGTCGAACGATGCGCCCGCCGGGGCCAGCAGGACGGTGTCACCGGGCTTCGCCAGGGCGCGAGCCGCGGTCACCGCCGCGTTCATCACCGCTGTGGCCACATCGTCACTTGATAGTTGCACTTCTGTCACATCTGCCCCAAAAACCACAGCAGTCGCATCCATACCAGCATCCTCGCCTGTCACAACGTGCAGGACGGGGACATCCGGCGCGTGTCGCGATAACGCCTCGGCAACCTCTTGCCGATCTCGGCCGATCAGCACCGCGCCGACCAGCCTTGACGCCATCCTGGCGACCTCGGCGTCCACCGATGCGCCCTTGAGCAGACCGCCGGCGATCCAGACGACCCGGGGGTAGGCCAGCACGGACGCCTCCGCGGCGTGGGGGTTGGTGGCCTTGGAGTCGTCGACGTAGGTGATGCCGTCCGCGACGGCCACGACTTCGGCCCGGTGCCGACCCACCCGGAAGGATGCGATCGCGGCCGCGACCGCCTCGGGCGGCACGTCGACGCAGCGCGCCAGCGCCGCGGCGGCCAGCGCGTCGAGCACCCCGACGGGCCCCGGCACGGGGATGGAGTCGACCGGCAGCAGGGCCAGGTCGTCGGCGAAGGCGCGGTCAACCAGGTGGCCCTCGCGCACGCCCAGCTCCCCGGCCGCCGGTTCGCCCAGCCGGAAGCCGACCCGAACCGGCGCGCGGGCGGTGTCCAGCAGCGCCGCCGCCCGGGCGTCGTCCAAGCCCACCACCGCCACCCGGCCGTCGAGCACCCGCGCCTTCGCCGCGGCGTATGCGGTCAGGCTGCCGTGCCAGTCCAGGTGGTCTTCGGCGATGTTGAGCACCACGCCGGCTTCTGGCTTCAGCGAAGGCGCCCAATGCAATTGGAAACTGGACAGCTCGACGGCCAGCAGCTCGGCGGGTTCCTCCAAGACGTCGAGCACCGGTTCGCCGATGTTGCCGCACAGCAGACTGCGCCGGCCGCCGGCGGTCAGCATGGCGTGCAGCATCGAGGTGGTGGTCGTCTTGCCGTTCGTCCCGGTCACCACCAGCCAGCGGCGGGGCGGCCCGTAGTGGCCCGCGGCGTCGAGCCGCCAGGCGAGCTCCACGTCACCCCAGACCGGCACCCCGGCCGCGGCCGCGGCGACCGGCAGCGGCGCCGTCGGGGCGAAGCCGGGACTGACGACCACCAGGGCGTAGCGGGAGATCTGCTCGATGGCCGTCGACGTGGACGCGGTCGCCGCTCCCGCGTCGGCGTAGTCCCGCAACCTGACGGGGTCGTCGTCGCACAGCGTCGGTGCCGCCCCGAACCTCGTCAGCGCCGCCAGCACCGCCTTGCCCGTTACCCCGCCCCCGGCCACCAGCACCGGCGCGCCGGGCGCCAGGGGTTCCAGAGGGGCCTCAAGACCACTCATCAGGCACCGATCGCGCCCAGCCACTCACCGTAGAAAAGGGCCACGCCCAGACCACAGGCGATCGCGGTGAGCAGCCAGAAGCGGATGATGACCGTGGTCTCGGCCCAGCCGGCCAACTCGAAATGGTGATGAAAGGGCGCCATCCGGAACACCCGGCGCCCGGTGGTACGAAAAGTCAAGATCTGCAACACAACCGAGCTGACTTCGGCGACGAATAGCGAACCCAGCACGACGGCGAGGATCTCGGTGCGGCTGGTCACCGAGATGCCCGCGATGATGCCGCCCAAGGCCAGGGATCCGGTGTCGCCCATGAAGATCTTGGCGGGCGCGGCGTTCCACCAGAGAAAGCCGATGCACGCGCCGGCGGTGGCGGCCGCGACCAGCGCCAGGTCCAGCGGATCGCGCACGTTGTAGCAGCCCAGCCCGGGCGCGGTGACGCAGGCGTTGCGGTATTGCCAGAAGGTGATCAACACGTAGGCGGCGGTGACCATCGCCATGCTCCCGGCGGCCAGCCCGTCCAGGCCATCGGTGAAGTTGACCGCGTTGGACCAGGCGCTGACGACGACCACGCAGAACAACACGAACAGGCCCGGGGCCAGTGTGACGGTGGCGATCTCGCGCACGTAGGACAGGTCCGCACTGGCCGGCGTCAGGCCGCTGTTGTTGTGGAACTGCAGCGCCAGCACCCCGAACAACACCGCGGCGGCGACTTGGCCGATGGTCTTCGCCGTCTTGTTCAGGCCCAGGTTGCGCGACCTGCGGATTTTGATCAGGTCGTCGAGGAATCCGACGGCGCCGAGCACGGTGGCCAGGCCCAGCACCAACAGGCCCGACACGGTGACGCCTTCACCGTCGAAAGCCATCCCGGCCAGGTGCGTGCCCAGGTAGCCCGCCCAGATTCCGGCCAAAATGGCCACGCCGCCCATCGACGGCGTGCCCCGTTTGGCGTGGTGGGTCGGCGGCCCGTCCTCGCGGGTGTGGTGGCCGAATCCCTGCCGGGTGAACAACCGGATCAGCGCCGGGGTCAGCAGGATCGACACGGTCAGCGCGACGGCGACGGCGATGAGGATCTGCCTCATGCGCGCGTCCCGCCCTCTGCTGCTCGTGACGACCCGCTTCGCCCGGCTTCGCCGCCCTCGCGATCGTCACCGGCTGCCAGGGCGTCGGCCAGCGCACCGAGCCCCGCCGAGTTCGACGCCTTGACCAGGACGACGTCACCGGGTTGCACCTCGGCCCGCAATAACGCCAGGGCGGCGTCGCTGTCGGCGACCTTGACGGCCCCTTGGTCACCCGCGCCCCAGGAACCCTCCATGACCGCTCCGTGGTGCATGGCGCTCATCGACCTCCCACTTCCCACGACAACGAGTCGAGACACATCTAAGCGCACGGCGAGCCGACCGATGCGATCGTGCTCGACTATGGCGTCCTCACCGAGCTCGGCCATCTCGCCGAGCACCGCCCAGCTCCTGCGCTTTTCGGCGGGGCTATGCCCGCCCGCTTCGCCGCCGCCGTGGGCGATCCAGGCCAGCGCCTGCAACCCGGCCCGCATGGAATCGGGGTTGGCGTTGTAGGCATCGTCGATCACGGTAACCCCGTCGGCGCGGGTCGTGACCTGCATGCGGTGCCGCGACACCGGGCCCGTGCCGGCGAGTGCGGCGGCCACCTGTTGCGGGTCGCCGCCGCATTCCAGCGCCACCGCGGCCGCGCACAGCGCGTTACTCACCTGGTGG
>NZ_LZMB01000583.1 GCF_001673555.1 Mycobacterium sp. 1165178.9 | reverse complement strand
CACCACCCGCCGTCGGATTCGACGACGTCACATAGGGATACGTGCCGTGGTCGACGTCGAGCAACGTGCCCTGCGAGCCTTCCAGCAGGACCGCCTCGCCGGCCTCCAGCGCGGTGTTGAGCAGCAACCGGGTGTCGGCGATCCGGTGTTTGAAGCCCTCGGCCTCCTGCAGCAGGGCCTCGACCACCTGATGCGGATCCAGCGCCTTGCGGTTGTAGATCTTGACCAGGATCTGGTTTTTCAGTTCCAGGGCGGCTTCGACCTTGTGCGTCAACACTTCCCGATCCAGCACGTCGGCGACCCGGATGCCGATGCGCGCGATCTTGTCCTGGTAGCAGGGGCCGATGCCGCGGCCGGTGGTGCCGATCTTCTTGTTCCCCATGTAGCGCTCGGTGACCTTGTCGATGGCCACGTGGTAGGGCAACAGCAGGTGCGCGTCGGCGGAGATGAGCAGCTTGGAGGTGTCGACCCCGCGGTCTTCGAGGCCCTTCAGCTCGTCCAGCAGCACGCCGGGGTCGACCACCACGCCGTTGCCGATCACGTTGGTGACGCCCGGGGTCAGCACTCCCGACGGGATGAGGTGCAGCGCGAAGTTCTCGCCGGTGGGCAAGACGACGGTGTGCCCGGCGTTGTTGCCGCCCTGGTAGCGAACCACCCACTGAACGCGCCCACCGAGCAAATCGGTGGCCTTACCTTTGCCCTCGTCGCCCCATTGGGCGCCGATGAGGACGATTGCCGGCATGACACGCTCCCACCTGATCTCGCCTGCGTATTGTGGTCCAGCCGGTGACCCACCCTAGCCTGGCGACTGTGCTGGCCGCCGTGGCCGGCTGTGGAGCCGGGCAAATCAGCTTAAGCCAGGAGGTGGCGAGAAAGGCATGACCGAGCCGGTTGAGGCGGGCGCCGACGTCGCGGACATGGCGGTGGTGGCGTTCGGCGACCGCAGGGTGCCAGGGCCGCTCTCCGGCCTGACCGTCGTCCGGGCCGATACCACCGGCGACCCGGACGCCATCAATGACGCGATCGGCACATTCCGGCGGCTGGTCGTGCTGGGCGGCGACGCCGAGCTGGCAACCGTGCTGACCCGGCTGCTGCGTGCCGAGCGGTTGGACGTCGAGGTGGCTTACGTGCCGCGCCGCCGCACCCGGGGAACCCGGATCTACCGTCTGCCGACCGGATTCGGGGCGGTGTGGCGGGCCCGGCGCGGC
>NZ_LZMB01000582.1 GCF_001673555.1 Mycobacterium sp. 1165178.9 | reverse complement strand
GCTCGCGAAGCCCTTGATGAATTCACCGTGCCCCGGCGCGAGAAAGTCGTCGAGCGCTTGGTCGGCCAGCACCCACACCAACCACCGCTCCCTGATGATGAGGCTGATCACGCCCAAGCGCCTCAAGGAGAACGAGGACGCCATGTGGGTGCTGGCCGACCAAGCGCTCGACGACTTTCTCGCGCCGGGGCACGGTGAATTCATCAAGGGCTTCGCGAGCCCGTTCACGCTGCTGGTGATCGCCGATCTGCTCGGCGTGCCGATGGAAGACCGCGACAAGTTCGTCAAGGGCATAGCGGAGCACGCAGGCGGCGGCATCGGGGGCACCAAGGGATCCCTGGCCCACAGCCCGTTGGAGTTCCTCTACGACCTGTTCTCCGACTATGTCCGGGATCGCCGCTCCGCACCCCGCGACGATGTGCTCACCGGCCTGGCGACCGCCACCTACCCCGACGGTTCCACCCCGGCGGTCGAGGACGTGGCCCGCGTTGCCAGCAACGTCTTCTCGGCCGGCCAGGAGACCACCGTGCGGCTGCTCGGCGCCGCGCTGCAGACCATAGGGGAGCGGCCCGACATCCAGGCGCAGCTGCGCAAGGACCGCAGCCTGATTCCGAACTTCATCGAAGA
Organism: Mycobacterium sp. 1165178.9; assembly: GCF_001673555.1. Taxonomy (GTDB): domain Bacteria; phylum Actinomycetota; class Actinomycetes; order Mycobacteriales; family Mycobacteriaceae; genus Mycobacterium. Next base: position 10,115 of record NZ_LZMB01000582.1, on the reverse strand, counting down.
GTCGCTTCGCTACGAGAGTCCCGTCAAGGGCGACTTCCGGATGAACCGCAGGCCGGTCAACGTCGGCGGGGTCGACCTGCCCGCGGGCAGCACTGTGATGATCGTGCAGGCGGCCGCCAACCGGGATCCGCGCCGGTTCGACGAACCCGCGACCTTCGATCCGGCCCGCAAGAACGCGCGCCAGCACATCTCGTTCGGGCGCGGCATCCACAGCTGCCCCGGCGCGCCGCTGGCCCGAGCCGAGACGCGGGTGGCGATCGAACGGTTGCTCGATCGCACGACGGACATCAGGATCGACGAAAGCGTTCACGGGCCGGCGAATGACCGCCGCTACCAATATGTCCCGACGTACATCCTTCGCGGCCTCACCGAACTACACCTGGAGTTCACCCTCGCATGAAGGTATGGGTAGACGACCAGAAGTGTCGGGGTCACGGCATGTGTCTCACGCTGTGTCCCGACGTGTTCAACCTGACCGACGACGGCTACGCCGAGGCCATAGATTCCGACGTCCCAACGGAGTTGGAGGCGGCTGCTCAGGAGGCTATCGAATGCTGTCCCGAGCAGGCGATCAGCGAGAAGGAACCGAATACACCGAGCGAATAGGGAGATTCTTCAGTGGCTAAGGGTTATGTCATCCTCACCGAGGCCATCAAAGATCCGGAAGGCATGAAGGCGTACGCCCAAGCCGCCGGGTCGGCGATGAGCGGTGCCACCATCCTTGCGGTGGACACCGCACCCAAGGTCATCGAAGGCGACTGGCACGGCGACCAGACCGTCGTACTGGAATTCGAATCGGTCGATGCGGCACGGGCGTGGTACGAGTCCGAGGGCTACCAGAAAGCGGCGAAACTGCGGCAGGCCGCCGCCGACTGCAACGCGGTCATCCTCTCCGGATTCTGATCGCTACTCGCCGACGATGGAGATTGCCTGCCGGGGGCATTGACGGACGGCCTCGCGCACGTCCGCCTCGTTCTCCGGGGTGACTTCTTCCTGGTGAACGGTCAGCATGTCGTCGTCGCCGAGTTCGAATATCTCCGGGTTGATCCCCATGCAGACGCCGTTGCTCTCGCAGAGTCCCCAATCGACTTCGATCTTCTTCGTCACCGTGGCCCCTTACCGAAGCACCTTGACGGGCACGTTCTTCCAGCCCGCCACGTTTTGCATGTTTACCCGTTTGCAGCCCGCCCACTCGACTTCGTAACGCGGCATGAAGTCGAGCAGCCTTTCCAGCGCGATCCGGCTTTCCAGGCGGGCCAGCGCGGCGCCGAGGCAGCTGTGAATCCCATACCCGAGCCCGAGGTGCTGCGCCTCGGTCTGGTCTCGTTCGATGTCGAACGTGTCGGCGTCGGTGAAAGCCTCCGGGTCGCGGTTCGCCGCGGCGCCGCACAGGAATACGGGTTTGCCCGCCGGGATAACACCACCGCTGACGTGGGCCTCTTTCAAGGTGTAGCGGACGTTGTACTGCACCGGCCCCTCATAGCGCAGTAGCTCTTCGACGGCCCCGGGGATCTTGTCCCGGTCCTCCTGCAGCTTCTGCCACTGGTCGGGGTGCTGGGCGAAGATCACCGCCGCGTTGCCCATCAGCTTGGTGACGGTCTCGGCGCCCGCTCCGCCCAGAAGGGTTGCGAATCCGCAGATCTCGATGTCGTCGAGCTTGCGTAGCTCGCCGTTTTCGCCAGGGATCTCGGCCGCGATCAGCCGGCTGATCATGTCTTCCTGCGGTTCCTGACGGCGCTCCTGGACCAGGCTGAAGTAGTACATGGCCGTATCGATGTTGGCCTGCAAGCCGGCTTCGCTGACCTCGATCTGCCCCGGCTCGTGATGCAGGCTGGTGTCGATCCAGTGGCGAACCTGCTGGCGGTATTCCTCCGGCACGCCGGCCATCCGGGTGATGACCTCCACCGGGAACGGCCCGGAGAAGTCCTGCACCACGTCGAAGGTGTCCGAGTCGACGGCGCCCAGGTACTTGTCGATCACCTCGATGATCGTCTCGCGCTGCGATTGAATCGCCCGCGGAGTGAACGCCTTGTTGAGCAGGCTGCGCATGTGGCGGTGCTCCGGCGGGTCCATGAAGATGATCGACTTCTGCTCTGGGGCGAGGCCCTTGCGTACCATCGCCAGATCGCACCCGCGCGCTGAGGAATAGGTCTCGAAGTCCTTGAACGCTGCCGACACGTCTTCATGACGGGTCAGCGCGTAAAAGTCCTCCTTCTCGTCGTAATACAGGGGGGCGTCCTCGCGCATCCGCCGATAGATGTCGAACGGATTGTTGAAGTAGTCCTCGGAGTACGGATCGAAGACGACCTTCGATTTTGTCACTGAATCCTCCTCAGCGGCGAGGTCGGGCTGAACCTTTACAGCGGAGTCCCTGACTGTAACGCTAACGGTAATACCTTCGTGACGAACCGGAAAGACCAAAACGCTGGTATTTCGAACCCTCTTTCAACCCTTATCGGGGGTGGTCCATCAGGGCCAGCGCCGCGTCGGCCGCATCGAGCACGGCGCCGCCCTTTCCCCCGGCCCGGTCGGCGAGGTCGACGACCAGCCGGACATCCTTCTGTAGCAGCCCTCCCGCAACACCGGCCAGCCGATCCAGCCCCCCGATCCCGCCCAGGGCGTTCAGCGCGAAGCTGTTTCCACTGCTGCGGGAGACCACCTCGGTGAGACGGTCCGGTTCGACGCCCAGCTCCTTGGCCAGTGACAGGGTGGTGGCTGCGGTGGCCAGGTGGGCGGTGAACAGCAAGTTGTTGAGCAGTTTCGTGGTCTGCCCGGAACCCAGCTCGCCGAGGTGAACGACCGGATCGGCATAGGTTTCGAAGACCGGACGACAGCGCTCGACAACGTCGGTGTTGCCGCCGACCATCACTAATAGGCGGCCCTCGGCGGCCGCCCCTCCGCCGCCGCTCACCGGCGCATCGATGACGGAAACGCCCAGCGGGGCGGCCTTGTTCGCGAGCTCTCGGCAGGTGTTCGGGTGCACCGTGCTGTGCACGGCGATGACGCTGCCCCGTTTCATCGCCGGCAGCAATCCGTTCTCACCGCAGGCAAGTTCGTCGATGTCGGCGTCGCCGACTACGCAGAGGCAGACCAGATCACTGCCCGCGGCGAGCTCGACCGGAGACCCTGCGATCTTGGCCGTGGTGTCGGCAAACGCCTCGAGGGCCTCCGGCCTGCGCGCCCACAACGTGGTGGGGTAGCCGCCCTCTGCGATCCGCCGCGCCATGGGGCCGCCCTGGCTACCCAACCCGATGAATCCAACGCGCATCATCCGGCCTCCAGATCGGACTCCGTGTCCGTTGAACTTTCCGCCACGCATTCCTGCACGAACGCAAGAACTTTCGAATGGTAATCGGGTGCGGCGTGGCTGAGGCTGATGTTGTGCCCGGCGCCCGGTTGCCGATGCACAACGAACCGCGGGACCCCGGCGAACAGGGCGCCGATCTCGGCGACCGCCGCATCGTCAATCTGCCAGACCTTTTCGTGCTCGGCGATGCTGAAGTGCACCGGAACGCGCACTGCGGGCGCGAGCTCCGGAAACGTCTTTCGCGCCCAGTCCGACACCATCTGGTCCTCGTAAGCCGGGGCCGACGGCGAAACTGTGGCGCCGCCGAGCACCTCAGACGGATAAAGTTCCTCTGGGCTCCACAGCAATTCGCGCATGCCCGACGGGCGGTGTTCCCGGGTAGCCGTTTTCAGTATCTTCTTGGCCGCGGGGTGGTAGTGCCGGCCCGTGCCCGCAAGCTCGATGCCGAGCAGGTCGGTACCTCGCCCGTCGGCGGCCATCCGTACGGTCAGCTCGCAGCCGCCCGAATGCCCCCACACGAATACTCCTGCGCCACGCGGTCGTTCGCCGAGGACGCGATCGACAGCACCGTAAGCAAGGTTGACGCGCTGCTTGCCGGACACCATCGCTTCGGGATACGGTGCCGAGCTGCCATAGCCGGGCCGGTCGAGGGCCACCACGGTGAATCCCGCAGCGGCGCCGGTGCGTAAAAGCGAGTACGACGGGCGGCCCGGGCAGTCGAAATACATTGCGGTGGTCCCGCCCCCGTGAATCGCCACGATCACGGCCTTGGGGTCGTCGGCCTCTGCGACCAACGCCGACATCGGCACGCTGTCGACGATGACGAGCCGGGGACGGGGGGCGGTGCTCATGTGTCGGCCCGCAGCAGGATCACGCCGCTGGGGGTCAGTCCGCCGCTGCTGACCACACCGACGCGGGCGTCGGCGACTTGGCGGTCACCGGCCTCGCCGCGCAGCTGGGTCACGGCCTCGTGCAACAGGCCCATGCCGTGGGTGCGGCCATGCGAAAGCTGACCGCCGTGCGTGTTGAGCGGCAGCTGTCCGTCGCGCGCGATGTTCTTCCCGCCGTCCAGGAATTCCTTGGCCTCACCGATCCCGCAGAAGCCCAGCGCCTCTATCCAAGAAAGGCAGTTCATGGTGAACCCGTCGTACAGTTCGGCGACGTCGACGTCTGTCGGCCGCAGCGAGGTGCGCGTCCACACATGCGCCGCCTGGCCCAGCACCTGTGGTTCGTGGGTCAAAGTGCTTTGATCCCAATCGATTCGCTCGATGATCTGCGTCCCCACGGCCTCCACCAGCACCGGCGGCTTGGCCAGGTCGCGGGCGGCGTCGACGGCCGAGACGATGACGGCGATGGCGCCATCGCAGGGCACGTCACAGTCGTAGAGACCGAACGGCGTGGTGATGGGCCGCGCGTTGAGATAGTCGTCCATCGTCATCGGTGACCGGTAGATGGCGGTCGGGTTGAGTTCGGCGTTGGCGCGCTGGTTCAACGCGATCCAGCCCAGCGTCTCCCTCGTGGTGCCGTACCGGTGAAAGTGCCGCTGCGCGTTCATCGCCAGGGTGTGTGCCGCAGAGGTCGCGCCAAACGGCATCTGCCAGCCCGACATTCGGCCCATCGACGGGGCGATCTTGCCCTGCTTCATCAGCTCACCGTTGGTGGCTTCCCACACCGTTCGGAAGCACAGCACGTGCCGCGCCAGCCCGCCCGCGACCGCAAGCATCGCGGCGATCACGGAGCCACCCGGACCGAACGTTTCCATCGCGCCGTTATGCCATGTCGGCCGGATGCCCAACGCGGCCTCAAGGGCGGTGGTGCCCCCCTCGCCCATTCCCGCCACGTTGATTGCGCCGGGGTAGGTGGACAGGCCGTCGATGTCGGCATAGCTCAGGCCGGCGTCGGCGATCGCCGCCTCGCATGCCTGCACCGTCAGTGCGAGCGGCTGCTGCATCAACCGGCGGCCAATCGGCGACATGCCGATACCCGTCAGCGCGACCTTGTCTTCGAACTTCTCGGTGGTGAGCATTGGCCGGACGTAGTCGCCGAAGCGTTCCGGCGCGATCTCGTCGACCGGCAGGTTAGCGGGCTCGGCGCCGGCCCCTCCCTCCTGCACCGGCCGGAACAGTGGGAACCAGACTTCCTCGACCTGCTCGAAGACGACCTCGACCTGTTGGCCGAGTTCGAGGTCGTCGAATTTGCACTCGACGACGTTGGTGGTCAGCCGCACCCGGGGGTCCTCGGCGATCGCCACTTGGGCGATCACGTACGGCGCCGCCAGCCCGGGCAGGCTGAATCGCTCGTTGATGGTGAATCCGGCGAGCGTGGCCTTGCCCGAGACCTGCCGCACGCCCATGTCCAGTGATCGGCAATAACGGCAGACCGGCGCCGGTGGATGGATCAGCGATTGGCACGCCTTGCATTCCTGCAGCCGGAGCTTGCCGTCGGCGCCCGAGGTCCAGAAGAATTCGTTGTCCTGCGTGATCAGGGGCAGCGGACGTCCGGATTCTGGCACGTCACCTCCGGGAGTCGGACGCGGGCGGTAGGCCCGTTATACGATTCGGAGAATTACGTTATCACTGCCGAGCGGAAACGATTCATTCCGTGGGCGTCGGACCATTGAGCTCGTCAAACCGCGCGAGCGCGGTGTCGAGGTCTGACTCGTCGAAGACTTCACCGTGGTCAATCAGTTCACCTTCGATCATGAGAACGTTGATTCCTCGCCACTCGGCAGCGAAGCCTCCTTGCGAGGTTCCGTAAGTCACCCAGGTCACAACCGTCCCGCGATCGCTCAGCTCATGCACCGCCTCGATGTACATCTTGGCGTCGGGTACGAGGTCCCACGTGGCATGCAGAAACGGGACCACCTCGCCTACGGAAGCGATAGTGCGCCGGTGGTCAACGTTCATGCAGTTCGGCGTCGTTGGGGGCACCTGGTGCCGGTTCAGCGCGCGGTAGGCATGCGAGATTACCGACCACGCGTGCACATGGACAGCCGCTTCGCCGGCGAGGTATCGAGCGTCGAGTTCCGAGAAGGCCGAATCGATTTCGTCGAGGTCGAAGATGACGGAGGCGGCTAGTCGGTTGTCGGTGTCGAGCGCGACGACGCTGAGCATTTCAGCGGTGACCTCGCCGGGTGTCGAGCCGCGCACCGAGGAACGAATGCGAATGAGTGCATGCCGTTGTTCGCGGGTCGCTATCACGGTCGACCAAATGCCTTCGAATCCGACCTCGGCCACTGCTTGCATGTTCGTGACATGGGCAGCGCGGCCGCGCAAGTCATCGGCGTTGACAACCCGTCGGCGATCGTGTGTCACGCACTCGTCAGCGATCGTCTCCGCCATCGAGGTCCAGTCGCGGTCCGCGAAAAGGTTCCAGAAACGCTGCACCACTTGGCTTGCCGCGTTCTCCAGTCGCGGCTGCGGCTGCAGCTCTTCGAAGCGCGCGAGCGCGGCGTCGAGGTCTGCCTCGTCGAAGACTTCGACGCGGGTGATCGATTCGCCGTCCACTGTCATGATCTCGGCGCATCGCCACTCGGCGTCTAAGCCGCCATGCGACGTCCCATTCGCCACCCGGGTGAAGAGGGCCCCTTGGTGGCTCAACCGATGTACGGCGTCAATGCGGAAAGTGAGGTCCGACATGAGCTCCCAAAGCGCACGCAGCGATGCGATCAGATCACCCGACTCGATCGTTGCGAGTCGTCGGTGGTCGACATTGACCCAATCGGGTGCCGCCACAGGGAGATCTCGCCGGTTCATTGCAGCAAACGCCCCCGTTATGACTGACCACGTGTTCGGATGGGCGGCCGCTTCGCCGGCGAGGTACCGGGCTTCGAGTTCTTCGAAGGCTGCGTCGACGTCGTCGGGGTCGAAGATGATGCGTGCATCGATCTGGTTTTCGGCGTTGATCTCAGAGACGCACAGTGCTTTGGAGCCCGACCAGTTGTCCACAGGGGAATAACGACCGAGGACGAGGCGTCTTCCACGGATTGCGATCACCGTTTGCTCCATATCCGTGACCCCGATACCAACCATCGCCTGCTGGCTTGCGATCTCGGCGTCTCGCCCGTGCCGCCTCCCGGCGTTGATCACGCGGCGATGATCGTCGATGTAGAAATCGTCAGACAAACATTGCGCCATGGCGTCCCAGTCGCGCGCCGCGAAGTGGTCCCAGAAGTGTTGCTCCACTCGGCTTGCCGCGTTCTTCAGAAGGGGTGCTCGCGGTTGCAGCTCCTCGAAGCGAGCGAGCGCGGCGCCGAGGTCAGTCTCGTCGAAGATTTCAAGGCGGTTGATCCGATCGCCTTCGACGGCCAGAAGTTGGATCATTCGCCACTCGGCGGCGAAGCCCTCCTTCGATGTGCCGTGCGCCGCATTGGTGATGACTGCTCCGAATTCAGTGAGTCGATGCACCGCCTCGTTGTAGATACTAAGATCTGGCGTCAGGTCGCGAGAGGCCCGCATGGCAGCGGTCAGGTCGCCGGGACCGTACGGTGTACCTCTTCGATGATCGATGGTGACAAAATTCATGGCGGGAAGTTCGTGGCGGTTGACCATGCTGTAGGTCCCCGCGATGACCGACCACGTGTGTGCGTGGACGGCCGCGGCTTCGCCCGCAAGGTAGCGAGCTTCGAGTTCTTCGAACGCGGCGTCGATGTCGTCGGAGCCGAACTCAACGCGTGCCACGATCTGGTTGTCGGCGTTGGTCTCGCAGACGCTTAGCTGGTCGTGTCCCGACCAGCTGTCCACGCCGAAGTAACGGCCGAGGACGAGGCGCTCCCCACGGACCGCGATCACCGTTTGCCTCAAGTTCGTGACTCCGACGTCGGCGATCGCCCGCAGGTTTGCCATCTCGGCATCTCGACCATGCCTGGACCCGGCATTCACCACGCGACGACGATCATCCACAACAATGTCGTCGAAGATTGCAGCTGCAATGGCGTCCCATTGACGAGCCTCGAAATAGGTCAAAAAGCGTTGCACCACTTGGCTTGCCGCGTTTTCCAGACGTGGTACCTGCGGTTGCAGCTCATCGAAGCGGGCGAGTGCTGCGTCGAGGTCTGCCTCGTCGAAAATCTCCAAGTGGTCGATTCGATCGCCTTCGATAGCCAGAAGCAGGATCATTCGCCACTCGGCGTGGAAGCCTTCCGGCGAGGTCCCATACGCCCTATATGCGGCGACCGCGCCGAAATTGCTGAGCCGATGCACCGCTTCGATGCGGAAAGTGAGGTCTGGCGTGACATCCCAGATGGCGCGCATGGCTGCTTTGCCGTCACTCGCGTCGATTACAGCGAGCCGCCTGTGGTCGATGGTGACCCAGTCCGCCGCGGGAAGTTCATGCTCGTTGAACGCGGCACATTCCCGCGTGATGAGGGAGAACGTTTGCGCGTGGGCGGCCGCTTCGCCGACGAGGTATCGCGCGTCGAGTTCTTCGAAGGCGGCGTTGAGGTCGTCGATGTCGAATCCGATCCGTGCGACCATCCGGTCGTCGGCGCCGATCTCGACAACGCAGAGCAGTTCGGCGGCAAACCCTAGGTTGCGATTGGAGGTGCGGATGTGGGTGAGAGCTAAGCGGGTACCGCGGGTCGCGACGACCGTCGACGTCGTATCCTGGGAGAAGTCCGCAATGGCTCGCAGGTCCGCGATGTAAGCATCCCGACCTTGACGGACTCCGGCGTTCACCGTCTTTCTGCGATCGTCGACGCAGATGTCACCGGCCACTCGTTCAGCGATTGCGTCCCAGTCACGGGTAGCGATGCATGCCCAAAATCGTTGATCCACTTGGCTTGCCGTGTTTTCGAGCCGGCGCGTCGGCGGTTGCAATTCCTCGAATCGGGTGAGCGCGGCGTCGAGGTCTGCCTCGTCAAAGATTTCCAAGTCTTTGATTCGATCGCCTTCGACGGTCAGAATCTCGATCATCCGCCACTCGACGGCTAAGCCTTCTGGCGAGGTCCCATACACCACAAAGGCGGCAACCACTCCGAAACTGCCGAGCCAATACACCTGTTCGATGTGGATGCTGAGGTTTGGCGTGACGTCCCATGCGGCGTGTAGTGCGGCGGGCAGGTCACTCCCCTCGAACGTGGGAAGCAGGCGATGATCGACGGCGACGAAGTCCGGTGTCGTCGGCGGTATCTCATGCTTATTGACCGCGGTGAACCACCGGGCGATGACCGACCACGTCTGCGCGTGGGCGGCCGCTTCGCCGGCGAGGTACCGGGCATCGAGCTCCTCGAACGCGGCGTCGATATCCTCCAGATCGAACAAGACGCTCGACGCGATTCGGTTGTCAGCGTTGATCTCGACGATCATGAGCACTTCATTGTGGAACGCGTCGGGCCGCTGGTCCGGCCCAAAGAAACTGAAGCGGTAAAGCACAAGGAACTCGCCGCGGATCGCAATGGCGGTCTCCGCAATATTCGCCCCCATTTCGCCCATGGCTCGCATGTCGGCCATTCCGACATCTCGACCGTGTCGGACCCCCGCGTTTACGACCCGACGACGATCCTTCGTGGAAATGTCATCGGCTAGTAACTCCGCCATCGCCGTCCATTCGCGGACCGCGAAATACTTCCAAAAGCGCTCCGTCACTCGAATTGCTATGTTTTCGAGTCGCCGTGGCGGTCGCTGCAGTTCGTCGAAGCGGGCGAGTGCGGCGTCGAGGTCTGCCTCGTCGAATATTTCGCAGCGGCTGATTAAGTTGTTTTCAACAACGATGACGCTCACCATCCGCCAGCCAGCCTCGAAGCCGTCTTTTGACGTTCCGGTCCCTACGTGGATGACGACCGCGCCGCGGTCGGTGAGCCGATGCACTG
>NZ_LZMB01000581.1 GCF_001673555.1 Mycobacterium sp. 1165178.9 | reverse complement strand
CTGCGAGCATTCCCTGGCAGGGACCATCAGCGACGGCCATGACCGCATCCACGCTGCCCTATGTCACCTGGATGCACACCACCTCACTGCAGGCCGCTCAGATGTCGACGGCGGCTGACGCCATGGTCGGCGCGTTCGCCGTCACCCAAGCGGCCGTGGTGCATCCGAGCGTGGTCGCCGCCAACCGCACGCTGCTGGCTCATCTGATCGCGACGAACATCTTCGGCGTCAACTTCCCCGCCATCGCCGCCACCGAGGCCCAATACCTGCAGATGTGGGCGGATAACACGACCGCCCTGCTCGCTTATCAGGCGACCAGCCTGCAAACCATGGCGATGCCGACGTTCGCGCCCCCATCCCCGATGACCAACCAGAACGCATCCGCGGTTCAGACGGCCGCGGTGGCTAAGGCGGCAGCCGCGCCCGCCGCCGCCGCCGATCCCCCGGCCCTCAACCTGCCCACGGATCCGTTATTCTCCAACCCCACCATTTCGGCCTTACTTGACCAGGAGTCCCAGTTCATCTCGAGCGGGTTCCCGTTTAACGCTCTCAGCGTATTTACCGGAGGCCATGACTTCTTCCCCGGCCAGGCCCCGGACATCCTGGCCCCCACTCCCCGCAACCTCGCTATCGCGTACAACCTCACCGGCCCCGAGGCGGTGGGAGGGGCTCCCAACTTTTTCGCTCCCGCTACGGCCGCCGCCGAGACCAGTGCAGTGGAGAGTTCCGTTACCGCTTCGCTTGGCAGCGGAATGTACGTCGGCAACCTGGTGGTGCCGCCTTCGGCGGTCACCTCCCCGATCCAGCTGGCTGCCGCACAGGCGCCGTTGGTGGCGACAACAGCCGAGGGCACTCCGCTGATCCCGATGTTCGTTCCGCCGATGCCACCGGGAGCACGCAAAGCCCAGCGGGATAGACCCGACGAGAAGGGCTATGGACCGCCGATCCCCGGCACCATCATGCGGCCGCCTCCGTCAGGCGGATGAGTGCAGGCCCACCGCGCCGAGTTCCTCAGGGGCGCAAGCAGAAGTGCGTATTGCCCGGCTACACAAACATACTGTCCATGAGTGCTGTTTCCAACAGAGTGGCTCGCCACCGATCTAGACTTATCCAGTAGTCGGTTCTTGTTTCGCAGCAGATCGGTGTCGTCCGCGGATCAGGAAGGACGGTGATGAAGCGGGCACTAGCGGGCATGACGGCCCTGGCAGCCTTGGGCCTGGCGCCCCTCTGCGTTCCGACGGCACAAGCACACGCGGACGATCCCTGCATCGGTACCACGGATCCGGTTGCCTACCAGACGTGCATCGACCGACGCGATGACCCCATGCGCAGGTATCAAGGCAATTGCGATGCATCCCCCTTTCACGGAGAGGAGGGCCAACTCTGTCGGGACCATTGGGTCCGAAAGTCCGCGCCCCCCGATGTAGCCCTTTCCGTATAACCGGCCCCTTATTGGCGCATTGCGGACGGATGCCGCTACGACCAGCTGGATGCGCGGGCGCCGGGCGTGATACGGACGAGTTGGCCTGTAAGCCGGATTCTGTTCCCCGCCGCCGCGCATAAGCAACGGCGGCGCGGCGGCGACCATCCATCTGGACACACCGTCACCGGGTGCCTCGAGCGGCCTACCCGCAGGCTCGGGCGAGCAGCCCTCGAACGCCTGCGCGGCCGCACCTTCCGGTGCGGCCTTCTTGGCCTTGCTTCGGGTGGGGTTTGCCTAGCCACCCCGGTCACCCGGGATGCTGGTGCGCTCTTACCGCACCGTTTCACCCTTACCACCGCGGGGGTGGCGGTCTGTTTTCTGTGGCACTTTCCCGCGAGTCACCTCGGATTGCCGTTAGCAATCACCCTGCTCTGTGAAGTCCGGACTTTCCTCGAACCGCTTGCAACGGTCCGCGGCCGCCCGGCCAACTCGTCCGCGACGATCCACGGTACTACCTGCGGCATGCCGGGGCCAGCAACTATGACTCGCGCGGCTCTATCGTGGACCTGATGGACCGGTGGAAAAAGCGCGTCGACACCGGCGATTGGGACGCCATCGCCACCGCGGTCGACGAGTACGGCGGCGCGCTGCTGCCGCGGCTGGTCACGCCCGGCGAGGCGGCCCGGCTGCGCCGGCTCTACGCCGACGACGACCTGTTTCGGTCGACCATCGACATGGCGCCCAAACGCTATGGCGCCGGCCAATACCGCTACTTCCACGCGCCCTATCCCGAGCCGATCGAACAGCTCAAGCAGGCCCTATACCCCCGGCTGCTGCCGATTGCGCGCGATTGGTGGGGCAAGCTCGGCCGCGACGCACCCTGGCCGGACCGCCTCGACGAATGGCTGGCGAGCTGTCACGCCGCCGGCCAGAACAGGTCGACCGCGCTGATGCTGAAGTACGGTGCGGGCGACTGGAATGCATTGCACCGGGATCTCTACGGTGACTTGATCTTCCCGCTCCAGGTCGTCATCAACCTGAGCAACCCCGACACCGACTACACCGGCGGCGAGTTCCTGCTCGTCGAACAACGACTGCGGGCCCAATCCCGCGGCATGGCAACACAACTGCCGCAGGGCCACGGGTACGTGTTCACCACCCGGGAACGCCCGGTACCCTCGGCCAGGGGTTGGTCCGCGGCGCCGGTGCGCCACGGCGTCTCGGTCGTTCGCTCGGGCGAGCGCTACGCGATGGGGCTGATCTTTCACGACGCCGCCTAGGCGGGGCTATCCCGTCCGCCGCACCACCATGACGTTGTCGGCCATCGTGCCGACTTCCCCATTCGGACCTACCATTTCGCGTTGGAGGGCCTCGGCCCGCAGCCGCGTCCAGCACGGCGCGTCCAGGTGCAGCGACGCGAGGACCTCCTCGATATCGGCGAAGTGGTGATCGTGATGCTCCGCCCACGGCGGGGGCGCTCCATGGTCGACGATCAACAGCACACCGTCACGATTCACCCGCTCGGCCGCCCGTTGCAGCACCCCGTCGCGTTCCAGTCGCGCCGGCGAGTGCAGATACTGCGCGGACACCAGGTCGAAGGCGCCTTCGGGGAAGCTTTCGTTGAGGTCGTGACGCTGAAAGTTGATGTGGGCGAGCATGTTCCGCGCTGACGCAGCCTCGGTGGCGCGTTGCAACGCGGTGGCTGAGATGTCGACGGCCACCACCTCCCAGCCCCGCTCGGCCAGCCATAGCGCGTCGGCCCCTTCCCCGCAGCCCAGGTCCAGCGCCCGGCCCACCGGCAGGTCGGTGGCCACCTCGGCCAGGAGGGGATTGACCCGTCCGCTCCACACCCGCTCCGCCGAGCGGTAGCGCTCCTCCCAGAACCGCTGGGCATCTTCGGGTTCGCACGAGTTCTCCACACCGCGAGCTTGCCCACCCGGTGTCTTATTTGCCAAGCTGAATTGCCATGCAGGCAAAAAGCATGTCCGATATCGACCTCTTGGTGCGGCGACGACTCCGGGAACTGCGCATGCAGCGCGGCCTGACACTGCAAGAGGTGGGCGAGCGCGCCGGGATCGACGTCTCGACGCTCAGCCGCCTCGAATCCGGGAAGCGCCGGCTGGCACTGGATCACCTGCCGCGGCTGGCCCGGGCCCTGTCCGTCAGCACCGACGAGCTGCTGCAGGCGCCGCCGACGCCCGACCCGAGGGTGCGGGGCACCGCACACACCCACCACGGCGTCACCTTTTGGCCGCTGACCCGCCAGGGCCCCGCGGGGGGCCTACACGCGTTCAAGGTCCGGGTCAGCGCGCGGCGCCGCACCCCGCCCGCCGAGCTGCCGGTGCACGAGGGCCAGGACTGGATGTATGTGCTTTGCGGCCGGATGCGGCTCATCCTGGGCGAACGCGACTTCACCATCGACCCCGGCCAAGCCGTCGAGTTCTCGACGTGGACGCCGCACTGGTTCGGGGCGGTGGACGGGCCGGTGGAGGCCATCGTCATCTTCGGACCGCACGGCGAGCGGCTCCACCTGCATAGTTGATCCGTATTAGCCCATTGCCCAATAGGCGTGTCGGTGCCAGGCTGACCGCATGACAGAAGCCGAAAGTTTCGTCGATCAGACGCGGACGGGACTCGCGGAGCCGCAGCCGATGTACAAGGCGCTGCGCGAAACCAGCCCGGTGTTCCGGTCGCCGCAGGCGGTCGTTCTCAGCCGCCTGGCCGACATCGAAATGGCGCTCAAACACACCGAGCTGTTCTCGTCGAACATGGACGCGGTCGACTTGGGTAACGTGCGGCCGCTGATCCCACTCCAAATCGACCCGCCCGAGCATGCGAAGTACCGGCGCGTTCTCGATCCCCTCTTCACTCCGCGGGAGATGGCCCGACGCGAACCACACGTCACCGAGCTGGTCAACGAGATGATCGATCGCTTCGCCGACCGGGGCGAGTGCGACTTCCACACCGAATTCGCGGTGCCGCTGCCCTGCACCGTCTTCCTGCAACTGCTCGGCCTGCCACTTGAGGACCTCGACCAATTCCTGGTGTGGAAGGACGGCGTGATCCGCCCGGAGGGCGACTCCGGTTTCGACCGCCGCCACGAAAGCTCGGCGGGTGTAGCCCAACAGATCTACGAATACTTCGACCGCGCCATCGACGACCACATCGCCAGCCCCCGCGACGACGTGTTGTCCGCAATGATCGCGGCGAACTTCAAAGACGAGGCGGGCCAACCGCTGTCGCGCGACGAGCTGCTCGACATCTGCTTCCTGTTCCTCATCGCCGGACTCGACACGGTCACCGACTCGCTCGACTGTTTCTTCGTGTACCTGGCGCGGCACCCCGATCACCGTCATCAACTTGTCGAGCAGCCCGACGTGCTGCCCGGCGCGGTCGAGGAGTTGTTGCGTTGGGAAACACCAGTGCTCGGCGTCGCCCGGGTCGCCATCCAGGACGTCGAGGTCGGCGGGTGTCCGATCAGCAAGGGTGAGCGGGTCAGCCCGTTGCTGGGGGCGGCGAACACCGACCCGGCCGAGTTCCCCGACCCCGAGCTGGTGGACTTCACCCGCAACCCCAACCGGCACCGGGCGTTCGGCGGCGGCCCGCACCGTTGCCTCGGGTCGCACCTGGCCCGCATGGAGCTTCGGGTGGCGCTGCGCGAATTCCACCGGCGCATACCGGATTACGAGATCAAGCCCGGCGCTGAGCTGTCCTACACCGCGGCGCTGCGCTCGGTGGAGTCGCTGCCGCTGGTCTTTCCGGTGTCATGACCCGCGTAGCCGTCGACCCCGACCGCTGCACCGGGCACGGGCGCTGCTACACACTGGCGCCCGACGTCTTCGACGCCGACGAGGTCGGACATTGCGTGGTGCTCGTCGAGGAGGTCTCCGGCGAACTGGAATCACAGGCCGTCACCGCCGAACAGAACTGCCCGGAAAGCGCCATCACGCTGGCTCGTTGACGCGTGGGTCCGAGGCCAAACGTCGGCTGGCGAATCGCGCTAGAACACGCCGTGCCGGGGTAACCCCCGGGGTATGGCCATGAATGTCGCGCACAAGCTGATCAGCTCGCATCTGGAGTCCGGGGAGATGTCGCCCGGAGAAGAGATCGCGATCCGGATCGATCAGACGCTGACCCAGGATGCGACCGGCACGCTGGTGATGCAGGAACTCGAGGCGCTGGGGCTCGATCGCGCCCGCACCGAGGTGAGTGTGCAGTATGTCGACCACAACCTGCTGCAGGGCGACGAGAAGAACGCCGAGGATCACGAGTACCTGCGCACCGCGGCGCAACGGTTCGGCCTGTGGTTCTCCAAACCGGGCAACGGGGTCTCGCACCCGACCCACATGCAGCGCTTCGGCATTCCCGGCAAGACGCTGGTGGGCTCCGACTCGCACACTCCGGCGGCCGGGTCGCTGGGGATGCTCGCGATCGGCGTCGGCGGTCTCGAGGTGGCGCTCGCGATAACCGGGCGGCCGCTGCACATCCGGATGCCCGAGGTATGGGGCGTGCGGCTCGAGGGTGAGCTGCCCCAGTGGTGTTCGGCCAAAGACGTGATCCTGGAGATGTTGCGCCGCCACGACGTCAAGGGCGGGGTGAACCGGATCATCGAGTACCACGGTCCCGGCGTGACGACGCTGACGGCGATGGACCGCCACGTCATCGCCAACATGGGAGCCGAACTCGGCGCCACGACGACGGTGTTTCCCAGCGACGACGCCGTCCGCGAATTCCTGCGCGCCGAGGGACGCGAGGACGATTGGACAGAGTTGCTGGCCGACGAAGACGCGGGCTACGACGTCGAGGACACGATCGACTTGTCACAGATCGAGCCGCTGATCGCCAAACCGTCGTCGCCGGGGAACGTGGTACCGGTTCGCGAGGTGGCCGGCGAGGAGATCGCCCAAGCGGTGATCGGCTCGAGCGCCAACCCCGGGCTGCGCGATTTCGCGATCGCGGCCGCGATGGTGGCGGGACGCCAAACGGCCCCGCAGGTCAGCTTCGACATCAATCCGACGTCGCGCGAGATCCTGGCCGACCTGACCAAGATGGGCGCGACGCTGGATCTGGTGGTGGCGGGGGCGCGCATCCACCAGGCGGGCTGCATGGGCTGCATCGGCATGGGCCAGGCGCCCGCGGTCGGTCGCAACTCGCTGCGCACGATGCCCCGCAACTTCCCCGGCCGGTCTGGCACCAAGGAGGACGCGGTCTGGCTGTGCTCCCCCGAGACCGCGGCGGCATCGGCGCTGACGGGGGTGATCACGGATCCGCGGGACTGGGCCAAAGAGGAGCAGATGGAGTACCCGAAACTCGATCTGCCCGAGCACAACTCCGTCAACACCGCAATGCTGGTGCCTCCGCTCGACACCGACGAGGCACAACGTGTCGAACCCGTGAAGGGACCCAACATCTCCAGCTTGCCCGAGTTGTCGCCGCTGCCGGACGAACTCGAGGCACCGGTGCTGCTCAAGGTCGGCGACAACGTCTCCACTGACGAAATCTCGCCGGCCGGCGTGCAGGCTCTTCCGCTTCGGTCCAACATTCCGAAGCTCGCGATGTTCAGCTTCACTCGGATCGACGACTCCTACCCCGAGCGGGCTCAAAAGGCCGACGACAGTGGGCACGTCATCGTCGCTGGGGAAAACTACGGGCAAGGCTCCTCGCGCGAGCATGCCGCGATCGCACCCCGCTACCTCGGGTTGCGCGTGGTCATCGCCAAGTCCTTCGCGCGCATTCACTGGCAGAACCTGGCCAACTATGGAATTTTGGCGCTCGAGTTCGAAAATCCCGACGACTACGACTCGATCGACCAAGACGACACGCTCCGCTTCCAGAATCTGAACGCGATCGACAAAGACGATGTCCTGCAGGTCGAAATTGCCGGTAAGGATTCGTCATTCGCGGTGCGGCATCGACTCTCGCCACGACAGGTCAAGGATGTGTTGGCCGGCGGCCTGATCCCGCGTCTCAACCAAGAGCAGGAGTGACGCCTAAAGATACGCCGTCTGGTTGACCAGCCGCACCGAAGACGCTCCGTCGGAATAGAACTCGGCGATGCTCAACGATGCCAGGTCGAGGTGCAGGCGGTACAGGATGCCGGGGCCGGCGTCCAGCGCCTCGCGCAGCAGCATCTTGATGGGTGTCACGTGCGACACCACCAGCACCGTCGTGCCCTGCTGTGCGGCGACGATCCGGTCGCGAACCCTCGACACGCGATCGCCCACCGCATCGAAGCTCTCCCCGCCCGGCGGTGCGGTGCTGGTGTCGCGCAACCAGCGCCCGTGCAGCTCGGGATCGCGCTCTGCGGCCTCGGCGAACGTCAGCCCCTCCCAGGAGCCGAAATCCGTCTCGAGCAAGTCGTCGTCGACGGTCACGTCCAGGCCCAGCGCCTTGGCCGCCGCCGCCGCGGTGTCATAAGCTCGCTGCAGCGGCGAGGCGAACACCGCCGAAATCCCGCCGCGCTGCGCCAGATAACGCGCCGCCGCGTCGGCCTGCCGCCGTCCCAGCTCGGTGAGCGCCGGGTTGCCACGGCCCGAATAGCGGCGCTGCACCGACAACTCGGTCTGGCCGTGTCGCAGCAACAGCAGGCGGGTCGGAGTGCCGCGAGCGCCCGTCCAGCCGGGCGCCGACGGGGACGGAACGGTCGCGGACCGGGGCGGTTCGGGCTTTTCCGCCGGGCCGGATTGTTCGGCCGGCTCGGACTTTTCCGTCGTGCCGTCGACCTCCGCCGCGGCGTCCATCGCCTCGTTGGCCAACCGATCGGCGTGCGTGTTGCGCTCCCGCGGAATCCACGAGTAGCTGATTTTCGCGAACCGCCTGGCTAGGTTCCGGGCTTCGGCGTGCAGCTCGATCAGGTCGGGGTGCTTGACCTTCCACCGGCCGGACATCTGTTCCACCAGCAGCTTGGAATCCAAGTAAACCGCGGCCTCGGTGGCACCCAGGTTCAGGGCGTCGTCCAAACCGGCTATCAGACCCCGGTATTCTGCAACGTTGTTGGTTGCGCGGCCGATCGCCTGCTTGGCCTCCGCCAGCACGGTCGCACGGTCCTCCGTCCAGACCACCGCGCCGTATCCGGCGGGCCCGGGATTACCGCGCGATCCGCCGTCGGCCTCGATGACGACCTTCACTGATCGAAACCCTTGACCCGCAGCAGGATCGCGCCGCATTCGGGGCAGCGCACCACGTCGTCTTCGGCGGCCGCCGAGATGCGGGACAGCTCGCCGCGGTCGATCTCGAGCCGGCAGGCCCCGCACCGGCGCCCCATCAGCTGCCCGGCGCCCGCGCCTCCCCCGGCGCGCTGGCGTTCGTACAGGGCGGCCAGGGCCGGATCCAGCTCGGCGCTCAGCGAATCACGTCGCGAGGACTGAAGCTCGCGGGCCTCGCTGATCTCGGCGACCGCGGCGTCGAGAGCCTCGCGCGCGCTGACCATCTCAGCCTCCAGTGACGTGAGCGTCCGCTGCTCACCGTCCAGCCGGGATTGCAGCTCCTCGCGACGTTCCATCACCTCCAGCAGCGAGTCCTCCAGGCTGGTTTGACGACGCTGCAGAGTCTCCAGCTCGTGCTGAAGATCGGTCAGTTGCTTGGCGTCGGTCGCTCCCGACTGCAGGAGCGCGCGGTCGCGGTCTTCGCGCTGGCGCACCGAATCGATCTCGGCCTCGAGCCGCGAGGCGTGGGCGTCGACGTCTTCCAGGGCGATGCGCAGCGTGGCCAGCCGATCAGCGGCCGCCTCGAATTCCCCCCGCAACCGCTCGCAGGCCTCTTGTTCCGGCAGATGCGTGGCCCGGTGCGTGATCCGGGACAGCTCGGCATCCAATTTCGACAATTCCAGCAACGAACGCTGCTGCGCCACTTCGGCTTTCATGACCCGTCCCCCCCGGACTCGTTGTCAACCTGCTCGACATTCCACGGGTCGGTGCGAATCGAACTCACCCGCACCGGGAGCTCCGCACCGAAACGCGACCGCAGCAACCCGGCGACCTGTTCACACCAAGGGAATTCACTTGCCCAATGTGCCACATCGATCAGAGCCACATCGGAGGCGCGGCGATGTTCGTCGGCCGGATGGTGGCGCAGGTCGGCGGTGACATAGGCCTGCACGCCGGCACCGGCCGCAGCGGCCAGCAACGAATCCCCGGCGCCGCCGCAGACGGCGACCCGCGACACGGGCGCGTCGGGGTCCCCCGCCGCCCGCACTCCCCACGATGTCCGCGGCAACGCCGCCCCGACGCGGGAGACGAATCCGCGCAACGGTTCCGGGCGTCTCAGTGTTCCGATGCGGCCCAGCCCGACGCCGCCGGGCGGCGCCACCAACGCGAAGATGTCGAAGGCGGGCTCCTCGTACGGGTGGGCGGCGCGCATCGCCCCCAGCACCGCGGCACGGGATCGCGCGGGCGCGACGACCTCGAACCGGTCTTCGGCCACCCGCTCGACACTCCCGACGCTGCCCACCGCGGGCGAGGCGCCTTCGTGCGGCAGGAACTGCCCTATACCGCTGACGGTCCAGCTGCAGTGCGAATAGTCGCCGATATGGCCGGCCCCAGCCGCAAACACCGCCTCCCGCACCGCTTCCGCGTTCTCGCGGGGAACGTAGACGACCCACTTGTCGAGGTCGGGCGCGCCCGATGCCGGTTCGAGCGCGGCCTCAACGTCAAGGCCCAGCGCCTCGGCCAGCGCATCGGAGACGCCCGGGCGGGCCGAGTCGGCATTGGTGTGCGCGGTGAAAAGGGATCGCCCGGTCTGGATCAACCGGTGCACCAGCGCGCCCTTGGGGGTGCTGGCCGCCACGGAGTCCACCCCGCGCAGCAGCAGTGGATGATGGGCCAGCAGCAGGCTCGTCCGGGGAACCTCGTCGACGACCGCCGGCGTCGCGTCGACCGCGACGGTCACCGAGTCCAGCTCATCGTCGGGGTCACCGCACACCAGGCCCACCGAATCCCAGGGCTCGGCAAGCCCCGGCGGGTAGGCCTCGTCGAGCACTCCCATGACCTCGGCCAGCTTCACGCTCACCGGCGCCCCCCGATGCCTTCCGCCGTGACCGCCTTCGAAATCGCCTCTATCAACCGCGGCCATTCGGGGCGCACCGCCGCCCGCAGGTACCGCTCGTCCAAGCCGACGAAAGTATCACAGCGGCGGACCGCAATTCCCCTGTCATGCAGACTTTTTCGTAGCCGGACCGCATCCGCCGTGCGAAACAGCACGAACGGAGCATGGCCGTCGACCACCTCGACCTCCACCGACGCCAGGCCGGCCACCATCTCGGCGCGCAACCGCGTCAACCGCACCGCGCCGGCCGCCGCGTCGGCGACGGCCTGCCGACCGCAACACTGCGCGATGGCCGTCAGCTGCAGCGTCCCCACCGGCCAGTGCGCCCGCTGCGCGGTCAGCCGCGCCAGCACCTCTGGGCAGGCGAGCGCGTAGCCCACCCGCAACCCGGCCAGCGCCCAGGTCTTGGTCAAACTACGCAGCACCAGCACGTCGGGCAGCGCGTCCCCGGCCAGCGATTGCGGCTCACCGGGAATCGAGTCGGCGAAGGCCTCGTCGACCACCAGGATCCGCCCGGGCCGGCGCAAGGCCAGCAGTTGGTCGCGGGTGTGCAGCACCGAGGTGGGGTTGGTCGGGTTACCCACCACGACCAGGTCGGCGTCGTCGGGGACGGCCGCACCGGCCAGGCCGAACGGCGGCTCCAGCACGACGTGGTGCACCGGCACTCCGGCCGCGGTCAGCGCGAGGGCCGGCTCGGTGAACGCTGGCGCGATGATCGCCGCCCGTTGCGGACGCAGGTTGGACAGCAGGGCGAACGCCTCGGCCACCCCGGCCAGCGGCAGCACCTCGTCGCGCGTCCGGCCGTGCCGCTCGGCAACCGCGTCCTGCGCCTTGCGGACGTCGTCGAGGCTCGGGTAGCGCGCCAGATCGGGCAGCCGCTCGGCCAGCCGTCGCAGCAGCCACTCCGGCGGGCGACCGTGCCGGACGTTGACGGCGAAATCCAACATCCCGGGCGCGACCGCCTGATCACCGTGGTAGCGCGCCGCAGGCGGGCTCAGGTTCAGACTCGCCACCCGTGAAACACTAGTGCGCCGGCCGCGCCGCCCGGGGATGCATCGGCAACACCGTCACACCCGGCCTTACCGATCGAGGAC
This sequence comes from Mycobacterium sp. 1165178.9, assembly GCF_001673555.1. Lineage (GTDB taxonomy): Bacteria > Actinomycetota > Actinomycetes > Mycobacteriales > Mycobacteriaceae > Mycobacterium. The sequence goes on along the minus strand of NZ_LZMB01000581.1, from coordinate 1,508 downwards.
AATGGTGAGGTGACAGGCATAAGGCCAGCCGATTGCCAGGCCCACGGCACCTCCCCCGGTGGGGTGGAGCTGGTGATCTTCGATCTCGACGGCACGCTGACCGACTCCGCGGAAGGGATCGTCGCCAGTTTCCTGCATGCGCTCGACCACATCGGCGCCCCGGTGCCGCCCGGCGACCTCGTCGCGCAGATCGTCGGCCCACCGATGGACGACACCTTCCGGGCCATGGAGCTCGGCGACGACGCCGAGGAGGCCATCACCGCCTTTCGCGCCGAGTACGGCGCGCGGGGCTGGGCGATGAACGCGCTCTTCGACGGAATCGAGGCACTGTTGGTGGATCTGCGCGCGGCCGGGGTCCGGCTGGCGGTCGCCACCTCCAAGCTGGAACCCACGGCGCGGCGCATCCTCGCCCATTTCGGGCTTGACCAGCACTTCGAGGTCATCGCCGGCGCGAGCCCCGACGGTTCGCGCAAGGCCAAGGTCGAGGTGCTGGCCCACGCCCTGTCGCAGCTGGAGCCCCTGCCCGAGCGGGTGCTCATGGTCGGTGATCGCAGCCACGACGTGCACGGCGCGGCCGCCCACGGCATCGACACCGTGGTGGTCGGCTGGGGCTACGGCAAGGCCGACTTTCCCGACGGCGCAGCCAGAAGCAACCCGGTCGATCCCGGCGTGACGCACGCGTCGACCATCGACGAGCTACGGAGGGCGCTGGGTGTCTAATCGCGAGACCCTGCACGTCACGTTCGTGTGCACCGGCAACATCTGCCGTTCGGTGATGGCCGAGAAGATGTTCGCCGACCAGCTGCGCCGGCGGGGTCTGGGCGACGCGGTGCGGGTGAGCAGCGCCGGCACCGGCAACTGGCATGTGGGCGAGGGCGCCGACGAACGGGCGGCAGGGGTGCTGCGCGCCCACGGCTACGCATGCGAGCACCGCGCCACACAGGTCGACGCCGAGCACCTGGGCGCCGATCTGGTGGTGGCCCTGGACCGCAACCACGCCCGGATGCTGCGGCACCTGGGCGCCGAGGAGGATCGCGTCCGGATGCTGCGGTCCTTCGATCCGCGCAGCGGTGCCCACACCCCCGACGTGGACGATCCCTACTACGGCGACACCGAAGACTTTGAACGCGTTTACGCCGTCATCGAGGCGGCGCTGCCGGGACTGCATGACTGGGTCGACGAACGGCTCGCGCAGAACGGATCCACTTGATGCGCCGGTTGCCCTTTCTGCTGCGCCCGGGCTGGATCGTGCTGGCACTGGCAGTCGTCGCCTTCGCGTACCTGTGCTTCACGGTGCTCGCGCCCTGGCAGCTGGGTAAGCACAGCAGGACGTCGCAGGAGAACCGCCAGATCGAATCTTCGCTGAACACCGCGCCGGTCCCCTTGAAAACGCTGCTGCCGCAGCAGAATTCAACAGCTTCGGACGCACAGTGGCGCCAGCACCTCAAATGCCGGCTTCGAGTCGATCACCCGCAGCCGGGCCAGTACCTGCACGTCCGGCAGATAGT
>NZ_LZMB01000580.1 GCF_001673555.1 Mycobacterium sp. 1165178.9 | reverse complement strand
ATCGGCATCGTCCACACCTTTCTACTGGTGAGATACCGCGGCGGGCTGATCCCCCCGGCTAGCTGATGCTAGCGCGGTCTTTAGACGCGTGTTTAATATTGCGGAAACTGCCAAAAAAAGCTTTGCTGGTGAAGTTCGGGCTAATGCACTCGCCGCCGCGCTAGCATCAGCTAGCCGGGGGGATCAGCCCGCCGCGGTATCTCACCAGTAGAAAGGTGTGGCCGATGAAGACGAAGAGCATCACGAACACACTCAAAGCTGTTGCAGCGGTCGCCGTGCTCACCAGTGTAATTCTGGGATCGTCTAGCTGGAAAACGATCGACCTCGGAGCGTTCAGAGTGGAATAGTGCGCTGCCGCGGTGCTCGGGACGCGCTTGTACCTGTCGAGCATCAACTTCGCCCAGGCCATAGGCCTTATGCACGCTTATATGGGCGCGCCTCGGCGAATATGACAATGGACACCGATGCGGACTTGCTCGATGACGATTTAGACGCGTAACGGTGCCATTGCATGCCCGGTGTTTACCGGAAAGTGTGGGCAAATACCGACACGGCGTCTGCAGACGGCTTCGCAACACCTCGGACAACTGATCTGCCGGCATCAGCGCCGTCCAAGCATCAGTGCGGGCGGAGGGACTCGAACCCTCACGCTCTTTCGAGCACCGGCACCTAAAGCCGGCATGTCTGCCAATTCCATCACGCCCGCAGCGTGGCGATCGTATCCCTTGTGGAAGCTCCGGGTTGTCGCGAGCGGATCCGACGAATTCGTCGGGCCCAAATCATGAGCGGTACGGTCAAGGGGTGTCCACTACGCATCGTCGCAGGCCCGCGCTGATCGCGCTGGTGGTCGTTGCGGCGTGCGGGTGCCTGGCTCTGGGCTGGTGGCAGTGGACCAGGTTCAATTCCGTCTCCGGCTCATTCCAAAACCTCGGCTATGCGTTGCAATGGCCGCTGTTCGCTGGGTTCTGTGTGTACGCATACCGCAAATTCGTTCGCTATGAAGAGGAACCACCACAGCCGCGACACACAGACGCAATGACGGAGATACCCGCCGGGTTGCTGCCAGACCGGCCCAAGGCCGCGCCGCAGACATCCGACGACCCAGCGCTGCGGGAGTACAACGCCTACCTGGCCGAGCTCGCAGCGCAAGACGCCGAAAAGCAGAAGAGGACAACCGCATGACGACACCGGAAACGCCCGGAACATCAGTGCCTGCAGTCCCCGTCGACAAGATCCGCACCGCGTTGCTCGGCTACCGGATCATGGCGTGGACGACCGGCCTGTGGCTTATCGCGTTGTGCTACGAGATCGTCTCGCACCTCGCCTTCAACCACGAGATCCGGTGGATCGAAGTCGTCCACGGCTGGGTGTACTTCATCTACGTCTTGACGGCGTTCAATCTGGCGGTCAAGGTGCGCTGGCCGCTCGGCAAGACGGTCGGTGTACTGCTGTCCGGGACTATCCCGCTGCTCGGCATCATCGTCGAGCACTTCCAGACCCGCGACGTCAAGGCGCGTTTCGGCTTGTAGGCCACCTCCGCCACACCTCACTCGCGGGCATGGCACCGCGAGTGCCCGCCTCCGAGCGACGACGTCGGGCAGAAACAAGTTGTCGCTAGAAGGCGGGCAAAAGGTAATTGATCTGCGGAGCGTCTGTGGGACGAAAGTCAACGAAGCCCTCCCGGGCCTCGCCAAATTAGCTACTCGCCAGATCGGGCCAGCCTCTCCAGCGCGGGCAAAAGCAGTCGCAGCGCGCGACCGCGATGCGAGACCGCGTCCTTCTCCGTCGGGCTCAGCTCTGCTGCCGTGCGGTCATGCCCATGCGGAACGAAGACCGGGTCGTAGCCGAAGCCGCCGTCGCCGCGCGGTTCGCGCGCGATGCTTCCCGGCCACTCGCCGCGCACGACGACCTCTCCTGCGGCCGAGACGAGCGCACAGGCGGACACGAACGCCGCACCGCGACGTCCCTCGGGCACGTCGCGCAATTGCGCCAATAGCAACGCGGTGTTGCCCGCGTCGTCGCCGTGGGTGCCCGACCAGCGCGCCGACAGCACACCGGGCATGCCGTTCAGTGCGGTGACCTCCAGCCCGGAATCGTCGGCCACGCTCGCCAGCCCGCTCGCGTTGAACGCATCGCGCGCCTTAACCAAGGCGTTGTCCTCGAACATCGCACCCGTCTCCGGCGCTTCCTCAAACGGCGCAACGTCATCGAGCGAGACCAGGCTCAATCCTGTCAGGCCGGCAGCATCGAGCACCCGGCGCAACTCAATGAGCTTCTTCGGGTTGCGGCTGGCGACCAGCAGGCGGGTCAGCTGCCGAACGCCTTCGGCGCCGGTGCCCCCTCGGGGAGCACGCCGGGATATGGGAGCTGGAGCGCCTCGCGCTGCGCGGCGAACAACTTGTCACACGCAGCCAGCGCCACGTCGAGCAATTTGTCCAGCGTCGAGCGCGGGAAGGTCGCCCCCTCACCGGTCCCCTGCACCTCCACGAGGGTCCCCGTGTCGGTGGCGACGACGTTCATGTCGACCTCGGCGCGGGCGTCCTCTTCATAAGGCAGGTCGACGCGGATCCGCCCGTCAACCACGCCGACGCTGACCGCCGCGATCGCGCAGGACAACGGCCGGGGATCCGACAGCTTGCCCAAAGCCGCGAGATAGGTCACCGCGTCGGACAACGCCACGAACGCGCCCGTGATGGCCGCGGTGCGCGTGCCGCCGTCGGCCTGCAGGACGTCGCAGTCAACGGCGATGGTGTTCTCACCCAGTGCCGCCAGGTCGATGCAGGCACGCAGCGACCGCCCGATCAGCCGGCTGATCTCCTGGGTGCGCCCGGACAGGCGGCCCTTTACCGATTCGCGGTCCGAGCGGGTGTGGGTTGCCGACGGCAACATCGCGTACTCCGCGGTCAGCCACCCCAGGCCCGATCCCTTTCGCCAGCGCGGCACCCCCTCGGTCACGCTGGCCGTACACATGACCTTCGTGTGGCCGAATTCGATCAATACCGAACCGGCGGGGTGATCGGTGAAACCGCGGGTGATGACGACGGGCCGAAGCTCGTCGTCGAGGCGGCCGTCTTCTCGTCTCGTCACGCCGCCAACACTAGCGGGCACTTCAGCACCGCCGCGGGTGGCTCAGACCCGCTCGGAGCGGCGGATATCGAACGTCTCCCCGCACACCACCGCATGCACGGGACCATCGAACTCCGCCTTGGCCTCGGTGATCACGTCCTCGCGGGAGGTCCACGGCGGGATGTGCGTCAACAACAGTTCGTGAACCCCGGCCGCGGTCGCGGCCCGGCCGGCCTCGGTGCCCGACAGGTGCAGCGCGGGCGGCCGCTCCGGCGAGTGGGTCCACGAGGCCTCGCACAGGAAGACATCGGCGTCGCGAGCCAACTCGACGAGCTGATCGCAGGTACCGGTGTCGCCGCTGTAGACGAACGATGCGCCCGAGGGATCGGTGATCTTCAGTCCGTAGGACTCGGTCGGATGAGCCACCACGCGCGGTGTCACCGTCAGCGCGCCAATCGTCACCGGCTCGCCGTCAACCCAATGGCGGACGTCAAAAATGTCCGAACAATCGTCGATCTCACCGCCGTAGGGCGACGATGCGGCGCCCAAGCGCGACCAGGTGTCGCCCGGCCCGTAGAGCAACGCCTTACCCAGCGGACGTGTCGGGTGGTAGCGCCGCCACACGAACAGTCCGGGCAAATCCAAACAATGGTCGGCATGCAGATGGGACAACAGCACGTGCACGGAACCGGGATCGGCATACCGCTGTAACGCGCCGAGGACGCCCCCGCCGAAGTCGATGACCAACGGCGGAGTATCCGGTGCCCGGAGCAGATAACCCGATGCGGGCGAATCCGGACCGACCACGCTGCCCGAGCAGCCGAGCACGGTTATTCGCACGGACACTACTGTGCCATGCCCGATAGGACCGTGACGAAAACATCGCCGCATTGGTGTGACGAGAATCTCGTCCCGTCGTTAATCAATGCGCACCTGATGAACGGGCTGGACACCGGTGACCGCGGGACCCAGGAATCGCGCCGCCAGTGCGGTGAATGCCTCGGGGTCGCCGGTGGCTTCGAAAACCCGAGTCGCGGGCGGTGCATCGTGCGGACGAAGCAGATCCCGTTCGGTCAGCACCCGAAGCACTTCCTTCGCCGTTTCCTCGGCGCTGGAAACCAGCGTCACGTTGTCACCCATCGCCAATTGGATGAGCCCGGACAGCAGCGGGTAGTGCGTGCAGCCGAGCACCAGCGTGTCGACCTGTGCGCGCTGCAGCGGCTCCAGGTAGCCCTCCGCAAGTCCGAGCACCTGACGGCCGCTGGTCACGCCGCGCTCCACGAAGTCGACGAAGCGCGGGCAGGCCACCGCGGTGATCTCGGTGTCGCGGGCGGCGGCGAACGCGTCCTGATAGGCATGCGAGTTGACGGTCGCCTGGGTGCCGATGACGCCGATGCGCCCGTTGCGGGTGGTGGCGACCGCGCGGCGCACCGCGGGCAGGATCACCTCGACGACGGGCACGTCGTAGCGTTCGCGAGCGTCCCGCAGGCACGCCGCGGATGCGGTGTTGCAGGCGATGACCAACGCCTTGACGCCGCGGCCGACGAGGTCGTCACCGATCGCCAGCGCGTGCGCGCGGACCTCGGGGATGGTCAACGGGCCGTACGGACCATGGCCGGTATCGCCGACGTAGATGATGTCCTCGTCGGGCAGCTGGTCGATGATCGCCCGCGCGACCGTTAGTCCCCCGACACCGGAGTCGAAGACACCGATGGGTGCCAGGGCCGAACTCATATCTTGGGCCGTGGCAAGGCGGTGCCTGCCTTCCTCGACGTCCGGCCCTTACGCTCCGGCGCGGACAACATGTAGGCGGCGACGACGCCGGCGATCGCTCCGCACAGATGGCCCTGCCATGACACGCCTCCGCATCTGCCGAGCACCGGCATGGCTCCCAGCAGGACGCCGCCGTAGGCGAACATCACGATCAGGCCGATGACGATGTCGCGCATCCGGCGGACGAAGATGCCGAACACGAGCAAGAAGGCCAGCCAGCCGAAGATCAGGCCGGACGCGCCGATGTGGTCGGTGGGCCCGCAGCTGCTGCCGACGTTGCCGATGAGCCAGGTGCCCAAACCGCCCAGGACCCACACGATGGCGGTCGCCCACACGAACCGGGACAGCCCGGCCAGCGTCATGAGGAATCCCAGGACCAGTAGCGGCACCGTGTTGGCCATCAGGTGTTGCCAGTTTTCGTGCAACACCGGGGCGAAGATGACGCCCCACAATCCATCGGCCTCCAGTGGCCTGATGCCGTTGGCGTCCAACGAGTGGCGGGTCAGCTGGTCGATCAGTTCAATCAGGTAGAGCAACGCCACGAAGGTGAGGATGGTGGCGGCTCCCACGGCCGCGGTGGAGCGCTTCTTCCCCTGGGCGACCGGCGCACCGGGGCGTCCCCGTGGGGTGGTCTTACCCATGGCTGCCCTTCCAGCGTGTTTCCAGCATCGTCAAGGCTACCGGCGCTTCGGCCGGGCGATCTCATTCACCGAACGCCCCGGGCAGCACGTCGCGGTAGCTCGGTATGCCGGCGATCGGTTTCGCCGCCAGCACGCCGCCCAGCACCGCTTGCGCCAGGCAATCGGCCGCGGCGATGCCCACCTCGGTGACAAGCCCGGTCTCCGGGGAGAAAGCGGCGGGCACTGGTTTCGAACCAGCAGCCGCGCCTACCTCAACCGCCCCGGTGGCCAGGACGAACACCGTGTCACCGTCGACCGGCGTGTGCGCCGGCCGGATGCTGCGGGCCAGGCCGTCGTGGGCGGAGATCGCCACCCGCCGACATGCCGCCGGGCTCAGGGCGGCGTCGGTGGCCACCACCGCGATGACGGTGTTGAGCGGGTTGTCCACCGGATCCGACGGGGACGGCAACTGGGCGAGGGCCTCGATCTGCTCGGCCGGCGGCGGCTGCAGAGCGAACTGCCGGGTCAAGTCCGCCATCCACGGCAAGCCGGTACCCCGGTCGACGACCTCGCCGGCAGAGTTCACCACGGCCAGCGCTCCGACCGTCACGCCGGACGGCAGCGCCCTCGACGCGGTCCCGACACCGCCCTTGAGCGCGCCGGCGCGGGCCCCCACCCCGGCGCCGACGGTCCCGACATCCATCGCCGTGCCGTCTTCGGCGGCGGCACAGGCCGCGTAACCGAACTCCGCCGTCGGACGGCACTCCCAGCCACCGACCGGCAGATCGAAGATCACCGCTCCCGGCACGATGGGCACCACGCCGCCGTCCATCGCCACACCGCGCTCGCGTTCTTCCAGGAAGCGCATGACACCGTCTGCGGCGGCCAGCCCATAGGCGCTGCCCCCGGCGAGCAACACCGCGTCCACGAACCGAACGGTGTTGGCCGGGTCCAGCAGATCGGTCTCCCGGGTACCGGGCGCGCCGCCGCGGCAATCCACCGCGCCGACGGTGCCCGGCGGGGTGAGTACGACGGTGACGCCGCAGGCCCAGCCGGCGCCCAGGGATGCGTCGGGATCCACTCGTTGGTAGTGGCCGACGCGGATGCCCGCGACATCGGTGATGGCGTTCATCTCTTCGTCCGTCATCGGGGTCCCATCAGCACCAGAACCAGGTATTCCTGCAGCACCGTTAGCCACTGATAGACGTCGAAGTGCACGGCCAGGGGATGGTCGGCCGGCAGGCGCTCGGGGCCCTCCGGCCCGACCTCGAGCATGACTCCCAGGGTCAACCGAATGTCGTTGACCGCCGCGATCCACGAGTTCGCGTCGTCCTCGGTCAGCTCGAAACGGCCGCCGTCAGCGGGAACCGTGCTCAGCAACCGCTGTGCGGCAACGCGTTTGGCGTTGACGATGTCGGGCTCGTGCAGGCTGCGCAAGGCGGCGTTCAGGCTATCCGCGGCATCGGGTGGCGCGGTGTCCTCGTCGTGGTACCGATAGAAGTCCGGCAGCAGCCGGCGCAACGTGGGATCCTTCGGGGGATCGGCGTTGCCCGTCTTGATCCCGGTGATCTCCTCGAGTTCGTCTGCGGGCGAGGAAGATTCACGCTCGTCGAGCAGGCCGATCATCGCCGTGGCCAAGTTCTTGAGCAGGGCGGCCTCGTGCGATGCCAGGGACGACCGAAAGCGGGGACCGTTAGCGGTCTCGACCCGCTTCCATTTGCGCACAGGGAATCGCCAGCGCCTCGAGCTTCAGCGGTCCTGCTGCATCGTCGCCCACAAACCGGCGGCGTGCAGTTTGGACACATCGGCTTCCATCGACTCACGGCTGCCGGCGGACACCACGGCTTTTCCCTCGTTGTGCACCTGCAACATCAGCTTCGTGGCGTGCGGCTCGCTGTAGCCGAACAACTTCTGGAACACATACGTCACATAGGTCATCAGATTGACCGGGTCATCCCAGACGATCGTGACCCACGGACTCGCCGTGGCCTCTACCGGGGCGGACTCTCGTTGTCCTGTAGTGCCCGGCTTAGTGGGCGCTGACATAACAACCATGGCCTACACGATACCGAGGGATGCACGACGTTACCGAGCCCCAATGGCAGCCGATACCGTTATGGAATGAACGACCCGGTCGTTACTGGGCTGCTGACCGACAAGTACGAGTTGACGATGTTGGCGGCCGCGCTGCGAGACGGCACCGCGGATCGACGGACCACCTTCGAGCTTTTTGCCCGCCGACTGCCCGAAGGCCGCCGCTATGGCGTGGTCGCGGGAACCGGCCGGCTGCTCGAGGCGCTGCCGCAGTTCACCTTCGATGACCAGGCATGCCGGTCGCTGGGGCAGTTCCTCGACCCGAACACGTTGCGGTACTTACGCGAATTCCGGTTCGGCGGCGACATCGACGGCTACGCCGAAGGCGAGCTGTACTTCCCCGGATCCCCCCTGCTGTCGGTGAGTGGGACGTTCGCCGAATGCGTGGTGCTCGAGACGCTGGCACTGTCGATTTTCAACCACGACACCGCGGTCGCGTCCGCCGCGGCGCGCATGGTGAGCGCGGCCCGGGGACGCCCGCTGATCGAGATGGGATCACGACGAACCCACGAACAGGCCGCCGTCGCCGCGGCCCGCGCCGCGTACCTGGCCGGCTTCGCGGCGTCGTCCAACCTGGAGGCGCAGCGCTACTACGGAATACCCGCCGAGGGCACCGCCGCGCACGCGTTCACCATGCTGCATGCGCGCGCCGACTCCCCCACGGAATCGACCGAATTGGCGGCATTCCGGGCACAGGTCGACGCGCTCGGAGTGGACACCACCCTGTTGGTGGACACCTACGACGTGACGACCGGTGTGGCCAATGCGGTGGCCGCCGCCGGTACCGGGCTGGGTGCGGTGCGCGTCGACTCCGGCGAGCTGGGCGTGCTGGCCCGCCAGGTGCGTGAACAGCTCGACGAGCTGGGGGCGACCCGGACCCGCATCGTGGTCTCCGGCGACCTCGACGAATTCTCCATCGCAGCCTTGGCCGCCGAGCCGATCGACAGTTACGGCGTGGGCACGTCGCTGGTGACGGGCTCGGGCGCCCCAACGGCGAACATGGTGTACAAACTGGTCGAGGTGGACGGGTTGCCGGTCCAAAAGCGCAGCAGCCACAAGGAATCCCACGGCGGGCGCAAGGAGGCGTTACGCCTGTCGCGCGATTCCGGCACCGTCACCGAGGAGGTGGTGTATGCGGCCGGCCATCAGCCCGCCGTCTCCGAACCGGCTCGGGTACTGACCGTCCCCCTGGTCCGGGGAGGCGAACTGGTGTCCAAACCGAACCTCGCCGCGGCGCGCGAGCTGGTAACTTCCGGGCTGCGCAGTCTGCCGTGGGAGGGATTGAATTTGTCGCACGGCGATCCCGCGATCACGACGACGCAGATTCCCGCCGGCCGGCGCTAGCACCGCGAAGGATCACGCGGCGCGAGCGCCGCCCCGAACAGCGAAGAGGGTAGCCACGTCTGACGTTTCCGTGTCCGAGCTGTTGGCCGCCGCTGTGGCCGCGCTCGGTGGCAGTGAGCGCAGCGGCCAGCAGGAGATGGCCGCCGCGGTGGCGCGGGCATTCGACACCGGGGAGCACCTGGTGGTGCAGGCCGGCACCGGTACCGGCAAGTCGCTCGCGTATCTGGTGCCCGCGATCGTCCACGCGATTGACGACGAGTCCCCCGTCGTCGTCTCCACGGCCACGATCGCTTTGCAGCGCCAGCTCGTCGATCGCGACCTGCCCAGGCTGATCGATGCGCTGGCCGATGCGCTGCCGCGGCGTCCGCAGTTCGCTTTGCTCAAGGGTAGGCGAAATTACCTGTGCCTGAACAAGATTCACAACGGCAGCGCGGCCGACGGTGAAGAGGGCGACGACCGGCCACAGGAGGAACTCTTCAACCCCATGGCGGTCAGCGCGTTGGGCCGCGACGTGCAACGCCTCACCGAATGGGCGTCGAGCACCGAATCCGGTGATCGCGACGACCTGAAGCCCGGCGTTCCAGACCGGTCCTGGTCGCAGGTCAGCGTTTCCGCGCGGGAATGCCTCGGCGTGGCGCGCTGCCCCTTCGGCGCCGAGTGCTTTTCCGAGCGGGCGCGTAGCCGCGCCGGCCGTGCCGACGTCGTAGTCACCAACCACGCGCTGCTCGCGATCGACGCCGTGGCCGAATCGGCGGTGCTGCCCGAGCATGCGCTGCTGGTCGTCGACGAAGCACACGAGCTGGTCGATCGGGTGACGTCGGTGGCCACCGCGGAGCTGACATCGGCCTCCCTCGGCGTGGCCGCCCGGCGCATCGCCCGACTGGTGGACCCGGAGTTGATCCAGCGCCTGGAGGCGACGACCGCGAACTTTGCGTCGGTCATCCACGACGGCACGCCCGGCCGCATCGATCGCCTCGGTGACGAGCTGGCGACCTACCTGACGGCGCTGCGCGACGTGGCAAGCGCGGCGCGCTCGGCGATCGACACCACCAACGACCCCAAGGCGGCGGCGGCGCGCGCCGAAGCCGTTGCGGCACTGAGCGAAATATCGGATACCACGTCGCGCGTGCTGGAATCGTTCGGCCCGGCCATCCCGGACCGCACCGACGTGGTGTGGCTGGAGCACGAGGAGACCAGGGGTTCATCGCGCCCGGTGTTGCGGGTGGCGCCGCTGTCGGTCGCCGGGCTGCTGCGGTCCCGGGTGTTCTCGCGTTCGACGGTGGTGCTGACGTCGGCGACGCTGACCATCGGCGGCTCGTTCGACGCCATGGCGACGGCCTGGGGGCTGACGACCGAAAAGGACGACGACGCGCGTTGGCGTGGCCTCGACGTGGGTTCGCCGTTCCAGCACGCCAAAGCCGGAATCCTGTACGTGGCCGCGCACCTGCCGCCACCCGGACGCGACGGCACCGGCTCGGCCGAGCAGCTGAACGAAATCGCCGAACTCATCGCCGCCGCCGACGGGCGCACCCTGGGGTTGTTCTCGTCGATGCGCGCGGCCCGGGCGGCGGCCGAGGCCATGCGCGGACGGCTGTCGACGCCGGTGCTGTGCCAGGGCGACGACAGCACCTCGGCGCTCGTCGAACAGTTCAGCGCCGATCCCGAGACATCCTTGTTCGGCACGCTGTCGCTGTGGCAGGGCGTCGATGTGCCCGGACCGTCGCTGTCGCTGGTGCTGATCGACCGCATCCCGTTTCCCCGGCCCGACGACCCCCTATTGGGCGCGCGGCAGCGCGCGGTCGCCGCGCGCGGCGGCAATGGCTTCATGGCCGTCGCGGCCAACCACGCGGCGCTGCTGTTGGCTCAGGGATCGGGGCGCCTGTTGCGGCGCGTCACCGATCGCGGCGTGGTTGCTGTGCTCGATTCCCGCATGGTCACCGCCGGCTACGGCGGCTACCTGCGGGCCTCGTTGCCGCCGTTCTGGCAGACCACCAACGGCGACCAGGTGCGCCAGGCGCTGCAGCGACTGCGCACCGCGGCCACACCGGAAGAAGGCCTGTCAGCCTGATCGATCCGGTTATCGCGCCAGCGTGACCAGGCCGAGCTCGTTGCTGGCCGCCAGCATCGGATTGTGGGGCAGCACGCGCACGGTGTAGCCGACCGATCCCGCCAGCGGCAGCGGCGTCGTCGTCGAAAAGACCTGGTTTCCGCCCTCGGCGGTGCCGGTGTAGGACATCTCGACGGTGATCGGCTCCAGGAGTGCATCGCTGGCGTCGACGCGGCCCACCAGCGCTTGGACCGTGACCTCGTCGGTCGCCAGCCCGGCCAGCTGGACGGTGGCGGTCAGGGTCAGCTTCGAGCCGAGCACCGGACTGTCCGGTAGGCCGGTGCTGTCGACGTCGGTGATGACGATCTTGGGCCAGGCCTCCTGGGCGCGCCTGCGGTAGGCGGCCAGCTCACGGGCCGCGCCGAACTCGCCGCCACCCGCCGCGTCTTCGGCGCCGTCGGCGGGCGCGATCGTCTTGCGCAGCGATTGGGCGGCGGGCGTGTAGTACTGCTCGACGTAGTCGCGCACCATGCGGGACGCCAATACTTTTGGTCCGAGCGTCTGCACGGTGTGGCGCACCATCTCGATCCAGCGCGGCGGTACGCCGTGTTCGTCGCGCTCGTAGAACTTCGGTGCGACGGCTTCTTCCAGCAGTGTGTAGAGCCCACTGGACTCCAGGTCGTCGCGCCGGTTTTCGTCGATCACTCCGTCGGCGGACGGTATGGCCCAGCCGTTTTCGCCGTCGTACCATTCGTCCCACCAGCCATCGCGGATGGACAGGTTCAGTCCACCGTTGAGTGCGCTCTTCATTCCTGAAGTGCCGCAAGCCTCCAACGGTCGCAGTGGATTGTTCAGCCAGACGTCGCAGCCCCAATACAGCAGCCGCGCCATGGACATGTCGTAGTCGGGCAAAAATGCGATCCGGTGACGCACCTCGGGCCGGTCGGCAAAGCGCACCACCTGCTGGATCAGCGCCTTGCCGCCGTCGTCGGCCGGGTGCGATTTCCCGGCGACGATCAGCTGAATGGGCCGCTCTTGGTCGAGCAACAGCTGTTCCAGCCGATGCGGATCACGCAGCATCAGCGTCAGCCGCTTATACGTCGGCACTCGCCGCGCGAATCCGATGGTCAGCACCTCTGGATCGAATGCCGTTGCTATCCAACCTAATTCGGCGTCCGAGGCGCCGCGTTCCAGCCATGATCGACGGAGCCGCTGCCGGACGTCGTCGACGAGCATGGCCCTCAGCTGCGAGCGGATCCACCACAGATGGCCCGCGTCGACCTGCTTGAGGCGCAGCCAAACCCCGGGATCGCTGAACGAATCCGACCCGACCAGCTCGCGGCCCAGCTGCAGCCATTGCGGGGCCGCCCAGGTGCGCGCATGAACTCCGTTGGTAATCGAGCCGATCGGCACCTCGCTCGCGTCGAAGCCTGGCCACAGTTCGTTGAACATCGATCGGCTCACCCGTCCGTGCAGCGAGGACACACCGTTGGCGCGCTGGGCCAGCCGTAGACCCATGTGAGCCATGTTGAACTTGGTGGGGTCGTCCTCGGCCCCGAGCGCCAGGATGCGAGCCGTCGGCACCCCCGGCAGCAACACGGGCGCCGCGTCGGATGTCGCGACCTTTCCGTCGGGTTGAGCTTCGTCGCCCGCGTGGTCGTCGAAGTACAACCGGACCATTTCGATAGGGAACCGGTCGATGCCGGCGGGCACCGGGGTGTGCGTGGTGAACACCGTGCTGGAGCGCACCACCGTCAGCGCGGTGTCGAAGTCCAACTCCGAACCGGTCATCAGCTCCCGGATGCGTTCCGCTCCGAGGAAGCCGGCGTGGCCCTCGTTCATGTGGAACACCTCGGGCGCGGGCAGGCCGTGAATGTCGGTGAAGGCGCGGATCGCCCGCACCCCGCCGATGCCCGCCAGGATCTCCTGTCTCATTCGATGTTCCTGGTCGCCCCCGTACAGGCGGTCGGTGACGCCGCGTAGGTCGTGCTCGTTCTCCGGGACGTCGGCATCCAGCAACAGCAGCGGCACCCGGCCCACTTGCGCGACCCAGATCCGGGCGTGCAGCTGCGCGGAGTCCGGCAGCATCAACTCAACCAGGGCGGGCTCGCCGGTCGCATCGGTCAGCAGCCGCAGCGGCAGGCCCTGCGGGTCCAACGAGGGGTAGGTCTCGTTCTGCCAGCCGTCGGCCGTCAGCGACTGACGGAAGTAGCCAGAGCGGTAGTACAGGCCCACCGCTACCAGTGGCACACCCAGATCGGACGCGGATTTCAAGTGGTCTCCGGCGAGGATGCCCAAGCCACCGGAGTAGTTGGGCAGCACTTCGGCGATGCCGAACTCCATGGAGAAGTAGGCGACCGCGGCCGGCATTTCGGCGCCGTGCTCCTGCTGCTGCTGGTACCACAGCGGGCGGCTCAGGTAATCGTTCAAATCGGCGGTCAGCGCGTCGAGCCGGTCCAGGAACGCCTCGTCCAGCGCCAGCTCGTCGAGCCGCGCGGGCTTCACCGCGCCCAGCAACGCCACCGGGTCACTGCTGCACCGTTCCCAGAGCTCTGGGTCGATGGTTGCGAAAAGCTCTTGGGTGGGGTTGTCCCAGGACCATCGCAGGTTGGTCGCCAGCTGGTCCAGCGCGGTCAGACGCTCCGGAAGATGAGCACGGACGGTAAACCGGCGGAGGGCTTTCACGCGTAACTACCTTACTGAGGTTCTCAGCGCCCGCACGGCGGGAAGGATCGCTTTCCTGGCCGGTGTGTGACCGGAGACTAGGGTGGGTATCGGGTAGTTATCGGGGTCGCAATGATGCCTCCCCGCACAGAAAGTTTCCCCACGACAGGAAGTTTCCCGACGAGCGGCATTCCGCGCGGAGCAGATCGCGGGGTTGGCCGCACACAATCGGAACGGAGTGCTGGTGCCCGGTCGTGTCGAGATCGATGACGTCCAACCGGTCGTTTCCTGTGGCGCGTATCCCGCGAAAGCAGTGGTCGGCGAAGTCGTGCCGGTCAGCGCCGCGGTATGGCGTGAGGGCCACGAGGCCGTCGCGGCCACTCTGGTCGTCCGCTACCTCGGGCCCGGCTATCCGCAGGTAGCCGAGACCCGCCGGATCAAGGCGGTGCAGGCTCCGGCAAAGCCGGTCACAGAGCGTGACGCCAAGGTCAACCAGCAACGAATCAAGCCGCTGTCACTGCCGATGACGATGGGTCTGGAGCCCTACGTTTTCCACGGTCAGTTCACCCCCGACCAGGTCGGTTTGTGGACGTTTCGGGTCGACGGGTGGGGCGATCCGATTCATTCGTGGCGGCACGGGCTGATCGCCAAATTGGACGCCGGTCAGGGCGAGACCGAACTGTCCAACGATCTTTTGGTCGGCGCCGGACTGTTCGAGCGCGCGGCGACGGGCGTGCCGCGCCCGCTGCGCGAACCGCTGCTGACCGCCGCGACTGCGCTGCGCAAGCCAGGCGATCCGGTCACCCGCACCGCGCTGGCGCTGGGACCGGAGATCGAAGAGATTCTGGCGGACTACCCGCTGCGCGATCTCGTCACCCGCGGCGAACAGCACGGCGTCTGGGTGGACCGGCCGCTGGCACGGTTCGGCTCCTGGTACGAGATGTTTCCCCGCTCGACCGGCGGGTGGGACGACAAGGGTCGCCCCGTACACGGCACCTTCGCCACGGCCGCCGCCCAGCTTCCACGCATCGCGGCAATGGGATTCGACGTCGTCTACCTGCCGCCGATTCACCCGATCGGCAAGATACATCGCAAGGGGCGCAACAACTCCCCGACCGCCGCCCCCGGGGACGTGGGGTCTCCTTGGGCGATTGGCAGCGACGAGGGCGGCCATGACGCCATCCACCCGGATCTGGGCACCATCGAGGACTTCGACGCCTTTGTCGCCGCGACGCGCGAGCTGGGCATGGAGGTGGCGCTGGACCTGGCGCTGCAATGCGCACCGGATCATCCCTGGGCGCGTGATCACCGCGAATGGTTCACCGAATTGCCCGACGGCACCATCGCTTACGCGGAAAACCCGCCCAAGAAGTACCAGGACATCTATCCGATCAATTTCGACAACGACCCGGCCGGCCTCTACGACGAGGTGCTGCGCGTGGTCCGGCACTGGATCGACCACGGCGTCAAGTTCTTTCGCGTCGACAACCCGCACACCAAGCCGCCGGATTTCTGGGCCTGGCTGATCGCCACGGTCAAGGCCGTCGATCCCGACGTGCTGTTCTTGTCCGAGGCGTTCACGCCACCGGCACGGCAGTACGGTCTGGCGAAACTGGGGTTCACCCAGTCCTACAGCTACTTCACCTGGCGGACCGCGAAGTGGGAGCTGACCGAGTTCGGCAACGACATCGCCAACCTCGCCGACTTCCGCCGGCCCAACCTGTTCGTCAACACGCCCGACATCCTCCACGCCATCTTGCAGCACAACGGGCCCGGAATGTTCGCCATCCGCGCGGTGCTGGCGGCCACCATGAGCCCGGCTTGGGGTGTGTATTCGGGCTACGAACTGTTCGAGCACCGGGCGGTGCGGGAGGGCAGCGAAGAGTACCTGGACTCCGAGAAGTACGAGTTGCGGCCCCGCGATTTCGCGGGCGCCCTCGCCGAAGGACGATCGCTCGAGCCATTCATCACGCAGCTCAACACAATTCGCCGACTCCATCCCGCCCTGGAACAGCTGCGCACGATCCACTTCCACGCCGTGGACAACGATGCGCTGCTCGCCTACTCGAAGTTCGACCCGGCGACCGGCGACTGCGTGTTGGTGGTCGTGACCCTCAACGCGTACGGGGCCGAGGAAGCGACGCTGTTTTTAGACATGGCCGCTTTGGGTATGGAGCCCTACGAGCGGTTTTGGGTGCGCGACGAGATCACCGGCCAGGAATTCCAATGGGGGCAGGCCAATTACATTCGCATCGACCCCGGGCAGGCGGTTGCGCACATCATCAACATGCCGCTCATACCGTATGACTCACGCATGACACTGCTACGCAGGCGATGAAACGGACCGGAGGTGAAAGGGACATGAGCCAAGCCGACCAACTCGCTCGGACACACTTGGCGCCCGATCCGGCCGACCTGTCGCGCCTGGTCGCTGGCACACATTACAACCCGCACAGCATTCTGGGCGCCCACGAATACGACGGTCACACCGTCATTCGGGCGTACCGGCCGCATGCGGTCGAAGTCGCCGCGCTGGTCGGTGACGACCGATTCCCCATGCAGCACATCGATTCCGGTCTTTTCGCGGTGGTGTTGCCGTTCGCCGACTTGATCGACTATCGGCTGCAGATCACCTATGAAGGTGCCGAACCGTACGTCGTCGCCGACGCGTACCGCTTTCTGCCGACGTTGGGTGAGGTCGACCTCCACCTGTTCGGGGAGGGACGCCATGAGCGGCTCTGGGAAGTCCTTGGCGCACATCCTCGTTCGTTCACCACGGCCGACGGTGTCGTCACCGGGGTGTCGTTTGCGGTGTGGGCGCCTAACGCCAAGGGCGTCAATCTGATCGGTGAGTTCAACGGCTGGACCGGCAATGAAGCCCCGATGCGGGTGCTGGGGTCATCCGGCGTCTGGGAGCTGTTCTGGCCCGGCTTCCCACTCGAGGGGCTGTACAAGTTCCGCGTGCACGGCGCCGATGACGTCGTGACCGACCGGGCGGATCCGATGGCGTTCGCCACCGAGGTGCCGCCGCACACCGCCTCGAGGGTCACGCGCAGCCAGTACACCTGGGAAGACGCCGACTGGATGACGGAGCGCGCGCAGCGCAACCCGGTATTCGAGCCGATGAGCACGTACGAGGTCCACCTGGGTTCCTGGCGTCCCGGCCTTAACTATCGGCAGTTGGCTCGCGAGCTGACCGATTACGTGGTGGAGCACGGGTTCACCCATGTCGAGCTGCTGCCGGTCGCAGAGCACCCCTTCGCCGGGTCGTGGGGCTACCAGGTGACGTCGTACTACGCTCCGACGTCCCGATTCGGGACACCCGACGAATTCCGGGCACTGGTCGACGCCCTGCACCAGGCCGGCATCGGGGTGCTGGTGGACTGGGTACCGGCGCACTTCCCCAAGGATGCCTGGGCGCTGGCGCGCTTCGACGGCACACCCCTATACGAGCATTCCGACCCCCAGCGCGGTGAGCAACTCGACTGGGGTACCTACGTTTTCGACTTCGGCCGCCGGGAGGTGCGAAACTTCCTGGTAGCCAACGCCCTGTTCTGGCTCGAAGAGTTCCACATCGACGGCCTACGGGTGGATGCGGTCGCCTCGATGCTCTACCTGGATTATTCGCGCCCCGAAGGGGGCTGGACCCCCAACATCTACGGCGGCCGGGAGAACCTGGAGGCCGTGCAGTTCCTGCAGGAGATGAACGCCACGGTGCACAAGACGGCCCCGGGTATCGTCACCATCGCCGAGGAGTCAACCTCGTGGCCGGGGGTGACGCGCCCGACAAACCTTGGCGGCCTGGGCTTTTCGATGAAGTGGAACATGGGCTGGATGCACGACACGCTCGACTACATCAGCCGCGATCCGATCTACCGCAGCTTCCATCATCACGAGATGACGTTCTCGATGCTGTATGCGTTCAGCGAGAACTATGTGCTACCGATCAGCCATGACGAGGTGGTCCACGGCAAGGGCACGCTGTGGGGTCGGATGCCGGGCAACAACCACGTCAAGGCCGCAGGGCTGCGCAGCCTGCTGGCCTACCAGTGGGCGCACCCGGGCAAGCAATTGCTGTTCATGGGACAGGAATTCGGGCAGCGCGCCGAGTGGTCGGAGGAGCGCGGCCTGGATTGGTGGCAGCTCGACGAGCAAGGCTTCTCCAACGGAATCCTGCGGCTGATCGGCGACATCAACGCCGTCTATCGCGGTCACCCGGCACTGTGGAGTCAGGACACCGTGCCCGACGGGTATTCCTGGATCGACGCCAACGACTCGGGCAACAACGTGTTGAGCTTCCTGCGTTATGGCAAGGATGGTTCGGTGATGGCGTGCGTGTTCAACTTCGCCGGCGCCGAGCACAGTGGATACCGGCTGGGCCTGCCATTGGCGGGGCGCTGGCGAGAGGTGCTCAACACCGACGCTACGGTCTACAACGGTTCGGGTATCGGCAATATGGGCGGCGTCGACGCCACCGAAGACCCGTGGCACGGCCGGCCGGCCTCGGCACTGTTGGTGCTGCCTCCCACGTCGGCGCTGTGGCTGGAACCCGAGTAACAGCCGCTTCAGTACAGCGCGTTGGCGAGGTTACGGCGTCCGGCGACAACCTCGGGATCGGCGGGGTCGAAGAGCTCGAACAGCTCGACCAGCCGGGTGCGTACCAGGGCACGATCGTCGCCGGATGTGCTGCGCACCAAGGCAATCAGACGGTCGAAGGCGGCCCCGACATCCTGATTGAGGATCTGTACGTCGGCCGCCGCGAGGGCGGCTTGGATGTCGCCGGGCGCGGCGTCGGCAGCGGCGACGGCGTCCGGGCGCTGCGCGGTTGCGCGCGTGAGGAATTCGATCTGCCGAATCGCCCCCTTGGCTTCGGCGTTGGCCGGGTTGGCGTCCAGGATCGACTGATACGACGTCTTGGCGGCTTCGAAGTCGCCGTCCTCCAGCTGTTGGCGGGCCGCGGCCAGCTCGGGATCGACTGCCTCCGCCTCACCGGAACTCGTTGAGCCCTTGAGCTTTCCGGCGGTCGCCGAGAGAATCTGGTCCAACCAGCCGCGCAACTGCTCCGCCGGCTGCATCCCCTGGAAACTCGATATCGGCTGACCGGCGGCCAGCGCCACGACGGTGGGGACGGCGTCGACGCCGAATATCTGCGCGACCCTGGGCGCGACGTCGACGTTGACCGTCGTCAGCGACCACTTGCCATTGTCTTGCGTGGACAAGCCGGCGAACGTATCGAGCAGCTGGACGCACGCGTCGCTGCGCGGTGACCACAGCAGCACGACGACGGGCACTTCCTCGGACCGCAGCAGGACCTCGGTCTCGAAGTTGGCCTCGGTGACCGCGATGATTCCGCGGTCACCCTCGGCGCCCGGCGGCGTCGCCCCTCCGGAAGGACCGCCCGCCGGCTGGGGCCGTTGCTTGAGACCGGAGAGATCGACCGCACCAGCCAGGGCGGGGCCGACAGAGGGTCGCGGACGCGTCACGCCGTCAAGTTTGTCATGCGCCCGGCCCCCCCATCCACCCGGCCGCGGCGGTTGTCAGACAGCGCCACGACAGGGCGAAAAGTGCCGCGCGCAGGGTCTTGAGCGGCAAATATGACGAAGATCACAATTCGTCATCGGCGCGTCGCGCCAGCAACGTAGGCGCACGGCCCTGACTTTGGCTAACCCGCGCGCAGAATCAGGGCGTCGCCCTGCCCGCCGGCCCCGCACAACGCCGCGACGGCATATCCAGAGCCGCGTCGGGACAATTCCAGGGCGGCATGCAGCGTGATCCGCGCTCCCGACATCCCGATGGGGTGCCCCACGGCGATCGCGCCGCCGTTGACGTTGACGAGATCGGGATCCACGCCGAGTTCACGCGTCGACGCGAGCGCCACCGCGGAGAACGCCTCGTTGATCTCAATGACATCGAGCTGGTCCACCGAGATGCCCTCACGATCGATCGCCTTCTTGATCGCATTGGCCGGCTGCGACTGCAGGGTGGAGTCCGGTCCGGCCACCACGCCGTGCGCGCCGATCTCGGCCAGCCAGGTCAGCCCCAGTTCGTGGGCCTTAGCCTTACTCATCACCACCACCGCGGCCGCGCCGTCGGAGATCTGGGAGGCCGACCCGGCGGTGATGGTGCCATCGCGGCGAAACGCCGGCTTGAGGCCGGCCAGCGACTCGGCGGTGGTGTTGGCGCGAATCCCTTCATCCTCGGTGAATTGCAGCGGATCACCTTTGCGCTGCGGGATGTTGACCGGCACCACCTCGTCGGTGAAGACGCCGTCCTTCCACGCCGCGGCCGCCTTCTGGTGTGACCGCGCAGCGAACTCGTCCTGCTCCTGCCGGGTGAATTTGTCGGCGTCGTTGCGCTGCTCGGTGAGCGCGCCCATCGGCTGGTCGGTGAACACGTCGTGCAGGCCGTCGTAGGCCATGTGGTCGAGCACCGTCACGTCGCCGTACTTGTAGCCCGAGCGGCTGTCCATCAGCAGGTGAGGCGCCTTGGTCATGGACTCCTGGCCGCCGGCCACCACCACGTCGAACTCCCCGGCGCGGATGAGCTGGTCAGCCAGCGCGATGGAGTCGATACCGGACAGACACATCTTGTTGATGGTCAGCGCCGGAACATCCCAGCCGATGCCGGCCGCCACGGCCGCCTGCCGTGCCGGCATCTGACCGGCTCCGGCCGTCAGCACCTGGCCCATGATCACGTAGTCGACCGCGGAGGCGGGAACCTTGGCCTTTTCCAGCGCGCCCGCGATCGCGATGGCCCCCAGATCGCTGGCGGAAAAGTCCTTCAGCGAACCCATCAACTTGCCAATGGGTGTCCGTGCTCCAGCAACGATCACCGACGTCGTCATGACTGTCTCCTAAGGGCTACTAGGCGCTCCCTCGATGGCCGTTTCGGCCTCCCGGAGAAGCGCAATCTTTGCCGCCAGGTTACCGTTATGTGATGACGACCGATCAAGTTGACGCCCGTCAGATCCTGGCCACCTCACTGGTGACGGCGATCGATCACGTCGGCATCGCAGTCGCCGACCTGGACGCCGCCATCACCTGGTATCACGACACCCTCGGCATGATCCTGGTGCACGAGGAAGTCAACGAGGAGCAGGGAATCCGCGAAGCCATGCTGGCTGTGCGCGGCGCCCGGCGGGCACCGCGCAGATCCAGTTGATGGCCCCCCTCGACGAGTCCTCGACGATCGCGAAGTTCCTCGACAAGCGCGGTCCGGGCATCCAGCAGATGGCCGTTCGGGTCAGTGACCTCGACACCTTTTCCGAACAGCTCCGCGAGCAAGGCGTGCGCCTGATCTACGACGCACCCCGACGCGGTACGGCAAACTCCCGGATGAACTTCATCCACCCCAAGGACGGCGGCGGCGTTCTCATCGAACTCGTCGAACCGGGCGCCTGAGACTTCGAATTCACGACCACTTTCTGGTGGGACCGCGGGTAGCGCGGTGCGCCCAGCATGGCGTGTGCCAATGCCGGCGGTCCTCGACTTGACCCGGGCCTCCCCCGAGCGTCGAGTCGGTCGGCCACACCACCAGATGCGCTGAGCCGGAGCGTATTTCGTGGTCGCAGCCGGGACACCTATAGGTTTTGACCGCACGGGCCGCCGGGACGGGACGGACTTCGTACTCGTGGCCATCGGGCCCGAGCTCCACCCGATGCGGTGCCGACGGTGGGGCCAACGACCGCTGCTGACGTGGCGGGATACGGCGCCGAGCCATGGGTGCAGTCTAGTGGCGACCCGTCAGAACAGCCGGTATTCGTCGCTGTCCATCCCGCGCATCTTGTCGTAATCCAATGTCAGACAACGGATGCCGCGGTCGGTCGCCAGCGTGCGTGCCTGCGGCTTGATCTGCTGGGCGGCGAACACCCCTTTTACGGGCGCGAGCACGGTGTCGCGGTTGAGCAGGTCCAGGTACCGGGTGAGCTGCTCGACACCGTCGATCTCGCCGCGACGCTTGATCTCCACCGCCACCGAGCCGCCGCGTTCGTCGCGGCAGAGCAGATCGACCGGGCCGATGGCCGTCATGTATTCGCGGCGAACCAGCGTGTATCCCTCGCCCAGCAGTTGCACGTGCTCGGCGAGCAGCGCCTGCAGGTGCGCCTCGACGCCGTCCTTGACCAGCCCGGGATCGATGCCGAGCTCGTGGCTCGAGTCGTGTTCGATCTCCTCGACGGTGATGCGCAGTTGTTCGCCGGCCTTGTTCTCGACCACCCACACCGGGGCCTGATCACCGGTCTCTTCGGTCAGCCAGCACGGCGGGCTCATCCAATTCAGCGGCTTGTAGGCGCGGTCGTCGGCGTGCACACTGACCGATCCATCGGCCTTGAACAGCAGCAACCTGCGCGCGGATGGCAGATGCGCGGTGAGCCTGCCGACATAGTCAACGGTGCATTGAGCGATCACTAGACGCACCCGACTCACCTTAGAGCGTGGCCGACGTCATAGGCTGACGCCACGATGTGGGCCAGTCAGACGATGGCACGACGTATAGGGCGGGTGCTGGAGAGAGTCACCCGTCAGAGCGGACGCCTGCCGGAAACACCTGCATACGGGTCGTTCCTACTCGGGCGGGTCTCGGAGAGCCAACACCGCCGCCGCATCCGCATTCAGGTCATCCTGACCGTGCTGGTGTTGGGCGCAAACCTGATCGGCATCGGCGCCGCGCTGCTGTTGGTGACGGTCGCCATTCCCGCACCGAGCGTGTTCAACGACGCGCCCTGGTGGATCACTTTCGGCGCCGCGCCGGCCTATGTCGCGCTTGCCCTGACCGTGGGCGTCTACTGGATCACTCGCCGGACCGTGCTCGCATTGCGGTGGGCGATCGAGGAGCGCGCGCCCACCGCTGAGGACGAGCGCAACACGTTCATCGCCCCGTGGCGAATCGCGTTGGTCGACCTCATTTTGTGGGGCGTCGGGGCGGTAGTGCTGACGGTCCTCTACGGCCTGGCCAACACCCTGTTTATTCCGCGGTTCCTCGTGGGAGTCGGCTTCTGCGGGGTTCTGGTGGCCACCGGGAGCTATCTGCTCGCCGAGTTCGCGCTGCGGCCGGTGGCGGCCCAGGCTCTCGAGGCCGGCCCGCCGCCACGGCGACTGGCGGCCGGCATCATGGGCCGGACCATGACGGTGTGGTTCGTCGGGTCGGGCGTGCCGGTCATCGGCATCGTCGTCCTGACCACATTCCAGATCATGATGCGAAACTTGACCGAGACCGAGTTCGAGGTCGCTGTGCTGATGGTGTCGTTTGCGACGCTGATCTTCGGATGCGTCCTGATGTGGATCCTGGCCTGGCTGACGGCGACACCGGTGCGCGTAGTCATGGCGGCGCTGCGACGTGTCGAGCGGGGAAACCTCCGCGGCGATCTGGTGGTGTTCGACGGAACCGAACTCGGTGAGCTGCAGCGCGGATTCAACGCGATGGTAGACGGCTTGCGCGAGCGGGAACGCGTGCGCGACCTTTTCGGCCGGCACGTCGGCCGCGAGGTCGCCCTGGCCGCCGAACGCGAGCGGCCGAAGCTGGGCGGCGAAGAACGCCACGTCGCCGTGGTCTTCATCGATATCGTCGGCTCCACGCAGCTGGTGACGAACAGCCGCCCGGCCGAAGTCGTTAATGTCCTCAACCAGTTTTTCGCCATCGTCGTCGAAGAAGTGGATCGACATTGCGGGCTGGTCAACAAGTTCGAAGGCGATGCGTCGCTGGCCATCTTCGGAGCACCGAATCACCTGGACAGCCCGGAGGACGCCGCGCTCGCCGCCGCGCGCTGCATCACCGAGCGACTGGCCGATGAAATGTCTGAGCTCTCGGCCGGCATCGGTGTGGCGGCGGGTCGTGCCGTTGCCGGAAACGTCGGCGCCAGGGAGCGTTTCGAATACACCGTGATCGGTGAACCGGTCAACGAGGCGGCCCGGCTTTGCGAACTTGCCAAGTCGCACTCGAGCCGACTTCTGGCGACGGCCGAAGCGATCGAGGGTGCGAGCGAAAACGAGCGGGCGCGTTGGTCATTGGGCGAAACCGTGACCCTGCGCGGACATGAACGGCCCACTCAACTGGCGTCGCCCGTCGACCTTGAATGATCGGTTTCGAGCCGAATTGAACGCAGCGACAACTGCATAACCTCGGCTCGAAAGTTGTCGGGGGTTTGCAGACCCGTTTCAAGGGCGCACATGTCTTGGCTACGGCTACAGCTACGGCTACGTGCGTCCGTCGTGATCGGGACTCAGACCGGCCGACTGGTGACGGCGAGTCGGGTCACTCCCGCTTCCACGACGATGTCGCTTTTCCGCCAGTTTTGTCGGCGGGCGGGTGTAAACCTGGAAACGTGCACGACGATTTCGAACGCTGCTACCGGGCCGTCCAGTCCAAGGACGCCCGTTTCGACGGATGGTTCGTCACCGCGGTCCTGACCACCCGCATCTACTGCCGGCCCAGTTGCCCGGTGCGGCCCCCGTTCGCGCGTAACGTGCGGTTCTACCCGACGGCGGCGGCCGCTCAGCGAGCGGGCTTTCGAGCATGCAAGCGTTGCCGCCCCGACGCGTCCCCGGGTTCTCCGGAGTGGAACGTGCGCGGTGACGTCGTGGCACGAACGATGCGCCTGATCGCAGACGGGACGGTGGACCGCGAAGGCGTCGGCGGCTTGGCCGCCCATCTCGGTTACACCACCCGACAGCTGGAGCGGCTGTTACAGGCGGAGGTCGGGGCCGGCCCGCTCGCGCTGGCCCGCGCACAACGGGCACAGACCGCCCGGGTGCTGATCGAAACCACCGACCTGCCATTCGGCGACGTCGCCTTCGCCGCGGGGTTTTCCAGCATCCGTCAGTTCAACGACACCGTGCGCGCGGTCTTCGAGAACACACCGCGTACGCTGCGTCAGCGCGCGACGACACGCGCGGGCTCGAGCCCGAATTCCCCTGGCACCGTGTGCCTTCGGCTCCCGGTACGCACGCCCTTCGCCTACGCGGGCGTCTTCGGTCATCTGGCAGCCAGCACGGTGCCCGGTTGCGAGGAAGTCCGCGATGGCGCCTACCGACGCAGTCTGCGCCTTCCGTTCGGCAACGCAATCGTCACCCTGACCCCTGCCGTCGACCATGTCCGGTGCGTGCTCGTGCTCGACGACTTTCGTGATCTGACAACGGCTATCGCGCGCTGCAGGAGGCTGCTCGACCTCGATGCCGACCCGGACGCGGTGGACGAAGCGCTGAGCGACGACGAGGAGTTCTGCGCCGTCGTTGCCAAGGCGCCGGGGCAGCGGATTCCGCGCACTGTTGACGAAGCCGAACTGGCGGTGCGCGCGGTGCTGGGCCAGCAGGTGTCCACAAAGGCGGCGAGCACTCATGCGGGCCGCCTGGTCGCCGCGTACGGGCAGCCGATCAACGATCCCGAGGGATCCTTGACCCACACCTTCCCATCCGTTGAGCAACTCGCGGACATCGATCCCATCCATCTGGCGGTGCCCAAGGCCCGGCAACGGACATTGAGTGCTCTGGTCGCCGGCTTGGCCGCCGGAAGTGTGGAATTGAGCGCCGGCTGCGACTGGGAGAGCGCCCGACGGCAATTGCTCGCCTTGCCCGGGGTCGGGCCCTGGACCGCGGAAGTGATCGCAATGCGCGGCCTCGGCGACCCCGACGCGTTTCCCGCCAGTGATCTGGGGCTACGCCTGGCCGCTGAACAGCTGGGCCTGGCGTCCGACGAACGCTCGCTCGTCGCGCGCGGTGCGCGTTGGCGACCCTGGCGTTCCTATGCCACCCAATACCTCTGGACCACTCTCGAGCATCCGGTAAACCATTGGCCGCCACAGGAGGTCGCATGATCCAGTACCGCATCATCGACAGCCCGATCGGACTGCTGACCCTGGCCGGGCGCGGCTCGGTGCTGACGAACCTTCGCATGGTCGACCAGACCTACGAGCCGAGCCGCACTGACTGGTCGCCGAACCCGCAGGCATTCGGCGAGGCCGTCGAGCAACTCGGCGCGTATTTCGCCGGCGAGCGCACCGACTTCGATTTCGAATTCGACCTGCGTGGCTCCGAATTCCAGCGCAGGGTGTGGAACGCGCTGCTGACCATCCCGTACGGGGAGACGCGATCCTATGGACAGATCGCCGGCCAGATCGGGGCTACCGGCTCGGCACGCGCGGTGGGTTTGGCCAACGGACACAATCCGATCGCGATAGTCGTTCCGTGTCACCGAGTGATCGGCGCCAACGGCAGCCTTACGGGTTACGGCGGCGGGCTCGACCGGAAACGAACGCTTCTCGAGATGGAGCGCAGCCGCACAAGTGCCCCTGCGGAATTAACGCTATTCGATTAGAGCTCCGATTTGTCTGCGGATGCAAAAACACCCCCGGCGACGGGGGTGTTTTTGTGTATGTTCGGCGGTGTCCTACTTTTCCACCCGTATGGGCAGTATCATCGGCGCTGACAGGCTTAGCTTCCGGGTTCGGAATGGGACCGGGCGTTTCCCTGTCGCTGTGGCCGCCGTAACTCTATTTAAATTTGTTTGGTGGGGGGTGTGGCGTTCCGCGGCATTTCTGCCACCGAACTGGACTGTGGTTGCGATTGTGTGTTGGTAAGTTTTCGGCCGGTTAGTGCCAGTTCCCTGCACCCATTACTGGGCTTCCAGGTCTGGCCTATCGAACCCGTAGTCTGCGGGGGGCCTTATCCCTCTAAAAGGGTGAGAAACCTGATCTTGGAGAAGGTTTCCCGCTTAGATGCTTTCAGCGGTTATCCTGTCCGAACGTGGCTATCCAGCCGTGCCCCTGGTGGGACAACTGGTATACCAGAGGTTCGTCCGTCCCGGTCCTCTCGTACTAGGGACAGGTTTCCTCAAGTTTCTGACGCGCGCGGCGGATAGAGACCGAACTGTCTCACGACGTTCTAAACCCAGCTCGCGTGCCGCTTTAATGGGCGAACAGCCCAACCCTTGGGACCTGCTCCAGCCCCAGGATGCGACGAGCCGACATCGAGGTGCCAAACCATCCCGTCGATATGGACTCTTGGGGAAGATCAGCCTGTTATCCCCGGGGTACCTTTTATCCGTTGAGCGACACCCCTTCCACTCAGAGGTGCCGGATCACTAGTCCCGACTTTCGTCCCTGCTTGACTTGTAAGTCTCGCAGTCAAGCTCCCTTGTGCACTTACACTCAACACCTGATTGCCGTCCAGGTTGAGGGAACCTTTGGGCGCCTCCGTTACATTTTAGGAGGCAACCGCCCCAGTTAAACTACCCGCCAGGCACTGTCCGTGAACCCGATAAGGGTTCGACGTTAGGTGTCCAATACGATCAGAGTGGTATTTCAACAACGACTCCATACAAACTGGCGTCTGTACTTCACAGTCTCCCACCTATCCTACACAAACCGTACCGAACACCAATACCAAGTTGTAGTGAAGGTCCCGGGGTCTTTTCGTCCTGCCGCGCGTAACGAGCATCTTTACTCGTAGTGCAATTTCGCCGAGTCTATGGTTGAGACAGTTGGGAAGTCGTTACGCCATTCGTGCAGGTCGGAACTTACCCGACAAGGAATTTCGCTACCTTAGGATGGTTATAGTTACCACCGCCGTTTACTGGGGCTTAAATTCTCCGCTTCACCTTACGGTTAACGGGTCCTCTTAACCTTCCAGCACCGGGCAGGCGTCAGTCCGTATACATCGTCTTGCGACTTCGCACGGACCTGTGTTTTTAGTAAACAGTCGCTACCCACTGGTTTCTGCGGCCGAATCCCGCTCCCACCGCAAGGGTGTTCACGGTATTCCGGCCCCCCTTCTCCCGAAGTTACGGGGGCATTTTGCCGAGTTCCTTAACCATAGTTATCTCGTACGCCTTGGTATTCTCTACCTGACCACCTGTGTTGGTTTGGGGTACGGGCCGTGTATGTGCTCGCTAGAGGCTTTTCTTGGCAGCAGAGGATCACCGAATTCGCCTCAATCGGCTATGCATCACCTCTCAGGATTAATGAGCGACGGATTTGCCTATCGCTCTCCCTACAGGCTTGCCCCAGTATTACCACTGACTGGTACGGCTACCTTCCTGCGTCACCCCATCGCTTGACTACTACCAGCGAAGGTCCCACGCAGCCCCGAAACTCCATGCCCCCGAAGGGGAATGGTCGATCCGGTTTTGGGTGGTTAGTACCGCTGATTCATCAGGGACGCCTATACACGGGTACGGGAATATCAACCCGTTGTCCATCGACTACGCCTGTCGGCCTCGCCTTAGGTCCCGACTCACCCTGGGCGGACTGGCCTGGCCCAGGAACCCTTGGTCTTACGGCGGGCAAGGTTCTCACTTGCCTTATCGCTACTCATGCCTGCATTCTCACTCCCCCATCCTCCACCACCGGTCACCCGGAGGCTTCGCTGAATGAGGGACGCTCCCCTACCCACATTCACGTAAACGTGAATGTGCCGCGGCTTCGGCGGTGTGCTTGAGCCCCGCTACATTATCGGCGCATAATCACTTGACCAGTGAGCTATTACGCACTCTTTCAAGGGTGGCTGCTTCTAAGCCAACCTCCTGGTTGTCTCTGCGACTACACATCCTTTTCCACTTAGCACACGCTTAGGGGCCTTAGCCGGCGATCTGGGCTGTTTCCCTTTCGACGTACGGAGCTTATCCCCCGCCGTCTCACTGCCACGCTTTACACCACGGCATTCGGAGTTTGGCTGACGTCAGTAACCTAGTAGGGCCCATCGGCCATCCAGTAGCTCTACCTCCGTGGTGAACCACGCAACGCTGCACCTAAATGCATTTCGGGGAGAACCAGCTATCACGGAGTTTGATTGGCCTTTCACCCCTACCCACAGCTCATCCCCTCAGTCTTCAACCTAAGTGGGTTCGGGCCTCCACGCGGTCTTACCCGCGCTTCACCCTGGCCATGGGTAGATCACTCCGCTTCGGGTCCAGAACACGCCACTACACCCCAAAGGGGATGCGCCCTATTCAGACTCGCTTTCGCTGCGGCTACCCCACACGGGTTAACCTCGCGACGTGTCCCTGACTCGCAGGCTCATTCTTCAAAAGGCACGCCATCACCCCACGAAGAGGCTTTGACGGATTGTAGGCACACGGTTTCAGGTACTATTTCACTCCCCTCCCGGGGTACTTTTCACCATTCCCTCACGGTACTAATCCGCTATCGGTCATCGAGAAGTATTTAGGCTTACCGGGTGGTCCCGGCAGATTCACAGCAGATTCCACGGGCCCGCTGCTACTCGGGAACTGATACAAGGTAGGTGACGGGTTTTCGCGTACCGGGCTCTCACCGTCTACGGCAGGCCATCCCAGGCCATTTCTGCTAACCACGACACTTTCTGACTACCCCTCAGCCAGGTAGAGCTGAGACATATCACTCCCACAACACCGCGCACACAACCCCTACCCGGTTATACATGCGTGCGGTTTAGCCTGTTCCGCGTTCGCTCGCCACTACTGACGGAATCACAATTGTTTTCTTCTCCTACGGGTACTGAGATGTTTCACTTCCCCGCGTTACCTCCCGCACCCTATATATTCAGATACGGGTAACACGACATCACTCGTGCTGGGTTTCCCCATTCGGAAATCCTCGGATCAATGCTTGGTTGACAGCTCCCCGAGGCATATCGCAGCCTCCCACGTCCTTCATCGGCTCTCGATGCCAAGGCATCCACCATGCGCCCTTAAACACTTACTTACACACAAGAGTTAAAAAAGAAATTACACATTTCGATGAACACGTCAGCCACGAAGGACTACGCGTCATCTAGATGCTCGCAACCACTATCCAATACTCAAACACCACACCCCACCACCAAGATGGAGGGACTCCACACGGATCGACCGAGTGTTGTCTCAGGGCCCAATAGTGTGTCTGGCAATCATTTGCTGTTGTGCACCCGGTTTTCGTCCACTACAGACGAGAACCCCTCACGGCTCGCACCCCACCAATTGGGATGCTTTTCGTGGTGCTCCTTAGAAAGGAGGTGATCCAGCCGCACCTTCCGGTACGGCTACCTTGTTACGACTTCGTCCCAATCGCCGATCCCACCTTCGACAGCTCCCTCCCAAGGGTTAGGCCACTGGCTTCGGGTGTTACCGACTTTCATGACGTGACGGGCGGTGTGTACAAGGCCCGGGAACGTATTCACCGCAGCGTTGCTGATCTGCGATTACTAGCGACTCCGACTTCATGGGGTCGAGTTGCAGACCCCAATCCGAACTGAGACCGGCTTTAAAAGGATTCGCTTAACCTTACGGCATCGCAGCCCTTTGTACCGGCCATTGTAGCATGTGTGAAGCCCTGGACATAAGGGGCATGATGACTTGACGTCATCCCCACCTTCCTCCGAGTTGACCCCGGCAGTCTCTCACGAGTCCCCGGCATTACCCGCTGGCAACATGAGACAAGGGTTGCGCTCGTTGCGGGACTTAACCCAACATCTCACGACACGAGCTGACGACAGCCATGCACCACCTGCACACAGGCCACAAGGGAACGCCTATCTCTAGACGCGTCCTGTGCATGTCAAACCCAGGTAAGGTTCTTCGCGTTGCATCGAATTAATCCACATGCTCCGCCGCTTGTGCGGGCCCCCGTCAATTCCTTTGAGTTTTAGCCTTGCGGCCGTACTCCCCAGGCGGGGTACTTAATGCGTTAGCTACGGCACGGATCCCAAGGAAGGAAACCCACACCTAGTACCCACCGTTTACGGCGTGGACTACCAGGGTATCTAATCCTGTTCGCTCCCCACGCTTTCGCTCCTCAGCGTCAGTTACTGCCCAGAGACCCGCCTTCGCCACCGGTGTTCCTCCTGATATCTGCGCATTCCACCGCTACACCAGGAATTCCAGTCTCCCCTGCAGTACTCTAGTCTGCCCGTATCGCCCGCACGCTCACAGTTAAGCCGTGAGATTTCACGAACAACGCGACAAACCACCTACGAGCTCTTTACGCCCAGTAATTCCGGACAACGCTCGCACCCTACGTATTACCGCGGCTGCTGGCACGTAGTTGGCCGGTGCTTCTTCTCCACCTACCGTCAATCCGAGAAAACCCGAACCTTCGTCGATGGTGAAAGAGGTTTACAACCCGAAGGCCGTCATCCCCCACGCGGCGTCGCTGCATCAGGCTTGCGCCCATTGTGCAATATTCCCCACTGCTGCCTCCCGTAGGAGTCTGGGCCGTATCTCAGTCCCAGTGTGGCCGGACACCCTCTCAGGCCGGCTACCCGTCGTCGCCTTGGTAGGCCATCACCCCACCAACAAGCTGATAGGCCGCGGGCCCATCCCACACCGCAAAAGCTTTCCACCAAAAGACATGCGTCTAAAGGTCCTATCCGGTATTAGACCCAGTTTCCCAGGCTTATCCCGAAGTGCAGGGCAGATTGCCCACGTGTTACTCACCCGTTCGCCACTCGAGTACCTCCGAAGAGGCCTTTCCGTTCGACTTGCATGTGTTAAGCACGCCGCCAGCGTTCGTCCTGAGCCAGGATCAAACTCTCCAAACAAAAACTCCTCGCAGAACGAGGTGAATTCACAATCAGAGAAAATCTGACCTAACAAAAAGACACCAAATAACTGGCATCAAAATAACGACCACACCCACACACGGGGGGTGTTAGGTATGGCCAAAAAACAACAACAAATAATAAACACCAAACACACTATTGAGTTCTCAAACAACACTTGTTTCGCCCGTTTTGGGGCAACCCTGCCAGCTTAATACAAGTCCGGCAGGTTAGTCAACTCCCAATTTTGATCTTCTAGAGACCGTCTCGGGAGCAGCCGTGCCAGGCTAGTACCAATCCAGCGAGGGAGTCAAGGCCCCGCGTTCGTCCACCTTCGCGTTGGTGACCGCGCTTGTGGGGCACTGACTTTGGTTACTGTACCCGCTCGATCTCCGCTCCCAAAATCGCCAGGTTCTCCACGAACAGCGGGTAGCCGCGATCGATGTGGAAGACGTCGTGGACCTCGGTGTCTCCGTCGGCGACAAGCCCGGCCAACACCAGGCCGGCGCCCGCCCGAATGTCGGAACACCACACAGGTGCACTCGACAATTGCGGCAGACCCCGAACGACGGCGTGATGCCCGTCGGTTCGGGCGTCGGCGCCAAGGCGAATCATTTCTTCAACGAATCGAAAGCGCGCCTCGAATACGTTCTCGGTGATCATCGACGTGCCGTCCGCGATCGAGGCCAGGGCGATCGCCATCGGCTGCAGGTCGGTAGGAAATCCGGGGAACGGCAGGGTCGCCACATTGACGGCCTTCGGACGCTCGTACTGCGCCACCCGGAAGCTGTCGTCGGTCTGGGTGACGGTGGCGCCCGCGTCGTGCAGCTTGTGCAGCACCACCTGCAGGTGCGCGGGGTCGATGCCCGTCACCGTGATGTCGCCACGGGTTATCGCGGCGGCGATCCCCCAGGTTGCGGCGACGATGCGATCGCCGATCACGCGATGCTCGGTCGGGTGCAGCTTCGGAACGCCGGTGATCGTCATCGTCGGCGAACCGGCACCCTCGATCTGCGCGCCCATCTGGTTCAACATCGTGCACAGGTCCACGACGTCGGGCTCGCGAGCGGCGTTGTGGATGGTGGTGACGCCCTCGGCCACCACCGCCGCCATCAGGATGTTCTCGGTGGCGCCCACCGAGGGAAACTCCAACTGAATCTCCGCGCCGCGCAACGTATCGGCTTGCGCCACCACGCATCCGTGCTCGATGTTGCATTGCGCACCGAGTTGGCGTAGCCCGGCCTGGTGCATGTCCAGCGGCCGCGATCCGATCGCATCACCGCCCGGCAGCGCGACGCGGGCTCGCTTGCACCGGCCGACCAGCGGTCCCAACACGCACACCGACGCCCGGAACTGCCGCACCGCGGCGAAGTCGGCGTCGTATTTCGGTTCGTCCGGAGAGGTGATTCGGGCGATATCGCCGTCCAGTTCGACGGTTGCGCCCAGGCCGCGCAGCACCTCCGCCATCAACGGCACATCCAGGATGTCCGGGCAGTTGGTGATGGTGCTGGTGCCCTCGGCCAGCAGCGTTGCGGCCATCAGCTTCAGCACGCTGTTTTTGGCGCCCCCGACTGCGACTTCGCCTGACAACCGGTTGCCGCCGGTCACCACGAATCGCTCAGCCACCCGCGTCAGTCTAGTGAAGCGGTATCGCCTTGTCAGTCGGCCAACCCACACCCGAGTACGGTTTGCTCATGGCTGTACACCTGACTCGCATCTACACCCGAACCGGTGACGATGGCACGACGGGATTGAGTGACTTCTCGCGGGTCTCCAAGAACGATCCTCGGCTGGTGGCCTATGCAGATTGTGACGAGGCCAACTCGGCGATCGGTGTAGCCGTCGCGGTCGGTCAGCCGGACGAGAAGCTCACGGGCGTGTTGCGGCAGATCCAGAACGATTTGTTCGATGCCGGGGCGGATCTGTCGACTCCTGTTGTCGAGAACCCCGAGTATCCGCCGCTGCGCGTCACCCAGCCCTACATTGATCGGCTCGAGAAGTGGTGTGACGCTTACAACGAGTCGTTGCCGAAGCTGAATTCGTTTGTGCTGCCTGGTGGTTCGCCGTTATCGGCGCTACTGCACGTCGCCCGCACCGTGGTCCGTCGAGCCGAGCGCTCGGCGTGGGCGGCCGTCGATGCCGCGCCTGGGCAGGTCAACGTCCTGCCCGCGAAATACCTTAACCGCCTGTCGGATCTGCTTTTCATCCTGTCGCGCGTGGCCAACCCCGACGGCGACGTGTTGTGGAAACCGGGTGGCGAGGACGCCACCACGAGGTAGCCCGCCGGCTGGTTCGCCCGACGATTGACGCGGTCTACAGGCTGCGCCGACGGGAACGTGGCGACGGGCGCGACTCCAGCCACGACAGGAACGCGGTCAACGCGCCCTTGTCCAGGGCGATCTCGTAGCCAGACCTGCGGTCCTGGGTCGTATCGCGCAGCTCGATGACGACGATCTCGTCGGTCATGATGTCGAACTCGTCGCCGCGCGGTGCCCGCCTGGACACGATCTCCACGCCTCGCCGGCTCAGCCGCCGGTCCGGCCACAATCGCAGACTGGAGAGCCGGTAGAACGCGGCTTCCCCGCCGCGGTAACGGATTACGCCATGTCGCCAACCGTGGCCCCCGACCGCCGGAATGTCTCGCATGATCCCCGCGGTACCGCCCTGGCGCAGCTTCCACAGCCGATAACTCAGCGCGATAACGGCGCTCGCCAGCACGATGACGAGCACGACCATGCCGACCATGGGCGCGCTCATCGGCGGTTAGTCGATCGCGCCGACGGCACGCAATCTCGCGCGCCCCTTGGCGGCGATACGCGGGTCGTCAGACTCAGAAGCCTCTCTGGCGGCGCTCTCGTCGATCTCCGACTCGAACTCGGCGGATTCGGCGAGGATCGTCACCGATTCCTCGGTGACAGATAGGAATCCGCCATCCACCGCGATCCGCAGATCGTCTTCGCCCTCTCTCTCGACGCGCACCATTGCGTCGTCGACCAACTGCGCCACCAGCGGGATGTGCCGCGGCAGGATGCCGATCTCACCGACGGTGGTGCGGGTGAACAGAAACGTTGCCTCACCCGACCAGATCTTTCGGTCGACGGCGACTATCTCGACATTCAAATCCGCCATACCACAGAGCCTTTCAGAGCCTTTCCGCTCATGCGTCAGGAATCAAGTTTGGCGCCAAAGCCTTCGGCCTTCTTAGCCAGGTCGTCCAGGCCGCCGATCAAGAAGAACGCCTGCTCCGGGATGTGGTCGAAATCGCCCTTGGTCAGCCGGTCGAACGCCTCGATGGTCTCCTTCAGCGGCACCGTCGAGCCGGGCTGACCGGTGAACTGTTCGGCCGCCATCATGTTCTGGGAGAGGAACCGCTCGATGCGCCGCGCGCGCTGCACGAGCTGCTTGTCCTCTTCCGAGAGCTCGTCGATACCAAGGATCGCGATGATGTCCTGAAGGTCCTTGTACCGCTGCAAGATTCGGATGACTTCCTGCGCCACCCGGTAGTGCTCGTCACCGACAACACTCGGGTCCAGAATGGTCGAGCTCGATGCCAAGGGGTCCACCGCGGGGAAAATGCCCTTGGAGAACACGTTTCGAGAGAGCTCGGTGGTCGCGTCCAGGTGCGCGAATGTTGTTGCCGGCGCCGGGTCGGTGTAGTCGTCGGCGGGCACATAAACGGCCTGCATCGACGTGATCGACTTGCCTCGCGTCGAGGTGATGCGCTCCTGCAGCTCACCCATCTCGTCGGCCAGCGTCGGCTGGTAGCCCACCGCGGACGGCATACGACCGAGCAGCGTCGAGACCTCCGAACCTGCCTGGGTGAATCGGAAGATGTTGTCGATGAACAACAGCACGTCCTGGCCGGCCTCGTCGCGGAACCACTCGGCCATGGTCAGCGCGGACAACGCCACCCGCATACGGGTGCCGGGCGGCTCGTCCATCTGACCGAACACCAACGCGGTGTCCTTGAGCACGTCGGCTTCCTTGAGTTCGACCCACAGGTCGTTGCCCTCACGGGTGCGCTCCCCCACGCCGGCGAAAACCGAAGTACCACCGAAGTTTCGGGCGATACGGTTGATCATCTCCTGGATCAGCACCGTCTTGCCGACGCCGGCACCACCGAACAACGCGATCTTGCCACCGCGCACGTACGGGGTGAGTAGGTCGACGACCTTGAGGCCGGTCTCCAGCATTTCGGTGCGGGGCTCGAGCTCTTCGAACGCCGGCGGTTTGCGGTGGATTGACCAGTGGTCGAACTCCTCGCCGTACCCGGGCTTATCCAGGCAGTCGCCCAGGGCGTTGAAGACGTGACCCTTGACGCCCTCACCGACCGGCACCGAGATCGACTTGCCGGAGTCAGTTACCTCAACGCCGCGCACCAAGCCGTCGGTGGGCTGCAGCGAGATGGCCCGAACGAGGTTGTCACCCAAGTGCTGCGCAACCTCGAGTGTCAGGGTCTTCTTGAGCTCCTCGAAGGTGATCTCCGCGTTGAGCGCGTTGAACAGCTCGGGTACCGAGCCGCGCGGGAACTCGACGTCGACGACGGGGCCGGTCACCCGTACGATGCGGCCATTGGTGTCGCCATTGGTCGACTTCTTGTCAGTCTTCTTGGTGCTTTGAGTAGTAGCAGCCATATTTTTCTTCTTCCTCGTGTGCTACTGAGCGTCAGCGAGCGCGTTTGCGCCGCCGACGATTTCGCTGATCTCCTGGGTGATCTGAGCCTGGCGCTCCCGGTTCGCCATCAACGTCAGCTCTTTGATCAGGTCGTCGGCGTTGTCGGTCGCCGACTTCATCGCTCGTTGACGCGACGCCAGCTCCGATGCCGCCGACTCGAGCAACGCGGCGTATACGCGGGTCGTGATGTACCGCGGCAGCAACGCATCGAAAAGCTCTGTCGCACCGGGCTCGAACGAGTACAGCGTGTGGAGGTCGTCGGTGTCTTCGACATATTCCACGACCAGTGGGGCAATGCGGTGGGCCGCCGCCGCCTGCGACATCATCGACTTGAACTCCGAGTAGACGATGTGCAGTTCGTCGACGCCCTGGTCGTCCTCCAACTTCTGATCGTCGTCGTCATCGCCGACCCCGGCCATGAAACTCTCGACCAAAGTGGACGCGATCTCCTGGGCGTTCTCGACCTGGGGCTGCTCGGAGAAACCCGTCCAGGATTCGGTGATGTCCCAGTTGCGGAACTTGAAGTAGTTCTGCGCCTTCCGGCCCACCGTGTAGACGCTGGGTGTCTTGCCCTCCTCCCGCAGCAACGAGAACAGTTCCTCGGCGCGGCGGAAGATGCTCGAGTTGTACGCACCGCACAGACCGCGGTCCGAGGACACCACCAAGACGCCGGCGCGCTTCGGCTCCTCTCGTTCGACCAGCAATGGATGGTCCAACGCTGCTTCGGAGGACAGCGTGGTCAGCATCGAGGTGATCTGGAATGCGTAAGGCCGGGCGGATTCCAGCCGGGCCTGCGCCTTGCCGATGCGCGAGGTCGCGATCATCTCCTGGGCCTTGGTGATCTTCTTGATCGACCCCGCCGACCGAATCCGGCCGCGTAATTCGCGAAGTGTTGCCGCCATCGGTAGCTACTTCTTGTCCTTGCCAGAGGCCTTGGCGGATTCCTTCTTGGTGTCCTTGGCCTCCTTTGTGTCCTTAGGCTTTTCCTTCTTGACCTGTACGGACTCCTTTTCCAGATCCTCTTCATCCAAGGCCTCGACGTGCTCGTCGGGCACCACCGATCCGCCGCCGGTGGCCGCGAAGCCCTTCTTGAAGTTGTTGATGATCTCGGTGAGCTGGTTCTCGCCCTCTTCGGAGAGTTTTCCGCTGTCGTGGACACCGCTCAGGAACTTCTCTTCCGAAGCCCGCATGTGGTCGAGCAGCTCGGTCTCGAAACGTCGGACGTCCTCGACGGGTACCGAATCCAGGTGACCGCCGGTGCCCAGGAAGATCGAAACCACCTGCTCCTCGACCGGCATGGGTTGGTACTGCGGCTGCTTCAACAGCTCGACCAGGCGTTCACCGCGCTCCAGCTGGGCCTTGGACGTCGCGTCAAGGTCGGAGGCGAATGCGGCGAAGGACTCCAGCTCCCGGTACTGCGACAGATCGAGACGCAACGAGCCGGCCACTTCCTTCATGGCCTTGATTTGCGCGGCGCCACCAACGCGGGACACCGAGACACCGACGTTGATGGCCGGCCGCACACCCTGGTTGAACAGGTCGGACTCCAGGAAGCACTGACCGTCGGTGATCGAGATGACGTTGGTGGGGATGTAGGCCGAGATGTCGTTCGCCTTGGTCTCGATAACCGGCAGACCGGTCAGCGATCCGCCGCCGAGGTCGTCGGAAAGCTTGGCGCAACGCTCCAGCAGGCGGGAGTGCAGGTAGAACACGTCGCCTGGGTACGCCTCGCGACCCGGCGGGCGGCGGAGCAGCAGGGAGATGGCGCGGTAGGCCTCGGCCTGCTTGCTCAGGTCGTCGAACACGATCAGCACATGCTTGCCCTCGTACATCCAGTGCTGGGCGATCGCCGAACCCGTGTACGGCGCAAGCCATTTGAAGCCGGCGGAGTCAGACGCCGGCGCCGCCACGATGGTGGTGTAGTCCATGGCGCCGCCCTCGTCGAGCGCGCGTCGGACCGAGGCGATCGTGGTGCCCTTCTGGCCGATCGCCACGTACACGCAGCGCACCTGCTTGCGTTCGTCGCCCGACTCCCAGTTCTCCCGCTGGTTGAGGATGGTGTCCACGCAGACGGCGGTTTTGCCGGTCTTGCGGTCGCCGATGATCAGCTGGCGCTGGCCGCGCCCGATCGGGGTCATCGCGTCGATGGCCTTGATCCCGGTCTGCAGCGGCTCGCTCACGCTCTGCCGCTGCACCACCGACGGCGCCTGGATCTCCAGCGCGCGACGAATGTCGGTATCGATGTCGCCCTGGCCGTCGATCGGCTGCCCGAGCGGATTGACCACGCGCCCTAGGAACGCGTCGCCCACGGGCACCGATAGGACCTCGCCGGTGCGCTTGACCTGTTGGCCTTCTTCGATTTTCTCGAAGTCACCCAGGATCACCGCGCCGATGTCGTGTTCGTCGAGGTTCAGGGCGACGCCGAGGACCCCGCCCGGGAACTCGAGCAACTCCTGGGTCATGACGGAGGGCAGACCCTCGACGTGTGCGATGCCGTCCCCGGCCTCGATGACCGAGCCGACCTCCTCGCGGGCAGTATCGGAGGTGAAGGAGCCTACGTACTCCTCGATGGCGCTCTGGATGTCCTCAGCGGAGATGGTCAACTCGGCCATGGCTTTTCGTCTTCCTACTTGATCTTGTTCGCGTGTAATTGTGATTGGTCGATGGTGGTCAGTCGGGCAATTGAGCCTGGGCCGCGGCAAGTCGAGAAGCGAGCGTCCCGTCGATCACTTCGTCGGCCACCGAGATGAGCAGCCCGCCCAGTAGTTCGGCATCGATCTGGAGCTGCACCGCCACCGGATGGTCGTAGATGCGGCCGAGCACGTCAACGAGGCGGGTGCGCTGCGCATCGCTGAGTTCGGCTGCCGCGCTGACCTGCGCCACGATTTCGCCGCGGCGCGCGACCGCAACTTTCGCCAGGAACTGAATGGCCTCGTCGGCGTTCTGGCCCCTCAGCAGCTCCACAGTCTGGACCAGCAGTGCCATCGTGATCGGATTGACCCGGCCGCTCGCGCTGTCAAACACCTTGCGCAGGAGGCCGACTCGCCCCTCCACCGGAACGGAGTAGTCGCCCAGCAGGATCGCCAACCGCGGCTCCGCGTCGAGGGCGCGGGAGAACCGGAACAGCTGTTCTTCGACCTCGTCGACTTTGTCCTCACGTTCGGCTACTTCGAGCAACGCCTGCCGAGACACGTGTTCGATGGCGTCGATGAGGTCGGAGTTGGCCGACCAACGCTCCGATACGGCCGAGCGCAGCACGTCGAGGGTGACGTCGCCGACCTTGCCGGAGAGCAGCCGCTCGATCAACTGGACCCTGGGAGCTCCATCCTCGGCCGGAACGGTCAGATACCGCGTGACGACGATCTCGCGGTCCAGCATCTGAGCAACGTCTACCAGCTCACGGGAGACAGTCGAAAGCCCCTTGTTGTCAAGGTTTTTGGCTAGGTTGCTGAACTTGTCCGACAAGTTGCCAAGCGCGATGCGACTCGACGAACGCATCTTGGTCATCAGCGGATACTGGACGTCGGCCGCAACGGGCGCCATGTCGTCGAGTTCGTCGAGGAACCGGTCGACAGTGGCCGACTGCTGTTCGGAATCGGCGACGTAGTTGCGCACCAACTCGCCCGCCTGGCGCACCGCTTCGTGGCCGAGTTCCAGCCGGAGCTGTCGGCTCAACTGGGTGCGCAAGAGATCGACCTGACGGCTGCCCTGGGCGTTGATGCGTTCGGACTCGACATCCGCCTGGGCCCGCAACTGCTCGACGATGCGGCCCGCGTCAGTCTGGGCCTCCTCGACGACCCGTTCGCCCTCCGTCTTCGCGTCTTCCACGGCCTTGCTATGCGCCGTTTTCGACTCACTCAGCCGATCGCCCGCCGCCGCAGCATCTTTCAGCTGTTGGCGCACGGCGTCTTGCCGCGCGGCCATCAGCCGACGCACTGGCGGCACGACGTAGCGCACCACCAGGAACACGATGGCCGCAAAGCCCACCAATTGGCCGATGAAAGTCGACATACGTATTTACCGTCCGGATGTCTTGGTTGCGGATGTGGTCGCGGCGGGGGCGACGTCGACGCCGAGGATGCGACTTGCCAACGTCGCCGACATCGACGCAACGTTGGCACGCAGATCCAGTTCCACGGCGTCCCTCTCCCGCTTCAATTGCTCGGATGCCATTTGCAACGTCGACATCACCTGTTGTTCGGCACGGGCGCGCGCGTCTTCGACCACCTTACGACCTTCGGCGCGGGCATTGTCGCGCAACGACGACGCCTGAACCCGCGCCTCGCTCAGGGTTTCTTCGTAGTCGGCCTTGGCCGCTTCGAATTGCTCGGTCGCCTTCTTGTTGTCGGCAGCCGTCTTGGCGACCATGGCCTCGCGCTCGTGCAAGACCCTCATCACCGGCGGCACGACGAATGTGCCGATGACGGCCAGCACGATCAGGAAGATCGCCAGCACGAAGAAGAAGGTGCCGTTGGGGACGAGGAAGTTGTTGCCTCCCTCGGCCACCACCTGGCTGGATGCCAAAATGCTCAGACTCGCGTCACGCATTGCAGCGAATTACTTGACCGGGGTAGCGAAGACGAACAACGCCATGAACGCCAGGTTGATGAAGTAGGCCGCCTCGACCAGACCGACCGTGATGAAGAACGGCGTGAACAGCCGGCCCTGCGCCTCGGGTTGCCGGGCGATACCCGACACCAGCGCGTTACCAGCGATGCCGTCACCGATGCCGGCGCCGATCGCACCGCCGCCCATGATCAGGCCTCCGCCGATGAGAGCGGCGGCAGCGATTTGAGGGTCCATGCCTGCCATTCTTTTCCTCCTTGATAACTGGTAGGGGTCTACCAGGCCCTTGTAATGATGTGTGGGTCAAAATGATTCGTGGTTGTCTCAGTCATGGTGGTCCTCGATCTCCATCGACTGACTGAAGTACAGGATGGTCAGGATCGAGAAGATGAAGGCCTGGATCGCCCCCACGAACAGGTCGAAGGCCTTCCAGATCGCATTGGGCGCCCACATGATGTACGGCGGGAACATCGCGATCAGCGCGACCAGGATGCCGCCGGCGAAGATG
This sequence comes from Mycobacterium sp. 1165178.9, assembly GCF_001673555.1. Classification (GTDB taxonomy): domain Bacteria; phylum Actinomycetota; class Actinomycetes; order Mycobacteriales; family Mycobacteriaceae; genus Mycobacterium. The sequence continues at coordinate 10,915 of NZ_LZMB01000580.1, read as the reverse complement.
TTGCCGAAAAGTCGGAGCGACAGCGAGATGGGCTTGGCGAGCTCTTCGACGAGGTTGATCGGCGCCAAGAACGCCACGTGACCCTTGACCACCGCCAGCGGATGCCCGATTATGCCGCGGCGCCAGATGCCCGCCACGTGGTAGCAGACGAAGACGAAAAGGGCCAGCGCCAGAACGTAATTGATGTCCGCCGCCGCCGACTTCAGCAACTCGCTAGCGTGCCCGGATTTGTCCTTGTACTGCAGCGGGAGGACCGACAGCCAGTTGGAGATCAAAATGAACACGAAGATCGTGACGGCCAACGGCAGCACGAACGGGGCGATCCGCATGCCGATAGCGCTCTCGATCTGTCCGCGCATCTGTTCGGTGATCGCCTCCCAGAACAGCTGAACGCCACTCGGCACGCCCTTGGACGTGATCTTCGCGCGCAAGAAGAAGGCCAGACCGAGCACGATCACCGCGGCGATCGCGGTCGACAGAATCGTGTCGGTGTTGACGGTCAGGCCAAGCCACGTGGCTTTATTGTGCTCGCCAACCTCGATTGCCGACTCGGCCAGGAACGTCGTCCCAGTCATCGTTGCTGTTCCTTACCTTCCGTTCCGTCCGATCCTGCGATCACGCCGCCTTCGGCCCCGTCCGAAGACTCCGCCCAGTCGCCGGCGCGCAGCTTCTTCCACACCGGAAGCGCTGTCGAGAAGACCAAGAGGACCTGGAAAAGCGCCAATCCGAACACGACACCCAGGCCGGCGGGCCGAAAGACGTAGGCGATGATCAGCCCGACGACGGTAATGATGGCCAGCCGTGACGCCGAGTTGACCGCCATCGACCTTTTCAGCGGGTGATCCTTGCTGGTGATCGATTCAACGGAGCGACGCACAAGCACCGCATTGAGCAAACCCAGGAGAAGTCCGACACCGAAGAAGACTCCGACCATCAAGTGACCGGACAGTCCGGCGGCGAGCACCGCGACCGCAGTGATGGCAATGCTGATAGCGAAGAGCCGAACCGGACGGAAAGCAACAGAGGGGAACACCAACGGCGCGTCTTGCGCTGGTGTCGTCACCGCAGCACCTCAATCCCAGGTTGGTAAAACGGGAACCCCCCCGACCGACTGATCGGTGGTCCGCCGAGCGTATCGCACGTCACAGTTGAATCACCCAAGGGGTAGCTCCCGAGGCCGGTCCTAAACCAGCCCGGTCGGATCAGCCTCCGATGGGCCGGTCGCCTGCGCGGCTTTTTGGGGTTCTACCAGCACCGTACCACACCGCCGACCCTACTACTACTCCTCGTCGTAGTACTCGTCTCGACCGCGCAGAAGCGGGATCGCCGTGGCGATGCCGGCCACCACGATGGCGCCCAGCATCACCGCGGCGGTATCGCGCGGCCGGAAGAAAATCGTGCTGGCCGCGCCGAACGCGACGATCCCGACCCACAGATAGATCAGCAACACCACCCGACGGTGCGAATGGCCAATCTGCAGCAACCGGTGATGCAGGTGCATCTTGTCCGGGCTGAACGCGCTGCGACCCGCGCGGGTGCGGCGCACGATCGCCAGCAGCAAATCGAGCATCGGCACAAAAATGACCGCGGCCACCAGGAGGAACGGGGACAGCAGCACGAACACATCGCGGGCGCCGTAGGCGTTCTGCGAGACGGGCCCGGCGGCCGTCGTCGACGCGGCCGACAGCATCAGACCAATCAGCATGGAGCCGGAGTCGCCCATGAAGATTTTGGCGCGGTGGAAGTTGTGCGGCAGAAAGCCCAGGCAGGCCCCGGCGAGCACCACCGAAATCACCGCGGGCGGATAGAACAGGACGTCACCACCGTGGTCGCGCAGCAGGCCGACCGAGAACATGCAGATCGCCAGCGCCGTGATCAGGCCCAGCCCGGCGGCCAGACCGTCGAGGCCGTCTACGAAGTTCATCGCGTTGACGACCGACACGGTCAGCGCCAGGGTCAGCAGGATCGATGAGGCCTGGTCGAGCACGATGGTGCCGACGCCGCCGATGGGGATGTAAAGGACGCTCCATGCCACGCCCATGGTGACCAACACGCTGGCCGCGGTGATCTGCCCGGCGAACTTGGTCAAAGCATCAAGACCCCAACGGTCGTCGATAAGACCGATACCCATGATGACCGCGCCGGCCACCAACACGGCCGGCATGCCGGTGGAGTACACGAATCCACGGGTGAGCGCGGGAAGTTGGGACGCCAGAAAGACAGCCGTGATGACGCCGAGGAACATTGCCAGCCCACCCATCCGGGGGGTCGGCGTCACGTGGACGTCGCGCTCCCGCGGGTAGGCGACCGCGCCCAGCCGGGTGGCCAGCACCCGCACCGGTCCGGTCGCGAAGTAGGTGATTATTGCTGCGGTCAAGCCCACCAGCGCCAGCTCACGAAGCGGAACACCGGTGCCGCGGTCTCCCAGCGCCAGCAACCCACCGGCAAGGTTAGTCACATCGCTGGACATCACCGAGACCGTACTGGACAAACCTGGCACCTCGACAACCGATCCAGTCAGGCCGGGGCGGTCAAGCTTTCCGGATCGACGGCGAGTACTTCGGCGATCCGTTCCGCGCTCACCGGACCCGCCCGCAGAATCCGCGGCGTGGCACCGGTCAGGTCGACGATCGTGGAGGCTGCGCCTTGGTCGGACGGACCCGCTTCCAGATAGACGTCCACCAGATCGCCGAGCTGGCCGCGTGCCTGGTCGGCATTCACGGCGGCGGGACGGCCGGAGACATTGGCGCTCGACACCGCCAGCGGCCCGACTTCGCGCAATAGTTCAATGGCAACGGGGTGCAGCGGCATTCGCAACATCACCGTGCCGCGGGCGTCGCCGAGATCCCACTGCAATGACGGCGCCTGGCTCACCACGAGGCTCAACGCGCCCGGCCAGAAGGCGCGGATCAGGTCGCGGGCCCCGTCCGGCATGGTGTAGACGAGGCCCTCGATGGTGTGCCAGGAGCCGACCAGCACACCCACCGGCATGTCGCGCCCCCGGCCCTTCGCCGACAGCAACGCGGAGACCGCGGCGCCGTTGAACGCGTCGGCGCCGATGCCGTACACCGTGTCGGTCGGCATGACGACCAGGCGGCCGCCCTTGAGCGCTCCTGCCGCCGCGGCGATTCCGAGTGAGCGCTGACCGGGATCCGCACAGTCGAAGACGTCAGCCATTGGCGTCGTTCTCCCCCGGTGTTGCTTTCCTGCGGGCTGTCACGAATCGGGGCCGGCCGGTCAGGTCTCGGCGGGCCCTGACGTCTTCGAAAGATTCTGTGCGATCGAATAATTCCACCGTCTGCGCCGAGGTGGTGTCATCGTGCTCGACGCCGATCAGTCCGCCCGGACGTAGCCAGCGACCGGCGAGACGGACGAGGGGGGCGATCACCGCCAATCCGTCCGGGCCGCCGAAGACGGCCTGATGCGGATCGTATTGCGCGACTTCGGGGTCCAGCACGGCATCATCGGGCACATAGGGCGGGTTGGCCACCAACATGTCGACTCGACCGTCCAGTTCGGTGAGCAGTCCCGGGTCGGATGCCAGTTCGGTGACGTCGGCGCACAGCAGCTCGATAGCCGTGCCCTGTGCGTTGCGGCGCGCGTATTCCAGCGCGGTATCGGAGTTATCGATGGCGACGATGCGCGCCGCGGGCCGGTGGTGGGCCAGCGCCACCGCCAAAGCGCCCGACCCGGTGCACAAGTCGACGATGACGGCCTGCGGCGCGAGTTGTTGCGCGGTAGCCCATTCCAGCAGCGCCTCGGTCTCGGGGCGGGGTGTGAAGACACCGGGTCCCACGTGCAGCGTGACGGGGCCGAATGCCGCGGTCCCCAGGAGATGTTGCAATGGCACCCGTTGCGAACGCGCGGCCACGACGTCGCGGTAGCGCCCCAGGAAGTCGTCGTCGGGGGGATCCAGCAGACCCAGGCGCCCGCGGTCAGTTTCCGCCAAATGCGCCGCCAGCTGCTCGGCATCCCAACGCGCAGAATCGATTCCCGCTTCGGCAAGGGTGACCGCAGCATCGTCGATCGCGCGCCGCAGGGCGTTCATGCCTGTTGCAGCCGGGACTGCTTGTCGGCGGCGGCCAGTGCGTCAAACAAGGCGTCGAGGTCGCCGTCGAGAACCTGGTCGAGGTTGTGCGACTTGAAATTGATGCGATGGTCCGCAATCCGGTTTTCCGGAAAGTTATACGTCCGGATGCGTTCGCTGCGGTCGACGGTGCGAATCTGGCTGGCCCGGTCCGCCGAGGCATCCGCCAGTGCCTGCTCCTCAGCCAACGCCTGCAGACGGGCGGCCAGGACCTGCAGCGCGCGGGCTTTGTTCTGCAGCTGTGAGCGTTCGTTCTGGCAGGTGACGACGATGCCGGTAGGCAGGTGCGTGATGCGCACCGCAGAGTCGGTGGTGTTGACACCCTGGCCGCCCTTGCCCGACGAGCGATAGACATCGATGCGCAGGTCCGACTCGTCGATCTGCACCTCACCGACTTCTTCGGGTTCGGGATACACCAGCACGCCGGCCGCCGAAGTATGAACGCGGCCTTGGGATTCCGTCACCGGGACGCGTTGCACCCGGTGTACTCCGCCCTCGAATTTCATTCGCGACCAGACCCCGTCGGCGGTGTCACCCTTGCTGGCGATCGCCAGCGTCGCGTCCTTGTAACCGCCGAGGTCCGAAGTGGTTTCGTCGAGGACGGTGACGGTCCAGCCATGCCGTTCCGCGTAGCGGATGTACATCCGGGCCAGGTCGGCCGCGAACAAAGCCGATTCCTCCCCGCCTTCACCGGATTTCACTTCGAGCACGATGTCGTCGGGATCATGCGGGTCGCGCGGTGCCAGCATGTCAGTGAGTTGGGTGTCCAACTCCGACACCTGGGCTTCCAGATCCGTGACCTCGGCCGCGAAGGACGCGTCGTCGGCGGCCAACTCTCGCGCCGTATCCAGGTCGTCGCGCGCGGCCACCAGCTTTCGGTAGGTGCCCACGATCGGGGCCAGCCGAGCGAACCGCCGTCCGGCCTTGCGGGCCTCGTCGGGATTGCTGTGCAATTCCGGGTCTGCGAGCCGGCGCTCGAGGTCGGCATGCTCAGCCAGCAGCACATCAATGGTCTGTACTGGCTTGGTCACTGCCACACCTCCTGCCCCGCTTCGCCTGTCATCACCGCAAACGCAAACCGACGCCCGGCCTGCGCGACGGTGCGCACAGTTCGGGCGTCGGTAACCGAGCTATTTGTCGGCAGCAGCGCCGGCGCTGCGCTTGCCGTACCGCTTCTCGAAGCGGGCCACCCGGCCACCGCTGTCGAGGATCTTCTGCTTGCCGGTGTAGAAGGGGTGGCACTGCGAGCACACCTCGACGACGATGCGCCCGCCGTCCTTGGTGCTGCGCGTCTGGAAGGTGTTGCCACACCCGCAGAGCACCGTGGTCTCCGCGTAAGCGGGGTGAATGTCAGCTTTCATGGTGTCCTCTTCGATCGTTTGTCGCCCGCCCCCGTCCGAACTCGGACGGTCGGGCGTGAACTGCAGAACCTCAGCGGTGGCCGGATAATCGAGGCTCGATTATGCCAGGTCAACTGCCATCATCCCAAACAGCGAGCTGCGCCCGTACATTCCCGGAGGGCCGATTTGGCCTCGGGTCCGCCCCAAGGGCTAGTCGTTGTCCATCGCCCCCGGCGTCGTCTTGGACACCTGGACCAGGAACTCGTAGTTGTTCTTCGTCTTGCGCAGCTGCGACATCAGCAGGTCGATGGCCTGATGCGAGTCTAGGCCCGACAGCACGCGGCGCAGCTTGTGCACGATGCCGAACTCGTCCGGCGACAGCAGCAACTCGTCCTTACGGGTGCCCGACGGGTTCACGTCGACGGCCGGGAAGACCCGCCGCTCGGAGATCTTGCGGTCCAGCTTGAGCTCGGCGTTACCGGTGCCCTTGAACTCCTCGAAGATGACCGTGTCACCGGTGGACCCCGTCTCGACCATCGCGGTAGCGATGATGGTCAGCGACCCGCCTTCCTCGATGTTGCGGGCGGCGCCCAGGAACCGCTTCGGCGGGTACAGCGCGGTGGAGTCGACACCACCGGACAGGATCCGCCCCGAGGCGGGCGACGCGTTGTTGTAGGCGCGCCCGAGCCGGGTGATGGAGTCCAGCAGCACGACGACGTCCTTGCCCTGCTCAACCAGCCGCTTGGCCCGCTCGATCGCCAGCTCGGCGACCGAGGTGTGGTCCGACGGCGGCCGGTCGAAGGTCGAGGCGATGACCTCACCCTTGACCGAGCGGGTCATGTCGGTGACCTCCTCGGGCCGCTCATCGACGAGCACGACCATGAGGTGGCATTCCGGGTTGTTCCTGGTGATCGCGTTGGCGATGTCCTGCAGGATCGTCGTCTTACCGGCCTTGGGCGGCGACACGATCAGGGCACGCTGGCCCTTGCCGATGGGCATGATCAGGTCGATGACCCGGGTGGTCAGCCGGTCGCTGGTGGTCTCCAGACGAAGCCGCTGGTTGGGGTACAACGGCGTCAGCTTCGAAAAGTCCGGCCGCTTCTTGGCGTCCTCCACCGAGCCGCCGTTGACGCTGTCCAGGCGCACCAGCGGGTTGAACTTCTGCCGCTGGTTGGGCTGTTCGCCGTCCTTCGGCACGCGGACCGCGCCGGTGACGGCGTCACCTCGGCGAAGGCCGTTCTTGCGCACCATGTTCATCGACACGTAGACGTCATGCGGGCCCGCCAGGTAGCCGGAGGTGCGCACGAAGGCGTAATTGTCGAGGACGTCAAGAATGCCGGCCACCGGCTGGACGACGTCGTCCTCGCGCAGCTCGGTGTCGCCACCCTCACCGGATCGCTCACCCCGCCTGCGGCGGTCACGGAAGCGGCGTCCCCGCCGGCCCTGACGGCCCTCGCCGTCGTCGTCTTGCTGGTTCGAGTTACCGCGGCCCTGCTGGCCGCCGGAGTTTTGATCCTGATCACTGCCGCCGTCTTGGCCGCGGTCGTCATTCTGGTTGTCTTGCTTGGTTTTCTCGCGGCGGTCAGCCTCATTGGGAGCGGCGCCCTCGCGGCTGCCCGAGCTCTCGCGGTCGGTCTCGTCGTTGCCGCGGGCGGAGGATCCCGCTTCGCGGGATGCGCCGCGTCGTTCACGGCGGGGCGCCTCGGTCGTCGCACCGTTCTGGTCACGCTCGGACGCCGGCGCTTCGGCGCTGTCGTTCTTCTCGGTGCCTTGGTTGTCCGACTTGGCGCTGTCCTCAGTGGACTTGGTGCCATTGGCGGGAGCGCCGTTGGCCTGGCCCCGGACTTCCTTGATCGCGGCAATCAGTTCGTTCTTGCGCATACCCGACGTCCCTTTGACGCCAACTTGATTGGCCAGCGCGCGCAGCTCGGGCAGCACCATCGTGGACAGTGCACCGCCCGACACGTTGGGTTTCGCGTCTGGAGTGTCTGTGGTCACGGCATTCGGTAGTTGATTGGCGTCAGTGTTTTCGCCAGCCGTGAACAGGTCCGTATCAGTCACGGATTTCCTTTCTTCCCCCGCTGATCAGGTCATACGGGGGGTTCGTTGCATTCAGGCAAATTGCCGAGTGCGCCCAATCATCGACATTGCAACGGTGATCGCCTGGATCGGCGGAGTAAGCGGCGAACCTCGTCCACAAGAAGAATTGGTGTTGTCCTAGCGGCAAGGCAGTATGTATGCAGATGCAGATGCTGCGATTGCTGGACGGCTCCGAGGATAGCCCCCATCCCTGCTGGAAGCAAGCAAACCCTCCGGCCACGCCATGGATCAACCGACGACGGTCACTCCCGGGCTCCAGCGCGCTGGTTCGCCAGCGGTCATTTCGGTGATGGTGAATCCGATCTTGGTCCCGTACTCCATCACTTCCGAGGGCAACTCCGGCGCCGTGGTCAGCGCAATCAGCGACGGTCCTGCCCCCGAAAGCGTCGTCGCGATATTATGACGCCGCAGCAGTCGCAAATATTCCGCTGAGGCCGGCATGGCCGGTGCGCGCTCCGACTGGTGCAATACGTCTTCGGTGGCTGCCATCAGCAGGTCCGGCCGTTCCGTGAGTGCCACCACCAGCAGCGCGGCGCGGCTGACGTTGAACCGTGCGTCCTCGTGGCTGATCTGCTCGCGCAGCAGCACGCGGGTGTCCGCGGTGAGTGAGCGTTCCTCGGGAATCGCGGCGTACAGGTGGATATCGGGGTGAAGCCGCAGCGGCACCGCAGCGTACTGCGGGTGAGTACCACTGCGGTCAGCCCAGGCAACGACCGCACCGCCCAACACGGCGGCCGCCGCGTTGTCGGGATGTCCCTCGAACTCCGAGGACAGCTGGATCAGTTGAGCGTCGCTCAGCGGTGTCCAATCGGTCTGTGCGACAAGGCCGTTTGCGGCCGCCAGCCCGCCGACCGCCGCCGCTGCGGAGGAGCCGAGGCCGCGCGAATGTGGGATGGCGTTGCGGCAGCGCACCACCAGGCCCGGCGCACGGACCCCCATAGCCCGCAACCCACAGTCCAGGGCACGGACCACCAGGTGTTCGGGCCCCACCGGGAGCTGGCCCGCACCCTCGCCTTCGACCAGCACGACCAGCCCGGATTCCGTTGTCTCCACGACGATTTCGTCGTAAAGACTCAACGCAAGACCGAGGGTGTCGAAGCCGGGGCCAAGGTTGGCGCTGGACGCCGAGACCATGGCGCTGGCCACCAAGCCGGCAGGCAGCATCGGGGTCATCAACGGCCTTTCGTCGCGCTTGCGATCGCCACGGACCCCAACGCGTGGCGACCCGCTGCACCCGACTTCGTCGCGCTTGCGATCGCCACGGACCCCAACTCGTGGCGACCCGCTGCACCCGACTTCGTCGCGCTTGCGATCGCCACTAGGCCAGCCCCAGCTTTTCGACCACGAGGACCGGGTCCACCGGCAGCGGGGTGACGGTTGGCATGTCACGCAGAGCGGTGTCGGGATCCTTGAGGCCGTTGCCGGTCACCGTGCACACGACCGTCGACCCGCGGGCCACCCAACCGTCGTCGACGGCCTTGAGCAGGCCGGCGATGCTGGCCGCCGAGGCGGGTTCGACGAAGACGCCTTCGGACTCGGCCACCAGGTGGTAGGCGGCCAGGATCTCTTCGTCGGTTGCGGCCAGGAAGCGCCCATTCGATTGCCGCTGCGCGTCAACGGCCGCCGTCCACGACGCCGGCGCGCCGATGCGGATCGCGGTGGCGATCGTCTCCGGGTTCTTGACCGGAGCGCCGTGCACCAAGGGGGCCGCACCCGCCGCCTGGGTTCCCAGCATGCGCGGCAACTTCTCGATCAGGCCCTCGTGGTGATACTCGGTATATCCCTTCCAGTACGCGGTGATGTTTCCCGCGTTGCCGACCGGCAGGGCGTGCACATCGGGTGCGGCGCCAAGCGCGTCGACGATCTCGAACGCCGCAGTCTTCTGGCCCTCGATGCGCACCGGGTTGACCGAGTTGACCAACGAGATCGTCGGAAAGTCTGCGGCCATCTTGCGGGCCAGCTCCAGGCAATCGTCGAAGTTGCCGTCGATCTGAATGATCTTGGCGCCGTGCATAACCGCCTGCGCCAGCTTGCCCATCGCGATCTTGCCCTGCGGTATCAGCACCGCGCAGGTGATGCCGGCACGCGCCGCGTATGCCGCTGCCGACGCCGAGGTGTTTCCGGTGGACGCGCACAACACCGCCTGCTGGCCACGGGCCAGCGCGTCGGTGACTGCCATTGTCATGCCCCGGTCTTTGAAAGAACCGGTGGGATTGAGGCCTTCGACCTTGAGATGCACCGTGCAGCCGGTCTTTTCCGAGAGCCGGCCCGCCGCGATCAACGGGGTACCCCCCTCGAGCAGGGTGACTGGGGTCCAGTCGTCGCCGACCGGCAACCGGTCCCGGTATGCCTCGATGAGACCGGGCCACGGCTGATGAACCGCGGTGCGCGGAGCACTCATAGGGTGGTCCCTTCCAATCGCAGCACGCTGGTCACGCTCTCGACGACGTCCAAATCGGCCAGCGCATCGACGGTTTCAGACAGCGCGGCGTCCGTGGCGGTGTGGGTAACCACGACGATACGGGCGCCCACCCGTCGTCCGTCTTCGTCTGCGACGCCTTCCTGACGGACCTCGGCGATGCTCACCTCGCGCTTGGCGAATTCGGCCGCCACCGAGGACAGCACGCCGGGCTTGTCGGCGACGTTCATGCTGACGTAATAGCGCGTGGAGATGAAACCCATTGGGGCTACCGGAAGCTGGGCGTACCTGGATTCCCGCGGCCCGCGGCTGCCCAGCACCCGGTTGCGGGCGGCCATCACCATGTCACCGGCCACGGCGGACGCGGTCGGCGCGCCGCCGGCACCCTGGCCGTAGAACATCAACCGGCCGGAGGCCTTCGCCTCGACGACGACCGCGTTGAAGGCGCCGTTCACCGTGGCCAGCGGGTGTGACAACGGCACCAGCGCCGGATACACGCGCGCCGATACTCGCTCGTGTCCATCGTCGGTCGTGATGCGCTCGCAGATGGACAGCAGCTTGATGGTGCAACCCAGGGCCTGGGCCGACTCGAAGTCGGCCGGGGTGACCTTGGTGATGCCTTCGCGGTAGACGTCGTCGGCGGTGACCCGGGTGTGAAAGGCGATGGACGCCAGAATCGCAGCTTTGGCCGCCGCGTCGTAGCCTTCGACGTCGGCGGTGGGGTCGGCCTCGGCGTAACCCAGCGCGCTGGCTTCGGCCAGCGCGGAGTCGTAGTCGGCGCCGGTGTCGTCCATCGCGGACAAGATGTAATTGGTTGTGCCGTTGACGATTCCGGCCACCCGTAACACCGTGTCGCCGGCCAACGACTGTGTCAGCGGACGGATTACGGGGATGGCGCCGGCGACGGCCGCCTCGAAATACAAGTCGACATGCGCACTTTCGGCAGCCTGAGCCAACTCGCCGGTGGAG
>NZ_LZMB01000579.1 GCF_001673555.1 Mycobacterium sp. 1165178.9 | reverse complement strand
GGGCTGTACGCCGCGGCACTGGCCAGGGAATTGGCCGACGATTGCGGTGGCTTGCATACGCCGGCCCTGGCTTTTCCCGACCTGCCCGGAGCAGGTGGGGCCGCCGCCGCCCCCACCGGTGTTCGTGTTGGTGGTCGTCGCGCTGACACTCGCCGGGTTCGCGGTTGCCCAGTCCGTGGGGATCGCCCCGGCCTGGGTGGCGCTGTGCGGGGCCGCGGTGCTGGCGGCGCGCAGCCTGCGGCACGGGCACACGTCGGTGTCCGACATCGCGCGCTCGGCGAACGTGTCGTTCCTGATTTTCGTCCTGGCGTTGGGCGTCGTGTTGCAGGCCGTCATGCTCAACGGCATGGACCGGGCGATGTCGGCGGTGCTGCCGTCGGGCTCGGGCCTGCCAGCATTACTCGCCATCGCCGCGATAGCCGCCGTGCTGGCCAACATCGTCAACAACCTGCCCGCCACGCTGGTGCTGCTGCCGTTGGTCGCGCCGAGCGGACCGGTGGCGGTTTTGGCGGTGCTGATCGGGGTGAACATCGGGCCAAACCTGACCTACGTCGGTTCGCTGTCGAACCTGTTGTGGCGGCGCGTGTTACGCCAGCACGACGTCGACGCCGGCGTCGGCGAATACACCCGCCTCGGCGTGTGCACCGTGCCCGCCTCGCTGGCGGTGGCGGTGCTGGCGCTGTGGGCGTCGGCGTGGCTCTTGGGTGTCTAGGGCGCCGGCGGGCCGCAGGGGCCCGATCGGATTATCGAGGCCAACTCCTCGCGCGACTGCGCCCCCACCCGCTGACAGGCCCGGTACACGTGGCCCTCCACGGTGCGCACCGACATCACCAGCGTCTCGGCGATCTCGCGGTTGGACAATCCGGCCACCACGAGTTCGACGACATCGCGCTGCCGGCCCGACAACTTCAGGCCGGTCGGAGTGTGCAGCGCCGGCGTATGCAAGCCACCGCAATCGTCGGCCAATTCCCTGGCCAGTGCCGCGGCGTACAGCCCGCGGCGGCGTTGTTGGTGTTCGTCGAACACCACCGACGCCTGCGCCGCGGCGTCGGCGGCCGCGACGCGATCGCCGATCCCCCGGTACGCCGCCGAGGCCGCCAGCAGGCCCTCACCATCCTTGGCCGATAACGCCTCCGCATGCGATGCGACGGCGGCGGCCAGCGGCAGCGACAACACTCCGGCCAGCTCCCGCGCCCGCACCGCCTGAGAGGCATCACCCCATTGCGCCGCCGCCTGGATACAGGCCAGCTCGTGCGTGGGCTGGCCGCGATCGCGGGCAAGCCGCGCCGCCTCCTTCACGCCCGCCACGGCCTCGGCCAACCGGCCGCTCGCCGCCAGGGCCCACCCGTCGGCCAGTGACAGGCCGGTGTGCATGAACAGGAAGTCGACGGGCACGCATGACCGCGCCGCGGTCACCGCGTCCTTCGCTTCGTCGGCCTGCCCGAGCTTGGCGTGCGCCTCGGCCAACGCGAAGTAGCTCGCCGGGCGTAAACCCGTTGTCACATAGAGTATTTGAACTCCGGCCACCGCCTCGTGCACCAGCCGGGCCGCCTCGGCGACGGCGCCGCGGGCCAGCTCGGCGTTGCCCGACAACAGGGCGAGGTTCGCATACGCCAGCCCAGGAATGTCACGGGACGAGTCGGCCAGTTGCCGCGCCGTGCTCACAAATTCATCGATCCGACCGGTCAGCCGGCACGCACGCCCGTAGACGGCGCCGAACCAGAACCGCATATGCGACGCCTGAAACGAGGTCGTCGCCCGCCGCAGCGTCTGCTCGGCCACGTCGGCGAGCTCATCGACCTGACCCAGCGCCCCCATAGCCATGATCAGCGCGAGCGACGCCATCATCGCGTGGAAACCGGGCAGGTCGGGAAAAGCCAGGGCAGCCCGGGCATTCGCGGCCGCGGCCTCACAGCGCGCCGCCACCGCGTCCAGGCACGCCTGCACCGCCAACCGCTCGGCTCGCTGGGCCGGCGTCTCGGAATCAACCGCCGCAAGACCCTCGAGGATCTCGGCCGCTTCTCTAGGCTTGAAGAGGTGCCAGATCAGGTTGGCCGCCCGCACGGTCGCCCAGTGATGGGCGTCGGGCAGGTCACCGTCGGCCATCTCGCGCAGCGCCGCCTCGGCCTGCTCGCCCCGCCCGAGCAACGCCAGGTTCATGGCCCGCACCCCCGCTGCCCCGGGCGCACCGGCCTGAGCGGCCGCGGTGGCGAAGCGGTCGGCCAGATCGAGATCCAACAGGGTCATCGCATGCCGCGCCGACTCCAGGTACAGCGCGGGGTCGGGATCGAGGTCGGACTCGAGACGCAGCAGCGCGCGGCGCACCGTGGCCTGCATGTCGGCGTCGCCGTCCTTGCCCAGCCGCGTCGCCAACCTGCCACGGATCTCCGACAGGTACAGCTCGCCGGCGCCCGCGCGGCGAAGCTCACCGAACAACGGATGGGCGAGCCTGGCCGTCAACCCGGCGCCGGTGCGTTCGATGTTCACCAGCCCCATCCGCTCGGCTGCGGCCAGGTCGCTGCGCCGGGCCAGATCGCACAGCACCTCTACGGCCAGCGGCTCACACTGCGACAACGTGTCGATCACCGTCGCCATTTCCGGGCTGAGTCGACCCATTTGGCGGCCCACTGTGTCGGACAGGCTTTCCGAGACGGCAACGTCGCCGTCCCACATCCACACCCCGGCCGTTTTGCGCATCCGTCCCGCGGCCACTTGATCGGCCACCAGCTGCCGCAGGAACAACGCGTTGCCGCCGGTCAGCTTCTGGAACCGGTTTGCGCTGCGCGCATCGACCGGGCCGTCCAGCTTGCTTTCGATGACTTCGCGCGTCTCCGCCGCCGAAAACGGTCTGAGGTCAAGCCTTTCCAGCAACCCGTCTTTCCACAGCGCTGTCACCGCATCGGGCTCGTCGCTGCCGCTGCGGACGGTGACCACCAGCCGGACCCCACCGGACTGCGCCAGCTGGTGGACCACGAGCGCGGACAGGCCGTCCAACAGGTGCGCGTCATCGATCCCCACCACCACGCGGCGCTGACGCTGTTGCGCGACAAACGAATTGATCACTCGTCGCACATCGGTCAGCGGATCCGACTGTGCCTCGTTCATCGCCTCGGTCATCACGCCGATGAACGCCCCCAGGGGCAGCGCCTGTGCCGAGTCGGTGCCGACGATCCACCGGGTCCGTTCACCCGACGCCTCGGCGCGCCGCAGCACTTCGTGGGCGAGCCAGGTTTTACCCACTCCGGCGGCTCCGGCGATCACAACGCCCCGGTGGGCGCCGCCCGGACTCAGGGCGCGGCGAATAATCCCCCATTCGCTGTCACGCCCGGTCAGCGTCTCGGCGCCGATCACTCGGCGACTATAACGGCGCGCAAGCGTCGAACGCGAGGCTTTGACGGTGTTTTGGTGGCCTTACGTGTAGCCGCCCAGCAGCAATGACGTAGTCGACTACGCTGTCGGCCCCGTTTCCGGACCATGAGCATGGCTTTTGTCAGATAAGCGCTCAGCACAGGTGGTGGGTTATGGCAAAGGTCGGCAGTCACGCGTTGGTATTGGGAGCGAGCATGGCGGGTCTGGTCGCCGCGCGTACTCTCAGCGAGTTCTTCCACACGGTCACGGTGGTGGAGCGCGATCCGCTGCCCGACATCCCGCCCGAAACCGCCGCCGCCCGCCGCGGCGTGCCACAGGGTCGCCACCTCCATGCCCTGCTGCCTCGTGGCGCCCAGGTAGTCGACCAATTTTTCCCCGGCGTCCTGGATGAGATGGCCACCAATGGTGCGCATTACCTGGATGGCCGCGACCTCTCGCAGCTGTACTACAACCTGGGCGGGCACCTCATGGTGCGCACCGGCGGGGCCCCCTCGTTCGCCGCCTATCTCGCCACCCGGCCCTTCCTCGAGGAACACGTCCGCGCGCGACTGCGCCGCATCGTCAACGTCACGCTGCTCGATGAACACGACATCGTGGACCTGACCACGACGACGGACCGCCGCCGCGTCACCGGCGCTCGGGTCGTCAACCGCCGGACCCGTGAGGACACCACGCTGAGCGCCGACCTGGTGCTCGATGCCACCGGGCGCGGTGCCCGTACCCCGGCATGGCTGAGCGCCATGGGCTACGAGCGCCCACCCGAGGTCCACGTGCCGGTGCACCTGACCTATGCGAGCCAATGCCTGCGCATGGCGCCCGACGCGCTGCACGAATTCGGCTTCGTCGTTGGACCGGTGCCGGGCCGGCCGCGTGGGCTGGGCATGCTGCGTACGGAGAACGACACCTGGATGTTCACCGTTTTCGGAGTAGCGGCCCACGCGCCGTCGTCGATAGACCTGATATCGATGTGCGAGTTCGTCTGGGACTGCGCACCGCCCCACCTGCTGGCCGCGGTCCTGGCCGCCGAACCCATCGGGGAGCCCACCCGGCACAATCAGCCGTCCAGTCAATGGCGCCGCTACGACAAGATGCAACGCTTCCCCGAAGGCCTGCTGGTCATGGGCGACGCGATCTGCAGCTTCAACCCGATCTACGGCCAGGGCATGACGGTCGCCGCGCTGGAGGCAGTGGCGCTGCGTGACTGCCTGTCCGGCGGCACAAAGGATTTGGCGCGGCGATTCTTCCGCGCCGCCGCCGCTCCGATCCGTCAGGCGTGGGAGCTGTCGGCCAACCCCGATCTGTGCCTACCCGAAATCGAGGGCACCCCACCGCTGCTCACCCGACTACTCAACGGGTACCTCGATCGCATACTCACCGCGACCGAATACGACCCCGTCGCCGTGGATCGCTTCGTCAAGGTCACCGCGCTCATCGATCCCGCTACCCGGCTGCTGCGCCCGGACATGATGTGGCGGGCCGCCTTGGCCAACCGCCGCCGACCGCGCCGCGGCGACGAGCAGCCGGCTCGCGCGGACGACGACTTGGCGGGCAGCGTAGCTCCCTAGCCGCGCCGGTAGGACGGCGGCAACGGCATCGCCAGTTCGGCGAGCACGCCGCGCAACACTGTCGGGAAGTCGGTGATGACGCCGTCGACGCCGAAGCCGATCTGCTGACGCATGGCGGCGGCGTCGTTCACCGTCCAGGGAATCACCTTGAGCCCCAACGCGTGTGCGTGGTCGACGTAGGGCTTGCCGGTGACCAGCCGGTAGTCCGGTGCGGCGACGCTGGCGCCCACCGTCCGCGCGCCGGTCAGGGGATCGCCGATGAGCGCGGGGTTCAAGCCGGCCAGCCACGGCGAGTTCGGCGCCCAGGTGTGCTCGTCGTACAGGGCCACCAACGGAATCGACGGCTCGGCCCCCCGCACCAGCGGCAGGGTGCGCCAGTCGAAGCTCTGGATCTCTACGCGGTCGACCTTGCCCGCAGACCTGACCGCGCCCAGTATCACGTCGACGAACTCCTGCGGTTCGCCGGATGTGCCGGGCTGATCGGCCTCCACTTTGGTTTCGATGTTGTAGCGAATCGCATCGGCGCGGTAGGAGTCCGCGAGCGCGAACACCTGCGGCAGCGTCGCTATCTTGTTGCCCCACACCACTTCGGCCCGAGGGTAGTCACTGAGCAGACGCCCACAGTCCAGGGTGTCGACCTGCGCCAGGGTGAGCTCGTGCACGAGCTTGCCGACGTAGGGATATTGCGGATCACCGTCGAACACGGGCGCGGTGTCGGCGCACTTCTCGGGCTGGATCGTTGGGTCATGCCACACCAGCGGCTGCCCGTCCTCGGTGAGGACGACGTCGAGTTCCAAAGTGCTGACGCCCAATTCGAGGGCCTTGGCGAACGCTCGCAGGGACTCCTCGGTGGTCTCCCCACGCCCGCCGCGGTGCGCCTGCAGGTCGAAATCGGGTGATTGGGCGCGGGCGAGGACGACAGGCCACAGCGCGACGGCCAGCAGCACCACCAGCACGGCATGAAGGCGCGCGGGCGGGCTGGGCACCCGGGTTAACCCCTGCGCTGGCGCGTGATTTCGGCGAGCACCACCCCGGCCGCCACGGACGCGTTCAGCGATTCGGTGTTCTGAGCCATCGGGATGGACACCACTTCGTCGCAGTTCTGTCGCACCAGGCGCGATAGTCCCTTGCCTTCCGAGCCCACGACGACCACCAGCGGATCGGTGCCGTCGATGTCGTCGAGCAAAGTGTCACCGCCGGCGTCCAGCCCGACCACCCGCAACCCGCGGCCGGCCCAATCCGTCAGTGTCCGGGTCAGATTCGTGGCGCGCGCCACCGGGATGCGGGCCGCGGCCCCGGCGCTGGTGCGCCACGCCACCGCGGTCACCGAAGCCGAGCGTCGCTGCGGGATCAGCACCCCGTGGCCGCCGAACGCCGCCACCGAACGCACTATGGCGCCCAGGTTGCGGGGGTCGGAGATGTTGTCCAGCGCGACCAGCAGGGCCGGCGGCGAGGCGATCGCGGCGGCAACCAGATCGTCGGGGTGGGCGTAGTCATAGGGCGGCACCTGCAACGCGATCCCCTGATGCAGATGGTTGCTGGTCATCCGGTCCAAATCGGTGCGCGGCACCTCGAGGATGGAGATTCCCAAATCGGCTGCGCGGGTTACGGATTCGGTGAGACGCTCATCGGCTTCGGTGCCCAGCGCCACGTAGAGCGCGGTTGCCGGCACCCCGGCACGCAGGCACTCCAGCACCGGGTTGCGGCCCAGTACCGTCTCGGATTCGTCGGTGCGGCCCCGCGCCGGCCGACGGGCCTGGGCCTTGGCGCGCTTGGCGGCCGGATGGTTGGGGCGCATATGCGCGGGCGGGGTGGGGCCACGTCCCTCCAGGCCGCGGCGGCGCTGACCCCCCGAACCGACGGTGGGGCCCTTCTTGGTGCCCTCTTTTCGAATCGCCCCACGGCGACGCGAGTTGCCGGCCATCTACTTGTCGCGTTTTTCATCGTGGGCCAAAAGCTCCCACTGCGGGCCGTCGGCGGTGTCGGTGACCTCGATGCCGGCGTACTTGAGCCGGTCGCGGATCTCGTCGGCGAGCGCCCAATTGCGTTCCTCGCGCGCCTTTTGCCGGTTCTCCAGCTCCGTCTGGACCAGCACGTCGACGGCGGCCAGCGCCGCCGACGTCTCGTCGCGGGTTTCCCAGCGTTCGTCGAGGGGGTCGCAACCCAGGATGCCCATCATCGCGCGGATCGCGCCGGCATGTTGCAGCGCGCCTTCGTGGTCGCCGGAGTCCAGGGCCCGGTTGCCTTCCGCACGGGAGGCGTGCACTTCGGCCAGCGCGGCCGGCACGGCCAGGTCGTCGTTGAGGGCCTCGGCGAACTTCCGCGTCCACTGCCCGGGCTCGACGCCACCCACCCGCACCCGCACTCGATGCAGGAACTCCTCAACGCCGACATAGGCTTTCACCGCGTCCTGCAGGGCGACCTCGGAGAATTCCAGCATCGACCGGTAGTGGGCGCTGCCCAGGTAGTAGCGCAGTTCGGCGGCGCGCACGCGCTGCAGCAACGCCGGTATCGCCAGCACGTTGCCCAGCGATTTGCTCATCTTCTCGCCGCCCATGGTCACCCAGCCGTTGTGCAGCCAGTAGCGAGCGAATCCGTCGCCGGCGGCGCGGCTCTGGGCGATCTCGTTTTCGTGGTGCGGAAAGACCAAGTCCATTCCACCGCAATGGATGTCGAATTCCGGGCCGAGATAGGTGCGGGCCATCGCCGAGCATTCCAGGTGCCAGCCAGGGCGCCCTCGTCCCCACGGCGAGGGCCACGACGGCTCGCCGGGCTTTTCGCCCTTCCACAGGGTGAAGTCGCGCTGATCGCGTTTGCAGGTCGCGACGCCCTCGCCCTGATGGACGTCGTCGATCTTGTGCCCGGACAGCTGCCCGTATTCGGGATAGCTGAGCACGTTGAAGTAGACGTCACCGCCGGCGGCGTAGGCGTGATCGGTTTCGATCAGCCGTTCCATTAATTCGACCATCTGGGTGATGTGCCCGGTGGCTCGCGGCTCGGCCGACGGCGGCAGCACGTCCAGTGCGTCATAGGCGGCGCTGAAGGCGCGCTCGTACGTGGCCGCCCACTCCCACCACGGCCGACCCGCGGCCGCCGCTTTCGCCAGAATTTTGTCTTCGATGTCGGTGACGTTGCGGACGAAGGCGACGTCGCAGCCCCGGGCGATCAGCCAGCGGCGCAGGATGTCGAAGGCCACCCCACTGCGGACATGGCCGATGTGCGGCAGGCCCTGGACGGTGGCGCCACACAGGTAAATGGAGACGTGACCCTCGCGCAACGGAATGAAATCACGCACGGCACCGGCTGCCGTGTCGTGTAGCCGCAAGCGGGCGTCATCGGTCACGACGTGCCAGCTTACCGGGTACATTCCCGGCGCCCGGCGCTGCGCGGCCTTAGCGGGTGGCGATCACCAGCGCGGTGGCGATGGCGGCGATGCCCTCACCGCGTCCGGTCAGCCCCAACCCGTCGGTCGTCGTCGCCGAGACGGAGACGGGCGCGCCCAGCAATTCCGAGAGCACCCGCTGCGCCTCGTCGCGGCGTGGACCGACCTTCGGCCGATTGCCGATGACCTGTACGGCGGCGTTGCCGATCCGAAAGCCTTGATGCGACGTCAGATCGGCGACATGGCGGAGCATGTCGGCACCACTGACGCCCTTCCAGCGCGGATCGTCGACCCCGAATACCGCGCCCACGTCGCCCAGCCCGGCCGCCGACAACACCGCGTCGCACAGCGCGTGCGCCCCGACGTCGCCGTCGGAATGTCCGGCACAGCCGTCGGCGTCGGCAAAGAGCAGACCCAGCAGCCAGCACGGCCGCCCGGGTTCGATCGGGTGCACGTCGACGCCGAGTCCGACCCGTGGAAAGGGATCCGGCGCGTTCACCCGCGGACCACGGTCTCGGCCAGCAACAAATCGAGCTGGGTGGTGATCTTGAAAGCGAGCGGATCGCCCTCGACTACCTGGACCTGGCCGCCGACGTGCTCGACCAGTGACGCGTCGTCGGTGAAACCGGGCTTCCCGGCCCCGGCGCGGTAGGCACGGGACAGCAGATCGGTCGCGAAGCCCTGCGGAGTCTGCACGGCGCGCAGGCCGGCGCGCTCCGGCGTCCCCAGGACCACCCCGTTGGCGTCCACGGCCTTGATGGTGTCATGCAGGCGCAGCGCGGGCACAACGGCGTCGTGACCGGCGCGCAGCGCCGCCACCACGCGGGTGATCAGCGCCGGGGGCGTCAGCGCCCGCGCGGCGTCGTGTACCAGCACGTACTCAGACCCCGCGGGCAGGGCCGCCAGGGCCAGGTTGACGGATTCGGTGCGGTCCGGGCCACCCGTGACGACGGTGACCATTCCGGTGCCCACGTGATCGCCCAGGAGCCGCTTGGCCTCGCCGATACGGTCGGCGGGGACCGCAACCACGACATGATCGACGACCCCGGATTCCAGCAGACCGGCGACGGCGCGCTGCAGCAGCGTGCGGCCGTCGACCAAACAAAATGCCTTGGGAATTCCCGCGGCGAGTCGTTCACCCAACCCTGCGGCGGGGACGACTGCGACTACTTTGCCTGAGGTGCCCGTCTCCGGGGCCACCGAGTGTCAGGACCTTCAGGAAGCGGCGGCCAGAACCTCGTCGAGGATGGTCTCCGCCTTGGCGTCGTCGGTGCTTTCGGCCAGCGCCAACTCGCCGACCAGAATCTGGCGGGCCTTGGCCAGCATCCGCTTCTCGCCGGCCGACAGACCACGCTCCTGGTCGCGACGCCACAGGTCGCGGACTACCTCGGCGACCTTGTTGACATCGCCGGACGCAAGCTTTTCGAGATTGGCCTTGTAGCGGCGTGACCAGTTCGTCGGCTCTTCGGTGTGCGGCGCGCGCAGCACCTGGAAGACCTTGTCGAGACCTTCTTGTCCGACGACGTCGCGGACACCGACGTACTCAGCGTTGTCAGCGGGAACTCGAACGGTCAGGTCGCCCTGCGCCACCTTCAAGACGAGATACTCTTTTTGCTCCCCTTTGATGGTGCGGGTTTCGATCGCCTCGACTAACGCAGCACCGTGATGAGGGTAAACAACGGTGTCGCCGACCTTGAAGATCATCTGATTCGAGCCCCTTTCGTTACTTCATCCTAACACGGCCACCTAACTACGCGCGAAGCAACGATGCAGGTCAGGGGCACAACACGCGAAGATTAGGGGTTGACATGCGGATCAAGTCGTGCAGTGCAGCACCTTACCAACGCTCCCGGAGCCGCCCGGCGGCGGCCTTGAAAACAGCTCTTTCCGTGCTACTGCGCAGGTCTGGCGCCCCGCGCTATCGCGCGCCAGGCCTTGCTACTACTGTGCATAGTTGCATTAGTCGAACCGGCTCAGCAGGAGGCTTGAGAGAGTGAACCGCTTCAAGATCCGCCTCGGCCTGCCCGCGCTCGCCGTCGCCGGCGCGCTGGCCGTCCTGGCCGCTTCGCTCACCGGTTGCGGAGCCGGTCAGGTCTCCCAGATGGCGGTCCAGGAGCCCGCCATCAACGGCAATAAGGTCACGTTCAACAACGTGGCGCTGCGCAACATTCGGATCCAGGCCAGCCAAACCGGCGACTACCTGCAGCCGGGCCGGACCGTGGACCTCGTGCTGGTCGCCGTCAACCAGTCGGCGACGACCGCCGACAGGCTGGTCGGCATCACCAGCGACATCGGCACGGTGACGATCAGCGGCGACGCTCGACTGCCCGCCGGCGGATCGCTGTTCGTCGGCACCCCGGAGGGCGAGAAGGTGGCACCGGGTCCGGTCGGTTCCAACACCGCGGCGGCCAAGGCGACGGTCAACCTGGCCAAGCCCATCTCCAACGGCCTCACCTACAACTTCACCTTCAACTTCGAGAAAGCCGGGCAGGCCACCGTCGCCGTGCCCATTTCGGCCGGGCTGAAGCCGCCGCAGGAAAACC
Source organism: Mycobacterium sp. 1165178.9 (assembly GCF_001673555.1). Lineage (GTDB taxonomy): Bacteria > Actinomycetota > Actinomycetes > Mycobacteriales > Mycobacteriaceae > Mycobacterium. The sequence goes on along the minus strand of NZ_LZMB01000579.1, from coordinate 9,357 downwards.
AAGCGGGGTAACCGCCTGTCGTGACGCGGGCTTGTCGTAGCGGCTCGATACCGTCATGGCGTGGCAACAGCGCGCTCCCAGTACCGGTGTTCGGAATGCCGGCATGTCACCGCGAAGTGGGTGGGCCGCTGCCTCGAGTGCGGCACCTGGGGCACCGTTGACGAGGTCCCGGTTCTCAGTGCGGTCAGCGGCCGTCGTAGCGGCCTGGCGATGGCCTCGCCGGCCGTGCCCATCACCTCCGTCGAGCCCAATGCCAGCCGGCACCGCTCGACGGGTGTAGACGAACTCGACCGGGTGCTCGGCGGCGGCGTGGTGCCCGGCTCGGTCACCCTGCTGGCCGGCGATCCTGGTGTGGGTAAGTCGACGCTGCTCCTCGAGGTCGCCCATCGCTGGGCGCGATCCGGCCGCCGAGCGCTATACATCTCCGGTGAGGAGTCCGCGGGCCAGATCCGGCTGCGCGCCGACCGCATCGGCTGCGGCAGCGACGAACTTTATCTGGCCGCCGAATCGAATCTGCACACCGTGCTCGAGCACATCGCCACCGTCAAGCCCGCGCTGGTGATCGTGGACTCGGTGCAGACCATGTCGACCACCGAGGCCGACGGGGTGGCCGGCGGCGTCACGCAGGTGCGCGCGGTCACGTCGGCGCTGACCGCGGCGGCCAAAACCAATGGGGTCGCGCTGATCCTGGTCGGGCACGTCACCAAGGACGGGGCCATCGCGGGCCCGCGGTCCTTAGAACATCTGGTCGATGTGGTGCTGCACTTCGAGGGCGACCGCAACGGCTCGCTGCGCATGGTCCGGGGGATCAAGAACAGGTTCGGGGCCGCCGACGAGGTCGGGTGTTTCCTGTTGCACGACAACGGGATCGAGGGCGTCGCCGACCCGTCGAACCTGTTCCTGGATCAGCGCCCGGCCCCGGTTCCCGGCACCGCGATCACGGTGACGCTCGACGGGAAGCGGCCGCTCATCGGTGAGGTGCAGGCACTGCTTGCCACGCCGGCGGGCGGCTCGCCGCGCCGCGCGGTCAGCGGCATCGACCAATCGCGGGCCGCGATGATCACCGCGGTGCTGGAAAAGCACGCCAGGTTGCCCGTCGCCGCCAACGACATCTACCTGTCCACGGTCGGCGGCATGCGGCTGACCGACCCGTCGTCGGACCTGGCGGTCGCCGTCGCACTGGCCTCCGCGCTCGCGGACCTGCCGCTGCCCACCACGGCCGTGATGATCGGCGAGGTCGGCTTGGCCGGAGACCTCCGGCGGGTCAGCGGCATGGAGCGGCGCCTGGCCGAAGCCGCGCGCCAGGGGTTTCGCATCGCGCTCATCCCCGACGGGGACGATCCCCGGCGCGAGATCGTGCCGAAGGGGATGCGCGCGCTGCGCGCACCCACCATCGTGGCGGCGCTGGAGCACATGATCGACATCGCCGGCCACCGCGGCGAAGCGCCCGCAAACTCGCGATCGCTAGACGCATCGCGCGTTCGGCCTGAAGAATGACCTTTTGTGACTCGTCCGACGCTGCGTGAGACTGTAGCCCGCCTGGCTCCGGGCACCGGGCTGCGTGACGGCCTGGAACGCATCCTGCGTGGGCGTACCGGCGCGCTGATCGTGCTCGGCAACGACGAGGCCGTCGAGGCCATCTGCGACGGCGGGTTCGCTCTGGATGTGCGCTACGCCCCCACCCGGCTGCGCGAGCTGGCGAAGATGGACGGCGCCGTGGTGCTGTCCACCGACGGCAGCCGCATCGTCCGGGCCAACGTGCAGCTGGTACCGGATCCGTCGATCGCAACCGACGAGTCCGGAACGCGGCACCGCTCCGCGGAGCGGGCCGCGATCCAGACCGGCTACCCCGTGATCTCGGTGAGCCACTCGATGAACATCGTGACGGTGTACGTGGGCGGCGAGCGCCACGTGGTCGCCGACTCGGCGACCATCCTGTCGAGGGCCAACCAGGCTATCGCCACCCTGGAGCGCTACAAGATCCGGCTCGACGAGGTCAGCAGGCAGCTCTCGCGCGCCGAGATCGAGGACTTCGTCACCCTGCGTGACGTCCTGACCGTGGTGCAGCGGCTCGAGTTGGTCCGCCGGATCGGCGAGGTGATCGACAACGACGTGGTGGAACTGGGCACCGACGGCCGCCAACTGCGCCTGCAGCTCGACGAACTGCTGGGCGGCAACGAGGATGCCCGCGAACTGATCGTGCGCGACTATCACGCCAGCCCGGAGCCGCTGTCCGAGGCGCCGGTGTCGGCCACGCTCGACGAGCTGGACGCGCTGTCCGATACCGAGCTGCTCGACTTCACCATTCTGGCAAAGGTTTTCGGGTATCCGACGACCACCGAGGCGCAGGATTCGGCGGTCAGCCCGCGCGGCTACCGTGCGCTGGCCGGCATTCCCCGGCTGCAGTTCGCCCACGCCGACCTACTGGTTCGCTCATTCGGGACGCTGCAGAACGTGCTCGCAGCGAGCGCCACCGACCTGCAGTCGGTCGACGGCATCGGCGCGATGTGGGCCCGCCATGTGCGGGAAGGGCTGTCGCAGCTGGCCGAGTCGACGATCACCGACTCATTGAATTAGGTGCGCGCTGAGGTGGGTGGCCTTAGCCGGCCGGCGGCGCGGGCACCGGCGGCGCCTCCGGCTGGGGCACGGCGCCGGGTTGGCCCGGTCCGGGCACCGGACCCGGCGGCGGTGGCGGCTGGTTCAAGATGAAGGGGACCGGCATCGAGCGCAGATTGCCCAGCTGCACGACGAGGTTGTAGGTGCCCGGCCCGATCGCCGGCCGCGGTAGCGGGCAGTGCGGGGCCGAACCCATTCCCGTCCACGTCACCGCGGTGGTGACCTGCTCGCCCGGTGTGAAGGTTTTGATCAGCGTCTCGTTGGACGGGGCGCAATCCAGGTTCGACCACAGCCGCTTGTTGTCCAGCGAATAGACGTAGGCAGCCAGCACCGCGGCGCCGACGTCGCGCTTGCAGGCCACCAGCCCGATATTGGTGACGACCATGGTGAACTTGGGCTGGTCACCGATGAAGTACTGCGGCGCGTTGGTCAGGCCCTTGACCGCCAGCGTCGAATCGGGGCAGTCGTCGCCCTCCTTCAGGATCGGTGGCGGCTGCACCGCGGCGGTGGGGGTCGGGGTCTCGGGGTTCTGCCCCTGCGCCGGCGGCACAACCGGAGCGGGACCCTCGGAACCCGGGGGTGGGGGCGCCTGCGGCGCGGGCGATACCGGCTTGTTCTGAGCGGCGGTGGCTTTGTCGGCGCTGGCGGGCTTGGCTCCCGCGTTATGTCCCATGAACGCGATGACGACGGCGGCCACTATCCCGATCACGACGACCGCGATACCAATGGCCAGGCCTCTGCGCCGCCAATAGATCTCGGTGGGTAGCGGGCCACGCGGTTCCAGATCGAGCACGTTCGCAGCGTAGGCCCAGGTCACATCGATTCGGCTGACCCGCCTCGGCGTGTCGCCAGGTTTGCTGGGCAACCGGCGTGTAGTGGCGCTGAGGAACGCCACCCACGGGCGCAATGTTGAGCGCTATTCGCCTATGTCCCCGGCGTGGTCGCACAACTCCGCCCGCCCGTCCGCAAGGTGGTAGGTGACCCCCGCCACCGCGACGGTGCCCGCGGCCACCCGCTCGGCGATGATCGCCGACCGAGACGTCAGTTGCGCAACGGTTTCGCACACGTGCCGCTTCTCAAACTCGTCGACGCGGCTGAGGCCCTCGCGCCGCCCCATCAGGATCGATGGGGCCACGCGTTCCACCACGTCGCGCACGAAACCGCCCGGTATCGTGCCATCGTCGATCGCGGCCAGCGCCGCCTTGACGGCGCCGCAGCTGTCGTGACCCAGCACGACGATGAGCGGTACGTTCAGCACCGCCACGGCGAACTCGATGGAGCCCAGCACCGCCGAATCGATGGCCTGCCCGGCGGTGCGCACCACGAACATGTCACCCAAGCCCTGATCGAAGATGAGCTCGGCGGCCACGCGGCTGTCGGCGCAGCCGAACACGACCGCGCTGGGGCTCTGACCCCCGGCCAGGCTCGCTCGATGCTCAACACTTTGGCTAGGATGCTGCGGCTCACCCGCGACGAATCGCTCGTTACCCTCTTTGAGTGACTTCCACGCGGTTACCGGACTGGTGTTAGGCATGGCTGACATCATGCCGCATTCGCCGGTTGCGGGCCCCGATTTCATATCCGTCACCAATCTTGTTCACTGGTACGAAAGTTCGCGCCGCGATCTGCCGTGGCGCGAACCCGGGGTGAGCGCCTGGCAGATCCTGGTGAGCGAATTCATGCTTCAGCAGACGCCGGTATCGCGGGTGCTGCCGATCTGGACGGATTGGGTGCGGCGCTGGCCGACGGCGTCGGCGACGGCCGCCGCCAGCGCCGCGGACGTGCTGCGCGCCTGGGGCAAGCTGGGCTACCCCCGACGGGCCAAGCGGTTGCACGAGTGCGCAATCGTGATCGCGCGCGATCACGGCGACCGGGTTCCCGAGGACGTCGACACCCTGCTGACCCTGCCGGGAGTCGGTAGCTACACCGCCCGCGCGATCGCTTGCTTCGCGTATGGCCAGACGGTACCGGTGGTGGACACCAACGTGCGCCGGGTGATGGCCCGGGCGGTGCATGGCCTGGCCGACGCGGGCGCACCGTCCGCGACGCGCGACCACGCCGACGTGTCGGCGCTGCTGCCCGAGGACGGAACCGCACCGAAGTTCTCCGTCGCGCTGATGGAACTCGGCGCGACGGTGTGTACGGCGCGCGCGCCGCGCTGTGGGCTGTGCCCGCTGGGCCGATGCGCGTGGCGGCACGCCGGTTACCCGCCCGCGCAGGGCCCGGCACGCCGGGTTCAGACCTACGCCGGGACGGACCGTCAGGTTCGCGGCCGGCTGATGGATGTGTTGCGCGCCCACGATTCTCCGGTGACCCGCGCCGACCTGGACGTGGCGTGGCTGACCGACACCGCACAGCGCGACCGGGCGCTGTATTCGCTGCTTGCCGATGGCTTGGTGACGCAGACGCGGGACGGCCGGTTCGCGCTGGCCGGTGAGGAGTAGCCCGTCAGGCCGGCGAGCGCGGCGCCGCCAGAAACGCCTCGACCGCGTCGCGGTACAGCTGGGGCGCCTCGTCGTGAATCAGGTGACCGGCTTCCGGGACCTTCAAATATGTTGTCGTGAAGCCGGTTTCGGCCATCTCTTGCATCTGCCCCGGCGGGGTGACCGAATTCCCGGCCTCGATCAGCAGTGCGGGGCAACGCACCGCGCGCCACTGGGTCCAGTAGTCCCGCGTGCCCCATTCGGCGGCGATCTCGATCCACCGTGCGGTGTGACCGTGCAGCCGCCAGCCGGTTTCGGTGCGGTCGAACGCCTCCAGGAAGTACTGGCCGGCGATCGGCCCGAATTCTGCGAAAACCTGTTCGGCGGAGCCGAATTCGACGGGCAGGGCGTGCAGCCACGGTTCCCAGGGCCCCGTGGTGCGGCCGCGGAAGTCCGGCGCCATGTCCTCGAGCACGAGCGCGGAGACCAGCTCTGGCCGCTCGGCGGCCATGCACCATGCGTGCAGGGCGCCCATCGAATGCCCGACTATCCTGACCGGAACCTCCAGCGTGCCCACCACGTCGGCCAGGTCGGCCACGAACCGTTCGGTGCTGATGGGGTACGGATCTTCGACGTCGCGGCCCCGATGCCACGGCGCGTCGTAGGTGTAGACGGTGCTCAGCCGGGTCAGCCACGGCAGTTGCCGCGGCCAGGTGGTCCCCCGTCCCATCAGGCCGTGTAACAGCACCAGCGGCGCGCCCTCTCCCCCGTGGCAAGTCAACAGATGGCTGGGCATAGCACCATCTTGCGTGCACCGCCCTGGGCCCGGGCACGGGGAGGGGCGAGGTAGCCTAGCGGCATGTCGCCAGTGGTGAAGATCAACGCAATCGAAGTACCCGCCGACGCCGGCCCGGAGCTGGAGAAGCGATTCGCCCACCGGGCGCACGCCGTCGACAACCAGCCCGGCTTCCTCGGCTTTCAGCTGCTCCGCCCGATCAAGGGCGAGAACCGCTACTTCGTGGTGACCCAGTGGGAGTCCGAAGAGGCATTCCAGGCGTGGGCGCAGGGGCCTGCCATCGAAGCGCACTCTGGAGAGCGGGCGAAGCCGGTGGCGACCGGGGCCTCGCTGCTGGAATTCGAGGTTGTGATGGACGTTGCCGGCAACAAGCAGGCTGGCTAGCCGGTTATCGGCCAGGCGCCGCGCGTGGGCGCTGAGCGCGGCCGCCGCACTGGTAGTGACATTGGCGCCCGGTTGCGCCCCCAACCCCTCCCCGCAGGCGAACGCGGCGAATCCGGGACGGCAGATCGATACCCGCACCCCGCCCGGGATCAGGGCCCAGCAGACGCTGGACATGCTCAACTCGGACTGGCCCATCGGCCCGGTCGGGGTTGGCACGCTCGCCGCGCCCGACAAGGTCGAGTCGGTGGAAACCACCATGGAGGCGCTGTGGTGGGACCGTCCGTTCACGCTCGACGGCGTCGACCTCGGCGCGAGCGTGGCGACCCTGCACCTGACCTCTTCCTACGGCGCCCGACAGGACATCCGGATCCACACCGACGACGGCGGTTGGGTGGATCACTTCGATCTCGACACCCAGGCGCCCACCATCGGCTCGTGGCACGACATCGACGCGGCGCTGGGCAAGACCGGTGCGCGCTACTCCTATCAGGTCGCCAAGGTGAACGACGGGCATTGCGACCCGATGGCCGGCACCAATACACACGAATCCTTGCCGCTGGCATCGATTTTCAAGCTGTATGTGTTGCACGCGCTGGCGGGCGCGATCAAGGACGGGACGGTATCCTGGGATGACCAGCTGACGGTCACCGACAAGAGCCGGGCGGTCGGCTCGTCGGGGCTGGCTTTGCCTGCCGGAGCGCACGTTTCGGTGCGCACCGCCGCCGAGAAGATGATCGCCACCAGTGACAACATGGCGACCGACCTGCTGATCGAGAAGATGGGCACGCACGCCATCTCCGAAGCGCTGGTCACAGCGGGCCATCACGACCCCGCCAGCATGACCCCATTCCCCACCATGTACGAGTTGTTCTCCGTCGGCTGGGGCAGGCCGGACCTGCGCAGCCAATGGGAACACGGATCGCCGCAAGTCCGCGCGCAGCTGCTGAAGCAGGCGAATTCGACGCCGTATGACCCGGATCCCATGCGGGCCCACTCGCCGGCGTCCTCCTACGGTGCGGAGTGGTACGGCAACGCCGAGGACATCTGTCGGGTCCATGCGGCGCTGCAGGCCGACGCGGTCGGCAAGGCCGCGCCGGTGCGCGAGATCCTCTCCGCGGTCGCGGGTATCCAGCTCGACCACAACGTCTGGCCGTATATCGGCGCGAAAGCCGGTGGCCTGCCGGGTGATCTGACGTTCAGCTGGTATGCCGTCGATAAGGCGCAGCAGCCATGGGTGGTGAGCTTTCAGCTGAACTGGCCGCGCGATCACGGGCCGACGGTGACCGGATGGATGCTGAAAATCGCCAAGCAGGCCTTCGCGCTGATCGCCCCGCGCTGACGTTTACAAGCGCAACGCCCAACGGCCTTCCCGGAAGTGCATCACGACGCGGCTGGCCGGCCGGACATCGATCCGCCAAAACGACGCCGGCGTGATGTCCAGGGCCGCCACGATCGCAGCCCGGATCACCGCCGGGTGCGTCACGGCCACCGTACGTAATGGGTTGGCGGTCAACGACTCCAGCCACCGCGCAACCCTGAAGATCAGGTCGGCGATCGACTCGCCGCCGTGCGGTGCGGCGCCCGGTTGGCTCAGCCAAGCCTCGAGTTCATCCGGTGGCAGGCCCGCAAGCGCCTCGCCGCGCCAGCGCCCACAGTCGAGGTCGGCCAATTGCGGCTCGGTTTGAGATTGCAGGCCAAGCAGTTTCGCGGTCTGCAGGGTGCGCTGCTCGGGTCCGGACAGCCACCGCTGCGCGGCAGCGGCGACGACTTCCAGCGCCTCAACCTGGCGGCGGCCGATCGCGTTGAGCCGTTCGTCGGCGGGAAAACGCCCGTCCGCCATGGCGTCCGTCATGCCATGCGAGAGCAGGGTAAGCCGGACGACCCCGGTCACGCCGCGATACTCGACGCCTGCCGCGTCCGCACCGCAAGCAGCCGTCCGCTGATCGTCGCGAACACCAGACCGATGGCCGCCCACAGCACCAGCTGTGTGGCCAGCGACAGCAACCTGAACTCGTAGAGGACGTCGGCGGGAAATCCCGGATAGATGATCGTCCCCGCGGCGTCGCGCAGCGGTTCGGGTGTCTCGTTCACGGTCGGCAGCAGCACCGCCACCACCACGATCACCACCAGATACGCTCCGGTCGCCAGCAGTCCCGCGTTCCACGCCCCGAACCGGGGGGCGAGCCGCCGCGCCAGCCATACCGCACCGATCGCCAGCACCACCGACAACAGCACCATCACCAGGTACCAGCCGGTGCGCGCTCCGATCGTGTCGGCCTGCCCGACGGCCGGTGGGTTCGGCGGGTATTTCACGAACGGCACCACGTACACCGCCCCGAACGCGCCGGCCGCCAACAGCAGCGAAAGCCGCTGTGGCTGGGCCACTTCGACCCGCCCATGCACGACGCTGAACAGCACGGCGAACAGCGCTCCCATCGCGAGGCCGAAGATCAGCACACCGAATCCCAGCCCGGGGCCCGATTGCACGCCGCGGGTGAACAACTCCGCGCCGTGCTCGTGCACGCCGCGGGCGTTCTCGGCGTCGGTGCGGCCTTCTTCAAAGGAGATCGCGCGACCAATGACGGGCTCGGCGCACACGCGGGCGAAAACGAACGCCAGCACCGCGCCGACAGCACCCGCCAAAAGACCGCCCCCGATTAGGCGTTTCTCCACGAGGCGCGGTCAGTGGCAGGGGAAGCCGAGTAGGTGCCGTGCGTCGTGCATGAACTCGTGCACGTGCGAATCGCTGCCGAACAGCGAGACGGCCCCCTGGTCGACGCCGACGAAGTACAGCGCCAGCAACGCGAGGAAGACGGTCGCCGCCAACCAGAGTGCGGTGCGCGCCGCGGACAGGTCGACCGATCGGGTGCGGCTCCCGGTTAGCTGCGGGTGGGACACAATCGACTCCTTCTGGGGATAACGCGTCCCCGCTGGGTATGACGAGCATCGGGTCTGACTTTTGACAGTGGCGCGACCGTTCTGGATTTTCACCAGATTCCGTTACACGTCGATGACAACGGTCAGTGTAGGGGGCAGCGAAAACGGGCGGTAGTCCGAGATCGACTACCGCCCGTTTTCCGTTGTTCGCTACTGGACGTCCGGCCCCGGGTCACCGGCGCTGTGCGCCCCGGCTTTCGC